>NZ_LECR01000014.1 GCF_001602625.1 Sodalis-like endosymbiont of Proechinophthirus fluctus
CCCACATTATCCTGGAATTTATTCCAAGCCTGGGGGGAGTTCCAGCCCGGTGCCCAAGCGAATGCCACCTGCTGGCGCGGCGCCTGGGGGGCATTATTGCCCTCCATGGAGAAAGCGAACATGGTGTCCTGGTCCTGCGGCACACGCGGTTCATGGACACTGATGTTGGCAAGCATAGCAGTTCGTCCGCTATAGCGGTGCGGCTCTCGCGCCAGTTTCTGGCCGTGAATACGAAAACTGGCATCCGGCGCGGCGTGCTTGATCCCCGACAGCTCAGGCAGCGCCGCGACTACGGCATCGATAATATGGTCAAGCCGGGTCCAATCCACTTGGCGGTTCAAATAGGTGGAGTGTAGCGAATGCAGCCAGCGCCAGCTTTCCATCATAATGACCTGGTCATCGTAGTACGCTGGATCATAGACTTGGAAGAAACGCTGTGCTCGGCCCTCCTGGTTGATGAGCGTACCGTCGCTTTCGGCGAAGCTCGCCGCCGA
>NZ_LECR01000031.1:0-2804 GCF_001602625.1 Sodalis-like endosymbiont of Proechinophthirus fluctus
AGCGGAATAAGCCACTGCGCTGCCGGCGCGACAGCCCCTCACCCATTGCAATATGCGCTACCACCACGGCGGCAATAAACAATACCCGCAAGTATTGCATAAACACCACCAGACGCACATCGGCGCTAAAGTCGCCCGCCAGCGTCAACACCACGGGTAGCCAATAACTGACTAGTACCGACAAAATGGAAGGCGAGAGGGAGCGCGGCTATCATGCATCGCAGTATGGCCCTGGAAGCCGATAAACACCTTGGCAATACAGGCGCCGGAAAACGCCATCACAAGACCGACCATAATGGATCCAAAGCAGCAGTGTGGCGGGAACGTAGTAATGTTGCAGGATAAATCCCAGCGCCAGCGGGCATGCCAGCAGGATCAACCATTGGAGATAAACCAGCAAAGCTTTTATGAATTAAGGTCGTTTAAAAGAACGTGTAAGTGGCCATTTTATCACATTGCGGGCGCGCAGGGAAAATACCCTGCGTCCGATGCGGAACCCTGCTCGTCCGCGCAATGGCGTTGATGACATTTTCAACGCTCGGTGGGACCTTGAGACAGCAGGGGTTAACGGCGGTTTACCTAGGTGACGGGGCGCGTTGAAGTTTGTTGGGGATAAGGGAAATAATGGTGCGCCGAGGCCATTAAAGCGGTAACCCCCAGCCTGACGCGTCAGTCTCCAGGCTATGAGTTCTCAGTTCTCAATGCTCGGCTTTTAGCTTTTAGCAACTCAACTAGCTCAGAACCAGAGACTAAGCTTGTCGCCCTCTTCATATCGGCCAATATTAAAGCCAGTTTTTACGTTTGAAGTACAAATACGGCGCTAGCCCAGCCAAGATCATTAACATAATGGCGCTAGGGTAGCCGAAAGACCATTTCAACTCCGGCATAAACTTGAAGTTCATTCCATAGCTGGAGGCGACCAAGGTCGGCGGTAGGAACACCACCGACACTACTGAAAATATTTTAATAATGCGGTTCTGCTCGATATTAATAAGCCCCATTGCCGCCTGCATCAGGAAGTTCACCTTCTGGAAAAGCGATTCGTTATGAGGCAGCAGTGATTCGGTATCGCGCAGGATCTCCCTTGCCTGCTCCAGCTGACCCGACGGCAGCCGCGCTTTACGCACTAGAAAATTCAACGCCCTCTGAGTATCCATCAGGCATAGCCTGACCTTCCAGCCCACATCCTCCAGATCGGCGAGCGTAGAGAGAGCATTATCATACTCATCGCCCTGATGGCCGCCGTCCATGATGACCAGGCTCAGGGCCTCCAGATCACTGTAGATATTCTCGATTTCGTCCGCCAGTTGTTCGATCTTAGTCTCGAACAAATCCAGCAGGAGCTCATAGGCGTTACCGTCAATAAGTGTCTGGCTGCGGGTACGCATCCGGTACAAGCGAAACGCCGGCAGTTCCCGCTCGCGCAGGGTATAAAGCCGGCCGTCGCGGATGGTAAACGCCACGGTGGCGTTGCCGGCGTGATCCTCCGCGTCGGCGTAAAAGAAAAAAGAGTGGATATGCAGCCCGTCTTCGTCCTCGAAAAAACGGGCTGATGCTTCGATGTCCTCTAACTCCAGACGTGTGGCCAAGCTCTGGCCCAGCTCATGCTGCACCCGTTCGCGCTCATCATCGCCTGGCTCGATTAAATCAACCCATACCGCCTCAGGTAGGGTTCCCAGCTTATCAGAGTCAAGACGCGATAAACGATGGTTTTCCAGTTGAAATGCGTTAAGCATACGCCCTCGTTTCCTTCATGATAAAAAACGGGAAACGCATTAGATCACAAGATCACAGAAATACGGGGTGGGGGAGTCACTGTCGAGTTTCAGACCGTCAAAGATCCGACTCCGCGCGACGCTAGATGCAGGTCGCTGACAACCACTAAGGTGGCCAGCACTAGAGGCAGCCTTAGTGGATGTACCTGATAAACAGATCATCGAGCCAGTATCTACTGGGGGTGTCCAAGGCGCGTAACCCTCTCCTATAATAGTAGTGCGCGCATGTTACGCCGAGAAGAAAAAGACTGTCAATACGTGAAAAAAACCGTTTGGCCAGTTTCTGTACAACAGCGCGGCACGCCGCGGCGTTAAACGGTTTCCAGCCGGGCGTAAGCCGCCACCAGCCATTTAGTACCTTGGCCTTTAAACGCGATCTGCAGCCGGCTATGTTCGCCGATACCTTCCAGATTCACCACCGTTCCCTCGCCGAATTTCGGATGACGCACTCGTTGGCCAATGGTGAAACTGCTGTCGTTTTCGCTTAGCCGAGCGCCTAAGCGCTGTTGGCGTTGGCTGGCCGGACGGGTTATGCTTGTGCGCAGATGGACTTCTTCCACGCAGGACGGCGGCAGTTCGCCGACAAATCGCGACGGCCGATGGTAGGCCTCTTTACCGTACAGACGGCGGGTCCCCGTATAGGTAATGGTCAGCTTTTCCATCGCACGGGTAACGCCAACGTATGCCAAACGACGCTCCTCTTCCAGTCGCCCTCCTTCGTCCATCGACATTTGGCTGGGGAACATACCTTCTTCCATGCCGACGATGAACACTTGGGGAAACTCTAGCCCTTTGGCGGAATGCAGCGTCATCAATTGCACCGCATCCTGATAGGCGCCAGCCTGCCCCTCGCCAGCATATAGGGCGGCATGAGATAAGAACGCCTGCAGCGGCAACAGATCTTGATTTTCATCGTTATAGCTGAATTGGCGAGTGGCGGTGACAAGCTCTTCCAGGTTTTCGATACGCGCCTGCCCCTTTTCACCTTTCTCCTGCTTGTACATGTTCCACAGGCCGGAATTTTTAATC
>NZ_LECR01000031.1:2812-3471 GCF_001602625.1 Sodalis-like endosymbiont of Proechinophthirus fluctus
GTTTGCACATGGAGCGGCAGTTCCGCCGTCTCTTCCGCCAACCCATCGACAAGCCCTATAAACCGCTGCAACGCAACGGCGGCGCGACCGGCCAGCACGCGCCCGGCGAGCAGCGCCCAGCTGGACTGCCACAGCGTTAGCTTTTGGTCGCGGGCAGTCTGACGCACTACGTCGAGGGTGCGATCGCCGAGGCCGCGCGTTGGCGTATTGACCACCCGTTCATAGGCGGCGTCGTCGTTGCGATTGGCGATAAGTCGTAAATAGGCGAGCGCATCCTTGATTTCCTGGCGCTCGAAAAAGCGCATACCGCCATAAATTCGATAAGACAGGCCCGTTTGCAGCAGCGCTTCTTCCAGCACGCGCGACTGGGCGTTGCTGCGATAGAGAATAGCGCAATCCTTGAGCGACCTGCCCTGCTCCTGGCTTACCTTAATGCGGTTCACCACAAAGCTCGCCTCGTCCAGTTCGTTAAAGGCGCAGTACAGGCTTATCGGTTCGCCTTCAGCACCTTCGGTCCACAAATTTTTTCCTAGCCGGCCGCCGTTGTGGGCGATAAGGGCATTGGCGGCGTGCAGGATATTGCTCGTGGAGCGGTAATTCTGCTCCAGGAGAATGGTCTGCGCGTTGGGGAAATCATCCAGAAAACGCTGGATATTCTC
>NZ_LECR01000031.1:3481-5051 GCF_001602625.1 Sodalis-like endosymbiont of Proechinophthirus fluctus
CCCGCGCCAGCCGTAAATCGATTGGTCATCATCACCCACAACCATCACATTGCCGTCACTACCGGCCAGCATGCGGATCCAGGCGTATTGGATTTGGTTGGTATCCTGGAATTCGTCTACCAGGATATTAGTGAAGCGCTCGCTGTAGTGGCGCAGAATATGCGGCTTTTTCAGCCACAGCTCATAGGCACGCAGTAACAGCTCGGAAAAATCCACCAGCCCGGCGCGGTCGCAGGCTTCCTGATAGGCTTGATAAATGCGTTGCCAGGTTGCTTTCATCGGGTTGCCGTAACTTTCCACATGCTGAGGACGCAGACCCTCGTCTTTCTTGTCGCCGATATACCACATCGCTTGGTGCGGCGACCACTGTTTCTCATCGAGATTCATGGCGCGGATGAGGCGTTTTAACATGCGTAGCTGATCCTCACTGTCAAGGATCTGAAAATCCTGCGGCAAATTAACATCATGATAGTGGGCGCGCAGCAGGCGGTGGGCCAGCCCATGGAAGGTGCCGATCCACATGCCGCCCTGGCTGGTGCCCACTAAATGTTCGACACGGTGGCGCATTTCCGCAGCCGCCTTGTTAGTGAAGGTCACGGCCATCACTGAATAGTGCGAGCAGTTTTCAACTGACAGTAACCAGGCGATACGGTGCACCAGCACCCGAGTTTTTCCGCTGCCGGCGCCGGCCAGCACCAATAAATTACCGCGCGGAGCCGCCACGGCTTCCCGTTGCTTGTCGTTCAAGCTGTTGAGCAAACCAGAAACGTTCATAGGTGGCCTTTAACATGCGAACGGAAGGAGTAGTGCCGTTCGGTAGCAGCAAAAACACTAATCATTTATACAGATTGAGTAGTGATTATAACAAGGGTATCAGGGATACCCAACCACGAAATTTCCAGATGTGATAAATAGATGCGCATCGGCCCCTACTCGCGCTTCGCGCTCACTGAGCCCCGCGTTTCGCATCGTCATTTATATCGAGCGCTAGCGCCAAATGGCTCACATCGTGGTAAATCTCCGGCTCTCCGCCAACGCAATTCGTGGCGCAAGCGTTAATAATCCTCCTGTCCTAGATGGAGTAGCGTGGAGTGGTATACTGCTATAGAAATAGCATCGACTCGTATTCGGTACGGGTAATCGCCTGCCGATTATCATAAATTATATAATCAAGATCAAACAAGTAACGCGCGAAGATCTCGCAGATGGCGATAGAAATGCATCAGGTTTTTTCCCGTTTGGCACGTGGGTGAGCTGCATCATACACAGATACCAGATGCTGGAAATCAAGGTGGGTATAGATCTGGGTGGTGCTGAGGTTGGCGTGGCCGAGCAACTCTTGCACCGCGCGCAGGTTACCGCTCGATTCCAGTATATGGGTGGCGAAGGAGTGGCGCAGTTTATGCGGATGGATACGACTATTTACCCCCTGCTTCACGCCCCATTCAGCAAAACGTTTCTGCACGTTACGCGCGGAAATACGTTTTCCGCGCTGGGAGATGAACACCGCATTGTCCTGAGGCGCGTAGCGGTCACGCAGGGCCAGCCAGCGCGCCAGCCAAGTCACGGC
>NZ_LECR01000031.1:5086-8696 GCF_001602625.1 Sodalis-like endosymbiont of Proechinophthirus fluctus
ATTGCCCTTGCCCACTACCCGTAATTCGCCGCCTCTGAGATCAACGTCAACGCAATTGAGGCCGACCAGCTCCGCCAGTCGCAACCCGGCGCCGTACATTACTTCGAGCATAGCGCGGTCGCGCAGCGCCAGCGGATCGTGAGTGTCAATATCTAGCAGGTGGTCAACTTCGTCGACATCCATATTTTTCGGCAGATGCCGGCCGTGGCGTGGCGCGGGAACACCTCGCGCCGCGTTTGCGTCCAACTGACCGATGCTCACCAGCCAGTCCAGAAAGCTGCGCAGCGCAGAAAGCCGAAGTGCCAGACTAGCGGCCTTTAACCCCTTGCGCTTACTGCGGGTGGCCAATGAACGCACCTGGCTTACCTCCAGTTGCCGCCATTCCGCCAGCCCCATCTCGGAAGCCATGGAAATGAGGGTGGTCAACTGCCGTTGATAACTCTCCTGTGTTTTGGCGCTTAACTGCCTCTCTACCCGCAAGTATTGCAGGAAGGTATTTACCTGCGGCCAGAGCGAAGAGCGGGAGTCGGTCATATCCAGCTGACCCAGCGTTCCAGCAAGCCCGGTAGCAATGTGACCAGTTGCTGTAATAACACCGCTCCCATTCGATCCTGGAAATGCTGACTATCACGACTGGTAAATATGAGAATACCGAGGGAGCTGTCATCCCTGAGCAGCAACATGGCGATAGAGTCCACCTGCCGCACCTGGAGCAGCAACAGTAATTCCGAACCGCTCAGCTTGCCGAGATAATGATTACCCTGACTTAGACACTGGATCCGCACCGGCTCGAACGCAATCGCGCTGGGTACCAGCACCAAATACGTGAACCCAGACAAGGCGACCAACTGCCATTGGTCGCTAAATAACCGCACATGTGCCCCTGCCGATCCCAAGCCGCGTGCCCAGTGCTGCAGGCGATTAAGTAGTTCCTGCAAACTGTCTTCTGCTGCCAGATCGGATTGCAACTGCAGTAAGCGGTTAAGCAGCAGTTCATTAGTGCTCGTATGTTCCATCAAACGGGTGATATCGTCTTCCAACTATTGAATATGGGCGCGATGGCGCCCTATTTGTCATTCCGATAGGGAGATACATCCGCGCGCACTGGCTGCGGCACCTCCATTTTTCCTAAGATCCGGGCATTTCGGATAAAGAAATCTGCGTGGGTTAGCAGATAGTGCAACCACCTGTTCGTCATCCAGCATTTGTGCGCTGTCCGTTTGTTCGCCGACTTGCTTCATAGATGAACACATCCGTCATAGACATGGGTAGCTGGTCCGGTCATATACAGCGGATGTCCTAGCCCGCGCCAGTTGATGAAGAGCCGACCGCCGGGAAGGTCTACCTGCACCTGTTCCGCCAATTGGCCCTGCGAGATTCCCACTGCGACCGCGGCACAAGCGCCGCTACCACAAGCCTGAGTTTCACCCGTGCCGCGTTCATAGACCCGCAGGCGGATATGCCCGCGGTTCAACACTTGCATGAAACCGATATTGGTCCGTTCCGGAAAGCGCTCGTAACTCTCAAGCACCGGCCCAAGAGTCAGCACCGGAGCGCTCTCCACACTGTCCACGGTAATCACGCAGTGTGGATTACCCATGGAGACCACGCCGCACAGTACCGTCTGTTCCGCCACGTTCATGATATAGGTTTTCTCAGCTTTGACCGCGCAAAACGGCACCTGCTGTGGTTTGAAATTCGGCTCACCCATATTAACGCGCACTATATCGTCTTCGTTGATGGTCAGCACCATGCGCCCCGTCTGGGTACTGACGTGTATGTCGTGTTTGTTGGTCAAATTCTTTATGCGCACGAAACGGGCAAAACAGCGCGCACCATTGCCACATTGCGCCACTTCGCTGCCGTCAGAGTTGAATATACGATAATGGAAATCTAGTTCCGGATCATAGGGCGGTTCCACCACCAACAGTTGATCAAACCCCACACCGCAATGCCGGTCCGACAGACGACGGATCATCTCGGGTGAGAAATAGACATTCTGCGTAACGGCATCCACGACCATGAAGTCATTACCCAGGCCGTGCATTTTGGAGAACTGCATATCCCACTCCGCTGAGTAGCCGATAGCGTAGCATAGCGCGTCTGCCGACAGGAAGCGACTGCGCCGCGATTACAGCTGTTCGTTCCCGACGTCGGCACTGCTGCCATCATCCCAGAGCGAGGAGGTCTACACCGGAGACTGGGTTGAGGACGGTGTGGTCATCAGCTGACACTTCTGTTCTCTTTTATCCGCTTTTTCTACAGGTTGAAAATAAAGGGAGCCTTTCAGGCCGCAGCCGTACAGTCCCAGCAGCATCAACCCCAACGCCGCGTTGTGCAATTCACTTTTCATTTCATCCATTACCCTATTATTCATCCGTCTCAGCTCCCTATCATCGCAGTTAGCATATGAAAAGCAATAGCAACTGTGGTTTACAAGCGACGCGGCGAGCGCGAAATGGCGGGCGAGGGGAACACGTTCCTACCAGCAGAATTAGCTGCTACGGGCGTTTTGCGCCAGCGGTGGCACGTCATTTTCAAACGGCGTGGCGCACAAATGGGAGAGCACGCTGCTGCGAAACGGCACGACCTTAATACGGCCGTCTAGATTCATAATCTGATAGAACTGCGGCAAATTGAAATTGATGAAGCTGGAGCCGTAGGTGAACTGGTCGTGGGACGAGGAGTAGAACCGGCTGACGTCGCGCACCAGCTCCTCTTTGCTACCCTCGCAATGAAGATAGGCCTCCACCCGATTAGTTTCATCGAGAATATATATATTGAATCCGCTGTCGTCGGTGGTGTCTTCAAAAAAGAACTGAATGATACCTTCGCTGGCGAACCCGTCCACGACCCGCGGCAGATGGATCTGCTCGGTCTCCATCTGGATGGACAGCCCGTGCAGTTTATTGTTGGAAATGGCGCCGTAGAATTCCACCGCGTTTTCCAACTTATGAACCGAAACGCTTAGGCGCTCGAAAAATAACCCCCAGGTCTGTCCCGCCACGTGTACTGCCTTGAATCGTGCCTGATCCTGGCAGGTACTGGAGAGACGTAGCTCGATACATTCGGAAACTAACTGCTGCACCCGGGTGAGGATAATCCCACGTAAATGCTGGCTGTAACAGAATACTTTTACCGTATCAGGCGGCGCGGCGTCCTGATGCATTTTGCCGAGAATGGTTTTCAACGCTTCCAGCACCGCCTGCTCTCCACTGAAATGCAAGGTGCGCACTTCATTCCACGAGTTACGGTAAAGCAGATCGATGCTGCCCACCAGACACTGCTGCTGCTGGCCAAAACTGAAAACGTTCATCTTACGAAAATCGAAATGCACCATTTGATTGCGGAATACTGCGGTGGGATCATGCTCCAGGTTGACGATGATCGCCAGGTGACGAATTTCGCACGGGCTGTAAAGCGCCTTGGAGGTCGGCGCCGGCGCCCGCAACGGGAAGTGGCCGGCGACATCGGCGATGAGCTCATTTAGTTTGGCGCTATCGCAGGTATTGCTACCCTTGATATGCACCTGAGTAGAGCGGGCTAACAACCCGTTAAACCAGGCCCAGGCCACCAGTTTATTGAGATAGCAGTTATATTCCAGTGGCTG
>NZ_LECR01000031.1:8767-9366 GCF_001602625.1 Sodalis-like endosymbiont of Proechinophthirus fluctus
GCACGTGTATGAACGTCAGGTGCGGTTCCGACAGATCCGGCGAGATCTGCGGATTGAGCAACGTCACCTTACCCGGTAGTGACTCAAAGGCCGCATACAGCTTGCGGGTCAGCACGCCGATATCCTGCGGGCTGGCGCTGACGCTCAAGTTGTTGTGACGGGCGAACCGGATCAGATTGCGGTAACTCTGCATCATGGCGTCCAGCAGCTCTTCATGCGCTTCACGCACCTGGCCTATCTTCCAGTTAGCGCGATTGTCCAGCATTTTCAGCTGCTCCTCATCCCAACCCCAGCTCGTCACCAGCTGCGTCAGGATCTCACGCCGCCAAGGGGTGCCCGTCGGATCCTGCGACAATTTCTCGCACACCTTCAGATAAAAGCAGCGGCGCACCAAGTCCAGCCGCGTCAGATTATTTATCTGGGTCAGGTAGTATGTCACCCGTTCTAGCATCATGCAGTAGGGATCGAGGCCAAAAGATACGATTTCGCCGTCATGAAGCCGCTGTTTGATCTTCATCGCCAGCAGTTCAGTATGAGGATACTCCCAGGAGTAGGCTTCCAGGAGCAGGGTTTTCAGTACTGCCTTATACGGAGAGTCG
>NZ_LECR01000031.1:9447-9778 GCF_001602625.1 Sodalis-like endosymbiont of Proechinophthirus fluctus
GGGCGTCAGCACGCCGCGGGCGTATAGTGACAGAACATATTCGTCGTAATGGGTCTCTTCGTCCCCTGGCACCATGTTCCACAGGATACGCTTACCGCCCATGCGCACGGCGGTGCGATAGAATTCATCCAGTAGTAGGATATGCTGGGTGGAGCCGCAGTCCTCGTCTCCTAAACTGCCACTTTCGTTATGGCGAAAACGGTTTTCATCTATCAAGAAGAAGTTAACGTCCACGCCTCGGCGTATCGCCCACTGTTCCAACAGGTGGCACTTGCGCTGCAACTGGGTGCGTTCTTCGTTGTCCAGCCAGGATTGGTGACACACCCAGATA
>NZ_LECR01000031.1:9893-11109 GCF_001602625.1 Sodalis-like endosymbiont of Proechinophthirus fluctus
ATATCGTCAAGCCAGGCACGCTGCGTTTCGTCGGGAGTATAAAAACAGACACCGTGGGGCACACTGCCATCCAGGTAACCCGGAAGCATCGGATGATGAAAATGTAGCAAGGTTGGCAGCAGACTGTATACGTGTCGAAAATCCGGCCCCATGGCAGCCAACGCACGATCCACCCGAAGTTGGTTAATCGCGTCTAGTCTTTGTTTCAAGGTCTCGATATAGAAGTACAAGACATCTCACCTGATTATCCCGGCGTTAGAAAAACCCGTTTCTACACCCTACCGACATAGTGAGTAGTAGAATTATTGGCCGGTAAATTCTGGAAACGTGATCAATCTAACACCTTGCTGATTGACCGTAAAGAAAGTTAAGTTATCCATCGAGTATAGTACTTTCCCCAACGGCAACTTGTTATTCCTTTTCCCCCTTCCTGGCTTGCTTAGCCGGCGCCGAAAACTGACAGTGCTTCACTATCGGTGTTAGGATGGTGGGTGAATGATAAAATCGGTAATGACTATGCAAGATAACCTTCTCAGAATCGCCACGCGGCAGAGCCCTCTGGCGCTCTGGCAAGCGGGGTACGTGCGCGATGCATTGCTGCGCCACCACATGCATTTGCAAGTGGAGCTAGTGCCTTTGGTGACCCGCGGTGACATCATCCTTAGTACCCCACTGGCAAAAATGGGTGGTAAGGGATTATTCATTAAGGAATTGGAACGGGCGCTTCTGGAATATCGCGCCGATATCGCCGTCCATTCGATGAAGGATGTCACGGTCTCTTTTCCCGATGGTTTGGGACTTTGTGTACTATGCGAACGTGACGATCCGCGCGACGCCTTCGTCAGTCCGCATTATGCCAATCTTGACGCGCTGCCGCCAGGGGCGATTATCGGAACTTCAAGCTTGCGTCGGCAGTGCCAGCTGCGCGAACGGCGTCCTGATTTGCAGGTACGCGACCTGCGGGGTAATGTCGGCACGCGGTTGACGAAACTCGATCGGGGCGACTTTGATGCCGTCATCTTGGCGGTCGCCGGCCTAAAACGGCTGGGTCTGGAGGATCGTATCCGTCAGGCCATCGGTCCGGCAGACTCGCTGCCGGCGGTAGGTCAAGGGACTGTTGGCATCGAATGTCGTCTGGATGATGCCCGCGTGCTGGCGCTGCTAGCGCCGCTTCATCATCGGGAAACCGCGCTGCGCGTCGGTGCCGAACGCGCCA
>NZ_LECR01000035.1:0-2597 GCF_001602625.1 Sodalis-like endosymbiont of Proechinophthirus fluctus
ATGGATCCCAATGGGATTCCTGATAGGAAATGGCCGCCAGCAACTTCCAATCGATATCGCGGGCATAGCGTTCAAACAGAGGTTGCAGAGTGGGCAAAACCGCATCGATGGCGTTCAGGAAGGTTTTGGTATCTACATAATCGAACCCGCTAACGTAACCGAGATACTTTTCCTCAAGCCGCGCCATGATGCCATTGTCGTTTAACTGGCTGAAGAAGTCCAGCAGCTCGGCCGACAGCCTCTCGCTATTGTTGCGCCTAAGATACCAGGTAACCGGTTCTTCCTCGGTAACATCAAACGCCACTGCCAACTGCGGATGCACTCGCTGTAGCAGCCCGACGGTGGCCGAGTCGGCTAGAGTATAATCCAGCTTACCTTCTGCCACTTTTTCCAGCAGCGATCGGCTGCTTAAATCCAATGAGACTTCCCAGGATAACTGCGGAAATTGCTTCTTTTTTAACTGACGGAGCTGGGAAATTTGCGCTGAACCAGAAGAGACCGCCAGCCGCCCCCGCAGATCCCTCAAGTTTTTTGGCCGTGGCTGACCCAAGCGGTACACCAACTGCTGTGATACCGAGTAGTAGGGAGGACCGACGGTAAATCTGTTCAGCCGCTCGGTGTTGTAAATTAGGTTAGCGGCCAGAAGATCGGCGTTGTCATTATCCAAGTCATCAAATAGCTGATTCAGATTGCTGCGAACGCGCACTTTCAGTTTGACGCCGAGGTAATCGGCAAAGCGTTGCGCCAGATCATAATCGAACCCTGCCGGTTGATTATTGACGCTATAATAGCTCAGCGGCGCGTCGAGAGTGCTGATACGAAGTTCGCCGCGCGCTTTAATGACCGCCAGGCTATCCTGATTGGCGTTTCGCCAAGGGACGGTAGTCCACAGTGCCCAGGTGAGCAAAATGGCGATAAGGATGATAATAAAGTAATTTAATTTGAAGCGCTTCAATGCATTATCTCATGCCGGAGGCAACCTCTTTGTCATTAACAGCAGTATTATTACGGTTTTTTCCGAACAGGAGGCATTTTGCGTAACAAAGCTCCAACGTGCAACAAGATTGATGCATGTCCTCACGTGTTAAGAGGTAGTAAGGATGAAAGAATAACTGCGTAAGCGGTTTCTTCCACAGCCGGGATTCTCTATAATAACGCGTGTTTTCCTCTGTTGTTGCGCCCCATGAGTGGTCGAGCCAAACAACCTCGGCCGGCGGTTCAAAAACAAGAAATCTGTTACTATTGAAATATTGCACAGTTAGCTCACTCTATCCGCATTTCGCATCAATAAAGCTTCTGGTCCGCTTTCAGGACGCCCATCTGCCGGTCTACGTTATGCCGAATATATCCATTTCGCCGATGTTAGAGCAGCTCTCGACGAGGATGCGTTAAGTCGGCTTCAGTGACCATTGAAATACTGCTCTTCTCTCGCCAAACACAAGCAATAGCCGTCCTTGTGGGGCTATTGCTGTGACGCCGCGATCCAGTACGTGGGCTCCCTGGCCGTCGAAGGAGACAACTGTGGTTTTCCCCAGGTCATGCGTCTATGGCGTTTGGTTTGACCTATTATATTCATGCTCTGTGGTTGAGTGAGCTGTGGTGGCGGCAGATCGCCACCCTCTTGCACGATCGGATGATGGAAACGGTGTTTACCCGTATGGAGGAAGCGCAGGACGCGGCTAATTTAGCGTTGGGTTTGGCGCTGGTGCAGGACGAAATCGATTATCTCTGCGCGGCCTTCATCCGTTTGGGGTGTAACCCAGCGATATTGAGCTGTATATGTTCGCAAAAGCCAACTCCGAGCATTGCTGGCACAAGATCTTCAAAGCTAACTGGGTTATCAATAGCCATCCACAGGCGAAGTAGTTGTTCAAGATTATTAAAAACACCTTCGCCGTCTGAGGTTATGTTGTCTATCTATAAAGACAACGCCGCGATGATGAACGGATCGGCGGTGGGGTGCTCTTCTTTATCGATGCGAAGGCAGGGCGCTATAAATACTATCAGGAAACAGCGCATACTTTGATGAAGGTTGAACCATAAACCACCAGACTGTCATCTGATCCTGGTCAGGCGAGGCATCTTCGATGGCCTACGAGCAGTCAGACACCTATGCGACGGGCGGGCCACGGTGTCCATTTTCAATTGCGCGAAATTCCCAATAATGAACTGGGCATGAGCCTGCTGGAAGTCTGGTGCAATGAGTCCCAGGAGCGTTACATCATGGAGGTTGCGCTGGAGCGGCTGGCGGAATTTGAAGCCATCTGCCGCCGCGAGCGAGCACCCTAATGTAGTGATCGGGGAAGCGAAGCAAGCGTTGCATCTAAGCCTAGACGACGAATATTTCAGCGAACGGCCGATTGATTTGTCGCTGGATGTCGCTCGGAAAAACGCTAAAAATGCTGTTTGAAGCCGTGTCAGCCGTCAGGCTCCTGGCCACGCTCTGAATCGCGACAGCATCATGCTTGCTGAGGTGATTAATCGCGTGTTGCATTTATCGGCGGTGGAGGAAAAACCTTCCTTATCACCATAAGTGATCCCAGTGTAATCAGCATGGTAGCGCTGGGATCAGATGATTGGATTCTGGCAGGTGCCAG
>NZ_LECR01000035.1:2673-14216 GCF_001602625.1 Sodalis-like endosymbiont of Proechinophthirus fluctus
TGAGGCAATATCCCCTTGGCGAGCGGGTGTTGGTGACGCTATTGAATTTTGCTGCTTCCGCCCGCCTAGCTATGGGCGAGGCGCTGACTAACCTGGCCGAGACGTACATCGGCGAGATCAAGCGAGTGAAACCTTCAGCCAACTGGATGGCCGTCGCGGGATATTCCGGCGAAGATGCCAGCCTGTATCAGGCGGTGAAAGACCTGGGTGAGGAGCTTTGCCCAGCACTGGGGCTGACTATCCCGGTGAGCAAAGGCTCCATGTCGATAAAAATACGTTGGCAGTAAGGATAGGAGAGCGGGAAATGACCACGCCAGTGCCAACGGCAGTTTACGGGTTACGTTGTCGGAAATGGCGTTTGTCGGCCACTGCGGCATTGATGCCAATATCAGAATTCTGGGGGATGATGCGCTGGCCGTTCTATTTAATGAAGAGATCTGGGTGGTTATCCAGATTAACGCCGATAACCGCGATACGGTAACGACTCTGTTCCGCGAGTAAGGACTAGAGGATTGTCTGTACTATCTGGGTACGGCCCAGCCCGGCGATCAGTTTATCTTACGTACCGGGGGCGCCCGCTTTGCATCTATAGCCGCACCACCATTAGAATCTAGTGGGAAGAAACCAGCTGGCAGATGTGGTGGCTGTGCTATAATCGAGAAAGCGCCGATCAGGAACATGCAGCCCGTCAGGATGATAACGATCCTGGCCTGAGTAGTTCTGAGTTTTGATCCTGCCGATGATATCGTCGCGCCTTTTATCGCCAAGGGCGAGCGGCAGAAAGAAAGTCGCGGTACTGTGTGAGTATGGTATGAACCCCCATGTAGAGATGACGGCCGCCTATTACCACGCGGGCCTAGAGTCTATTGATGTGCATCTCTGGCGCGCGCACGTTGGACTGTTTCCATATACTGGTGGCCTGTGGAAGTCTCACCTATGGCGATGTTCTTGGGGTGCGGGTGAAGGTTAGGCGAAATAGGTTTCGTTCAATTCGCAGGTACGTGATTAGTTCGGGGAGTTCTTTCACCGGATGCAGGCCTTGGCGCTCGTAGTATGCAACGAGTGTCAGATATAGTGTCCAATTTGCGCGAACTGATTCCCGGAGCGGAGTTGTGGTCGCGCTTTTTCCTCAATAAATCAGAACGCTTTGAGGCGCAGTTCAGTCTGATCGAAGTTACCTAGAGTCTGTCGCTGTTGTTACAGAGCATCTTCAGCACCCGTCTGCCTATCGCGTCTCCCACGGCGAAGGTCTGAGGCACTGCGCTATGTGGACAACTACGGTAAGGTCATGGAGAACTATCCCGCCAACCCCATGGATCACCTAATTGTATCGCCGCGGTGACCAATGCGAGCGGACGTGTTACGTTGACTATGCCGCATCCTGAACGGTTATTCCATACCGTTAGTCACTCCTGGCATCCCGCAGAGTGGGGCGAGGACGGGCCTTGGATGCGGCTGTTTCGCAATGCGCGCAATCAGCTAAGTTAACACCGTTGGCCAATCCGTGCCGGCGAGCGGTCGTAGTAGAGACAATGGCATGCGGCGGTGGCGCGATGGCTTGAGGCATGCTATTGCCAGAGCAACGCCGATTGGCTGGATTGCTCGTGTAACGCCCTTTCGCCGATTGGCTTACTGCTGTCTCTTTTTACGCTAGGATATTCATCTTTATTTTCAATAATTTTTATTAAAAAGTCAATTTATGTCTCCCGGAGGAGACATACTTATTCGATTTCCGTTTGAATTGCAGGATATCCTAGACGGAAGATAAATAAAATAATATATGAATAATTATAATTGGCGATGTGGCATAGTTTCTGCTATATTTAACTCAGTCGCTCATTCATCTCGATATGACAGCGTCCTGAAGGAAGTTTAATATACACCCTATATCATCCGAATGATGCCAATATATGCTGTACCGGTCCAACGTAACCGTTAATCGCTGCTTCGGCGGTGTAAAAAATCACAGGACGACACTTGAGTAAGGCACCTTATTTTTACCATTAGACACTTGACCTGTAGGCGAGCATCTTCTTTCTTTTCCTGCTGGTGATACTTGACTAGCATCAAGGCTTGTCTGTAAATCCTTTGAGGACGATGACCGTGAACAAATGGCGTTCGTTTCCCCGTTCGCTGTGCCAATTCGTGATCCTGGCGCGCTCAGTCTGGTTGTTACTGCTGCTGATGCTGGCTTAAAAAGCCTGGCAGAGTCTGGACTCCCTGAGCGATCAGATGGCGGAAATAAACCACTCAACGCTGGAGGACGCCAGGCGCACCGAAATATATGACCAGTTTAGCGCTGGCGATGAAGCACAGTTATCGCCAATGTTGCATCCTTAACGACCCACAACATTGGCACGATTATACCAAAATCAACGCTAACAGTATCTACAGACCTTGAGTGGTCTCGGCGATCTGTTGCCGGATCTACGTTATCGTTAATGCCTCGATAGCCTATTGGCCGCCCTCGATAAGCTCCATTGTGAAAACAGCGGCCTTGGCCGACCAGGCTTCGGCACAGCTGGAGTCTTTTCCCATGCTAACGGCGAATTGGGCAGGCGATGCGCGAAAATATTTTGCTCGCGACCCCCAACTGCAGCAGGCAATCGCAGGAACGGGGCGCTTTTGGCTGGTTTGGCGTTTTTGCTGTTTTTCAGTTTAGCGCTAGTATTCTTGTTTACCCGCATGATTACCGGCCCAGTAAAGCGGGTCGAAAGCATAATCAACCGGCTGGGGTAGTGGCAAAAGCTGGCCGCGGATACGCCATTTAGCGCACCGCGTGAAATTCAGTCCTTTGCCCAGCGCATAATTTGGCTAAATGAGCGGCTATCCTGGTTGGAATCCCAGCAGCATAAGTTTTTGTGCCATGTTTCCCTATGAATTAATGACGCCATTCGCCAGCCTGTGCGAATAGGCCTGGCGAATGGCGGACGAAGTGGCGGGTCCGCCTGAGAGCCGATCAGAAAAAATGGCAGCGATTCTTGATAGCATCCACCGCCACTTGAAGCAACGCATTAATTAAACAATTTCTGGATTATAAATCGCCGGTTGGCGGAAAGCCCTATAAGAAGGGCTGAGGAAATCAATCTAGTGGCGATGGTATCAGGCGTTATCGCCGTCCACAACACCTGGCAGCGCGCCCAAGGGTATTCAAAACCACGTAACGCTTGAGGTAACATAATTGCATGGCGCGCCGCCGACGTTTTTAAGCCGGGTTCTCTGGATAATCTGTATTCTAATGCGGTGCACTACGAGCAGTAATCCAGTAACATCTGGAACCGAAGCCGCCTCAGCGGGCAGTGTATCCTACTGGAACTGGCCAATAGTAGGACACCTATCGCTAAAACGGATTGGACTCTGATTTTCAAGCTGTTTTATCAAGGCCGTATCTAGCATCAAGGCTACATCTAGCGTAAAGACGCAGTAAAAGGCAGTACACTGGGATTGAGCATTGCTCGGAGTTGTTCCGTCGTATTCGCGATGCACTCGATTTAGTGAGCGTGGATTACGCCGCGGTCTGCCTTTCACATTACCCTCCCTTAAACCGACGAGAAGTGGTCAATACATGACTGGAGCAGCACGTTCACCACGGCAGACCGCGAGTTACCTCTTTTTGTGTTTGCTAACCATCTCCCGTACGCCGCATCGGTGGTGTTACTGATACTACTACTCTCAGCCTGCCAGCAAGACGGCGACCCGAAACAGCTACTGAGTGAGATGCCGGGAATGGAATCCCGTACCCATTTGGTGGCGGTAACGCTTGCGAAAGTGTGAGATGACATCTAGAAGAGTGACGATGGGGCAGTGAAAATCTGGCTATTGATTAAGCCTTATGGAATGCGCGCCACGCATGACGCCGACGCAGGCACTCGTGGAAACCTGGCAACACTAGGGCGCAAGCTGGCAGCAGGACGACAGTTTTCGCGAGAGCATTTTACTGGGCGAGCAGAGCCAGAGCCAGAACCGGAAAAGAAATTTTAGCGAAGGCGATCCACGCCGCTAGCTCGCGTGCCCATACCCCGTTCGTCGCAATAAACTGCGGTGCCTTACCGGAGACGCTGCTACTGTCTGCGAACTGCTCAGCTATGCCCATGGTGCTTTCACCGGCGCGATTAGCCAGCGTGAAGGGTTATTCCAGGCCGCCGAGGGCGACATTATTTCTTGATGAAATTAGCGATATGCCGCTTTCGTTGAATGAAGGGAAAACTGCTGCAAGAGCACAAGGTGCGCCTGCTCGGCAGCAATCGCGCTATCGATATACGCATTTTCCTCGAGGATCCGTATTATAGATTAAATATCGTCAGCCTGAAACTGCAACCCCTGCATGAACTGGCCGAGGAATATTCCCCTGCTGGCGTAGTATTTATTACGCCTGGCGGCGCAGCGCCATAAACCCTTCGTGCACAGTTTTCCACCGATGTTATGAGAAGACTGGGCCGCCGGCTGGCCCAGTAATGTACGCTGGTGAACGTGATAAATATAGTGTATGGCGTTAACCTCCACGCCGGTCATCGGTGATGCGCTGCTGGATGATACCTCGGCGATGCTACCTTCGTCGCCTAGGCGCACCATTAATTCGAATTGCGCTATTACGCAAGTTATTGCAAATAACCCGTGGAAATGTGACGCAGGCCGCACTGATGGCTGGTCATAACCGTATAGAGTTTTATAAACTCTTTTCCCGCCATATACGATGGACCAGAATAATTTTAAACATTGATTAGTCTTCGTTTCCGATAATCGACGGAGAGCGCTGGTAATCGACTAAGTAGGTGAAGTAATGAAAAACTTGATGCGATAATCAAACCCATCAAATGGGATGACATGCGCGAAGTGCTGGCCGAAGTCAGCATTACCGGGATGATGGTAACTGAAGTTAAAGGAATTAGACGACAAAAAAGGGCATACTGAATTGTATCGCAGCGCGGAGTACATGGTAAATTTCCTGCATAAATTGAACTGATGGTGCCGGATGATGTCGTCGACACCATTATGCACACCGCCCAGACTGGCAAGATCGGCGATGGCAAAATTTTTGTCTTCGACGTAGTGTGTGTGGCACATCGGCACCAGCGATTAAGATGAAGAATCCATCTAAGGTTCGCTGCCAGCGGCCCAAGCTATTGGAAAAATAACCACGTTGTGCCGGCGTCTTAAGGATCAGCCCGCGAGGCATCACGGGAATACCGCAATGCTTAGGCGTTAGGTGTGGGCGCGCGAGCCGTGAATGTGCAACGCACAGGATACCGCAGAGGGGGAACCCGCGCGTGAATTTTTCTTCCTTCGCGATGAAAATATTTCGCTATTCGGATCAAGAGAAGGAAATCGTTTGCGTAAAAAGCAGCGCTGGACTCTATCGGAAATTAGAAAAAAAAAGACTACACTGACGGCTTGGTTGTTCCCCCTAGTTGTTCCCCTAATTTAATCGCCATAGTAGGCTGAGAGTCGGGAGAAATAGATGTTGAATCGTGATATGAACATTGCGGATTATGATGCCGAACTGTGGCAGGCAATGGAGCAGGAGGTAATGCGCCAGGAAGAGCACATTGAACTGATTGCATCTGAAAACTACACCAGCCCACACGTTATGCAGGCACAGGGCTCACAGTTGACCAATAAGTATGCTGAAGGCTATCCCGGCAAGCGTTACTACGGCGGATGTGAATATGTTGACGTGGTGGAGCAGTTGGCCATCGATCGTGCCAAAGCGCTGTTTGGCGCCGATTATGCAAATGTTCAGCCACATTCGGGATCACAAGCCAATTTCGCCGTTTATACCACCTTGCTGCAACCGGGCAATACTTTGCTGGGGATGAATCTGGCGCACGGTGGTCATTTGACCCATGGCTCCCCGGTCAACTTCTCCGGAAAATTATACAATACTGTGCCTTACGGTATTGATGAAAGCGGCCATATCGATTATGAGCAACTGGCCAAACTGGCGAAAATCCATCAACCGGAAATGATTATCGGTGGTTTCTCCGCTTATTCCGGCATGGTGGATTGGGCTAAAATGCGGCAAATTGCCGACAGTATTGGCGCTTATCTGTTTGTGGATATGGCCCACGTAGCGGGCCTTATCGCCGCCGGAGTGTATCCGAACCCGGTGCCTCACGCACACGTGGTGACTACCACGACCCACAAGACGCTGGCCGGCCCCCGCGGCGGTATGATCCTGGCACAAGGAGGTAGCGAAGAGCTGTACAAAAATCTGAACTCCGCCGTGTTCCCTGGTGCGCAGGGTGGTCCGTTAATGCATGTGATCGCCGCCAAGGCAGTCGCGCTAAAAGAGGCAATGGAGCCCGCGTTCAAAACCTACCAGCAGAAGGTAGCCAAAAACGCCAAGGCCATGGTGGAGGTTTTCTTGTCGCGCGGGTTTAAAGTTGTTTCCGGCACTACCAATAATCACTTATTCTTGCTGGATTTAGTGGATAAAAACCTGACAGGGAAAGAGGCAGATGCGGCCCTGGGACGTGCCAATATCACCGTCAACAAAAACAGCGTACCGAACGATCCAAAAAGTCCGTTCGTTACCTCCGGGGTACGTATCGGCACGCCAGCGGTCACTCGACGCGGTTTTACTGAGACCGATGTGCGTGAGTTGGCTGGCTGGGTGTGCGACGTGCTGGAAAATATCAATGACGATACGGTGATTGAACGGACTAAAAATAAAGTGCTGGATATTTGTGCCCGCCACCCCGTTTACGCTTGACGGCACCGAACGGTTTTAACGAGGTAAGGGGGACGGGACTGCATAGCTCTTGCTGGCATAACCACGGTCACAAACAGCTAAAGGTTCCCCGCGGGGTCGTTTTTGTTCCTGGCGGTGCTGAGGCGCGCTTTAGTTGCCCGCGGCGCCGGACTGGCAGTATCGCAGACGGGTTCAGGATTCGAGCAGATTGCGTATCTGCTGGCGCTGTACGGTATTTCACCTTCCGGTGGCATAGGGCGAACTGATACAGCGTGCCGGTTTCGACTTTGAGAGTTGCGCGAGATCGCGTCGTGTGGTCTCGGGATCCGTCCCGTATTGGTGCGCCAGCTATGTCAGTGAGTAGAGCCCCGTTGCTAAATACAGCTATAGCAACAGATGGCTGCGTCTGCCGGAAGCGGATAGTGTATTCCGTACGCGGTCAGACCCGACCACGGCAAATTTGTGATTACCACCTATCTTGCCACCCATCCCCAGCTGCGGCAAAGTTTGCTGATAATGCCCTGGTCGCGGCTATATTATAGGGCTTGATGGCGATATTGCTGGTTACCTTGACGCTCAATTTGCTGCATCTTTCTTCTCGTACGCTTCATCTTGGCCAATTCTGGCTAGAAAAGGCCAGTTTTTCCTAGTGGGAGGGGGGAGGTGGACCTCTAGATGACATACGCTCAAGCGCTTACACCCGCTATTACGGGACGCTGTAGAACTGGATAAGGCGCTGGCTGTCTGGGTATTAACACCGGTGGAGTATTACAACCCCGTGGGTTGCGGTTATGGGCACTGTTACTTGCCGCGGATGAATAATTGCAGGCGGTCGATGGTTGGTACGATCGCTACCGCCGTAGTGGTGGCGATGGGATTGCACCTCTGCTCTGGCAGTGTTGGTACTGCTGTTTGCCAAAGTGATTGGCACATATGCTTGGAGCGTCTTGTCCGCGCTTATGATAGCCGGTGGTACGGTGCTGATGCTACTGGTGTTCTTCGGTCGTCGCGTCGCTGAACGGCTGATAACGCCGCGTGCTCCGTCTCTTTGGCATAATGTGGTATGGCCAATGCTGGTGCTTACCGGTAGCATGCTGCCGTATTTCAGCGCGGTGTCACAGATGGTAAGCGGTATCCACCCGTTTAGCGTCATCACACCACTGCCCCACCATGCCGCCATCGACAAACAGCAGATGGCCATTGGCGAGGAATACCACCGCGCTAATCAATTCCTGAGGTGTCTCCTCTACGCCCGGCGGGCGTACGCTGGAATAACCACGTGTTGAATGCGTCGTCCTCCGCCGGGGAGGCCGGTCATTTCGGTCTTGAAATAGCCTGGCGAGATACCGTTGACCTGGATATTATAGAGCGTAAGCTCAGCGCACATCTCACAGATCAGCATTTTGACCGCCCCCTCTAGCGGCAGCATAATAAAGGGTAATGTATGGTTAGGGCGGGTAAGCTTGCATTGCATCGAGCTGATATTGATAATTTTTCCGCGACGGCGCGTCACTATCCGCTTTGCCACCTGTTGAGAAACCAGAACAGAAATATTGCCTTCTGGTTTATGTTGGTAATGTCATCCCATTCAGCTTTGGGAAAAGCTAGCAGCGGATGCAGGCGATGAATACCTGCATTATTGATTCAGTATGTCGATCGAACCCTGGTGCTGTTATAGTTGCTCAATCGCACGGTTGACATCGGCTCTATCGATAATATCATAGCTCACGCTCAATACGCCTAGGTCATCGGCGCGCAGTTATTCCGCGCGACCCTCTCGGCGTTCGCCGAGGTCGTCACTGTTACGATAACGCTGACGCTATAAAGATCGAGGCCGTTGGCTAGCAGATACGCTAGCCCCTGGCACAGCCGGTGATGAATTCCTGTTTTCCGGTTAAATCAAACAGATCAAACAAATTGTGCATCCACTCCTCCTTACTTGAGAAGTGAGTGAGGCATTCGGAGGGGGTTAGCCGCTGCGGCGATTTTCCCCCAGGTGACTTCTCTCTACCACGATTTGTCCATAATGAAAATGACCTTGTGTGGGGTGAATGGTAAGAGTAAACTTGAGAAGCTACTGTGATGGATGGGACGCTGAAAGGCAAGTAAGACTGGGGTAACGGCGAGTTTTATTAGGGAAATGAAAAGGAGGTATAAATAGATCTTAAATGGAAATTATGGACATAACCTGTTGGACAGCGACAGGTTCTGAGCCGATAATGCCAAGGCCGGTGGCGATGTACCAGCCCTGGATATATCCAGCCATGGATAAAGCTTAGCGCTTCATCGCCTCGCTCGGTTAGTTGTGCATAATCGAAAGCATGGCTTTTACGACGCGGGGATTACCGGCCACAATATTGCCGGAAAGCAGGTGATCATGGCCACCGGTAAAATCCGTGACCAGACTGCCTGCCTCACGCACCAGCAGTTCGCTGCCGGCAAAGTCCCAGGGCTTCGAGCTGATTTCAAAAAAACCGTCCACGCGGCCAGCTGCTACATAGGCAAGATCCAGCACTGCGGAGCCGGTGCGGCGGAAATCCGCGCACTGCGCGCAGTGTACGAACAGTTTGCTCACCAGGGCGATATAGCTGTTGGCATGCTGTTTTTGTTTGAAAGGAAAACTGGTAGCCAAAATGGTGCCATCCAGATCGCGTGCGCTACCGCCGCGCAGGCGGTAGCCGTTCAACTGGGCGCCCTGACCGCGGGACGCAGTGAATAGCTCATTACGCATGGGATCATAAACCACGGCCACTTCTGTGCGGCCTTTAATGCGCACGGCAATGGAAACGGAAAAGTGGGGAAAACGCTTGATAAAGTTGGTAGTACCATCTAATGGGTCGATAACCCATTGTATATCTGTGTCTTCTTCGGCCAGCTCGCTGCTTTCTTCGCCGATAATAGTGTGATGCGGATAGGACTTTCTGATAATTTCAACAATCAAACGTTCCGCTTCGTGGTCAACGTTAGTGACAAAGCCGTTGATGCCTTTCTGGCTGGCTTTGACGGCGTCAGGGGTTTCGTAATGTTTGACGATCAAATTACCCGCCATTCGCGCAGCGCGAATGGCAATGTTGAGCATCGGATGCATGGATATCGTCCACTAAAATAACTAAAACGGCGCGGAGAGTATAGCAAAGCGTCAGCAAAAAACCTACGGCTATGCTACCTTATCGCCCACATTTCCTCTGAATTATAAGATTATGATGCATAATATCCGCATCATTCTGGTTGAAATGTCTCATACCGGCAATATTGGCTCGCCCGCGCGATGAAAAACATGGGATTAAACAATCTCTACCTGGTCAATCAATTGCATAAGCCAAGCCCGATTCACAGACTATCGCCATATCCGCCGGCGCTAATGATATTATTGGCAATGCTACCTTGGTTGACAATCTCGATCAGGCGTTAGCCGGTTGTAGTTTGGTGGTGGATACCAGTGCCCGTTCGAGGACACTTCCCCTGGCCGATGCTGGAGACGCGTGAGTGCGGTGTGAAAAGCGTGCAGGAAGCGGCTTCAAGCCCCGCGGCCCCGGTAGCGCTTTTATTTAGCCGTGAGCGCATCGGCCTGACTAATGATGAATTACAAAAATGTCATTTCCATGTCCAGATCCCGTCCAAATCCTGAATACAGTTCTCTCATCAACTTGGCGATAGCAGTACAGATTTTGGCGTATGAAGTCCGAGTCGTCTGTCTGAAAAGTCAGAGCTATGACGCGACGGCGCAGGAATCCCCAGTTTATCATCTAGCAGAAGATTTGGAGCGTTTCTACCAACAATTGGAGCATGTACTGAGCGCGATCGGTTTCATCCTGCGCGCCAATCCGGGAACTGGTGATGAACAAGTTGCGTCGACTGCTCAATCGCGCTCGGCCGGAAAGTCAGGGAGCTGAATATCTTACGTGGGATGTTTACCTCCATAAGAGAGTATCCGCAAAAGCCGCAAAAACCCTATTCGGGATGCCGGCAGCTATCGTCTGGGTGCACAGAGAGCCGTTTCAGACACGGTTTCGTCTTCAGACGGGGACAAGATTTACGCCGGTGACTGTTGCAAACATAGCCAGCGGAAGGGAATAAATATCTGAGATAATTATTCGGTTAACTAGTTGATTACTATAGTCAGGAATGGTATAATTTTTCTACGTTACTTTCACTAGTATTCTGATCATGAGACTAACTTCCAAAGGCCGTTATGCGGTTACCGCCATGCTTGATGTCGTCCTACATTCCGGCAAGGGACTCCGTGCCGATCGCCGGAATTTCCGAGCGCCAATGCGTTTCCCTTTCCTATTTGAAGCGGCTCTTCTCACGCCTGCGCAAGCATTATTTAGTGGTGAGCATCTGGGGGCCGGGTGGGGTTATTTGCTGGGTCGCGACTCTGATAAGATTGCCGCCGGCGCGATTATCACTGTCGTGGATGAATCATTGAACGCTACACGTTGCCAGAGTAAAGAAGGCTGTCAGGGCGGTGATCGCTGCCTGGCCCATACCCTATAGCGCGATCTTAGCGTACTCATCATCGAGTTTCTTAACAATATTACCCTGTGGCCTATAACTGGTCAGTAATGAAGAAATTCTTGATATCGTCTATCGTCAAGATAACGATAGGTGCCGTCCGATCGCCAACAGCCGACCTCAGGAAACGATTAACGTCAACTTGCGCTCTTGAGTACAATTTAAGGATGTCCGTTTTTATTGATGCCCCGAGTTTGGAGTTAACTCTTCATGAAATTACCGATTTATCTTGATTACTCCTCTACTACGCCGGTTGATCCGCGGGTGGCGGAGAAAATGATGCAGCATCTTACGCTGGACGGTATTTTCGGTAATCCGGCTTCCCTATCCCATCGTT
>NZ_LECR01000035.1:14367-16299 GCF_001602625.1 Sodalis-like endosymbiont of Proechinophthirus fluctus
GGCCGCTATATCATTACTGCCGTAACCGAGCATAAAGCGGTGGTAGATACCTGTCAGCATCTGGAACAGGAAGGCTTCATCGTTACCTGGTTGGTGCCGCCGGCGAACGGTATCATCACCCCGCAACAGTTGAGCGATGCGCTGCGGGATGATACGATTCTAGTGTCGTTAATGCACGTCAACAACGAAACTGGAGTGATCCAGGATATCGCGGCTTTTGGCGAACTATGCCGGGCCTGTGGGGCGCTGTTCCATGTAGACGCTACTCATAGCGTCGGTAAATTGCCCATCGATCTGGCCACGTTGTCAGTGGATCTGATGTCGTTCAGCAGCCATAAAGTCTATGGGCCGAAGGGCATTGGCGCTTTGTTCGTACGCCGTAAACCAGGAGTGCTGATCGAGGCCCAAATTCACGGCGGCGGTCACGAGCGCGGTATGCGCTCCGGGACGCTGCCTGTGCACCAAATTGTCGGGATGGGGGAAGCCTATCATCTCGCAGCGCAAGCGCTGACGAGCGAAATGTCGCGCCTACGGGCGCTGCGCGACCGGTTTTGGCAGGGTCTGCAGCAGATAGGGGGTGTATCAGTTAACGGCGACCTGCAGCAGGGGGTGGCGACGGTGCTTAATGTTAGCTTTCACAATGTGGACGGTGAGTCCCTTATCATGGAGTTGAAGGATCTTGCAGTCTCGACTGGATCAGCTTGTACTTCCGCCAGCCTTGAGCCGTCTTATGTCTTGCGCGCCATGGGCCTGGATGATGAGCTTGCTCACAGCTCCATTCGTTTCTCTTTGGGGCGGTTTACTACCACGGAAGAAATAGATTACGCCATCAGCCATACCCGGGCAGCTATTGCGCGAATGCGCGAGGTTGCGCCGCAGTGCGCCGGCAGTGCGAACCGGATGTTACGCTAAAAACTCCAATCGTTTGGCATACAGTCCTCGGTAGCGCTCCCGCGCCCCTTTGGGATGCCATCTTTCTCATCGACTGCGTCGATGGTCGTCTGGAAACAGGGTGTACGTCTGTGCACCGCGGTCCTGCAGTAGGATATATCGCCTTGAGGACCTCAGTGGAGTCCCTTGTTTATATTTATCTTTAGCCTCTGCTGGCGTTGCCACTGTAATGATAAAAGATGCGCCGTGGCACGCGCGGCTAAGACCTTTTAGCGCAACTTTATCATTTTTCTGTCATCGGTGTCAACGACAACAACCCTGTCGCTGCTTTTTTAGCCAGTTGCCCGCGCCGAAAGAAAAACTCCTGGCGGCGACCGTTATGGTCTGGTTAGATGAATCACATAAGTTGACGGCCGCTTTGATACAGGCGACCAGGAATCGCTATGACACCCCAATGTACCGGGATATGTACAGACGGAATTACTACCCAAATTTATTGGAGCAGTCTCATACTGACCGAAGCGATGCAATTCATGCTATCAACCGTACCTGCTGACCAGTGCTGGGGCGAAAAGGTGTTATTGAGCGCCGACAAACACGGAATGACCGTCCATGTGCCGAGCGAAGCCGGCGATGATCGGATTGTCGAACGCGATGACGGCGCGTCGCCGGGTAACCTTGCAGCATAGGGAAAAACAAGACGGCGGATCGGCGATTCCTTTTTTCGGTAGCAGTACTGGAAAGCGTGGTGGCGAGGCCGCATCCTATCTTCGCTCTACCAGTGCGCGCATTGTTCGCCATAACCACCGGGGCCGAGCTGTTTCTCAATCTCAACCTACTCTACAGTAAGTCCTTCTCCCCGGATGAAATAGCAGCATTGCTAAGAAACGACGGCGATGCGTTGGCCGAACTACAGGTTCTGGAAGGGAGATGCGCATGACCCTCAGCTAAACGGCGGACATGCCGCAACAGATGGTGGACTCGCTGACGGCGTTATTCGCGCAATATAAGCAGGTGCGGCGGCCTTATATTTGGTGTAAG
>NZ_LECR01000035.1:16311-20966 GCF_001602625.1 Sodalis-like endosymbiont of Proechinophthirus fluctus
GATGACACGGAGCAGGGGAGCCCCACATTGGCTTATCAGCCTGGAGTCCGACGGCGCTGCTGAGGAAGCTATTTAAGCGACAGGTCAAGGTGGCGCCGATATTCGTGCCGGATGAGCGGTGGATATCTTCTTATATTGTAGAGAGCGAGGCGGGTATCAGCCATTATTTCATCACCACCTGACGCCTTTTTACGAACGGCGTTGGCGCAGTTGGCTTCGGTCTGTGAAGTACGACGCCCCGTCATAAGGCGGCCTACGAGCTCTCAAGGCGTTAGATTGCCATCCCGTGCAACGTCTGCTGCCTCGCGCCGCTGTCCCCTCTCAGCACAAGGTCTATCGCCACGGCCACACTAGTCGTTCGATGGTGCGCCGTCACTTGAAAAGGGCAAACCTGCCCATGTAATACCCGCACCGCCGCCGATGATCATTGCGCACCGACTATAGGCATATCGTCCCGGGCGCCCCATTCGCTCTACGAACCGTCATACGGGCTGATGTCCTGTGTGCCGAGCGCTGTGAGGGCTAATATTGCCACTGTCGTGGTGACGACGGAACCTCGGCTAGCGACGATAGGCTGCTTGATCTCTATCCCTGCCTGGCGTATTTGTTCTTCCAGCAGCAGGGGTTTGTAGCTGCCCGTTTTGCACTAACTGGTCCAGGGGATATTCAGGCTACAGGGGATATGACCCCGGAGCGGGTCGGGAGTCCAGAGCTTCGCAGCGAAAGCGGGCAGCGGGCCGGGCATCGACATTTGCGCTGAGCCGTCTACGCTGATGTGACAGATATCGTTGAGCGCACTCATGCGATTAGCCACAGTGCGCGGCGTAAAGGTCTGTGGCTCGGGCGTTGGTTTCCCTTCTTTCAACGGCCTTCTAGTGCGCGACCAGGTGTCAATGCCTCGACAGCAGCGACATCTACTGGACTCTGCTGGTCAGGAGCATCCATCAGGCGCGCGCCGCTGAGAATAGAAAACCGTCGTCGTAAATCGTGCAATGCTGGGCGTCGATAACGCCGAGTGCGCCCATATCCCGTGCGAACTGCACCGACGATGTCAGTATATAGGGTAGGGAAGATAGGACAGGGAAGAGGCGATATCGGACAGGGCCTCAATATCGAAAAACACCGCGCCGAGTAGATGGATGGCCCGCGCGAAATTCCGCAACGATATCGCGCTGGCTCTGATGTGACCGGAAGACAGCATGCGCACGTATATAATACGCACCTGAGGGTCATCGAGATGTTGCCGTAGACGAATAACGATTGGGTCATTATAGGTTCCGCATCGGCCTGCGTCTGGCACTGTGCCGATGCTATCGCATTGGCGGGCATTATCGGCTTTTTGCCGTTGACGTCAAGGCGTAGATGGCTCGCTGACGGGCCGGGGAAGACGAAAAAGTGGCCTGTGGGGCGCTTGGAGGCCGCCATTGGCGACGGTTACGCTGGGGCGTTATTTTTAATTAAATGTTATTTTTAAGGGGAAGGGTAGCGGATTGCTGAAGGTGCCCCTATAATTTGCGCCACTTGCACCGGCCGGCGTAACAGCGAATTATCGCGGCCATAACAACAATCACTTAGAGGTTCTCATGACCATCGAACGCACCTTTTCCATCATCAAGCCGAACGCCGTGGCCAAAAATGTCATCGGTGCCATCATCCAGCGCTTTGAAAGCACCGGGCTGACTGTGGTCGGCGCTAAAATGCTCCAGCTTACCCGTGAACAGGCCGAAGGGTTCTATGCTAAGCATAAAGGTAAGCCTTTCTTTGACAGCCTGGTAGATTTTATGATTTCTGGCCCAATCCTGGTACAGGTGCTCGAAGGGGAAGACGCCGTACGCCTCAATCGTGAAATCATGGGCGCTACCAACCCTGCCAATGCACTGGCCGGAACCTTGCGCGCCGATTATGCCGACGGCTTTACCGAAAACGCGGTACATGGTTCGGATTCCACTGAATCCGCCACGCGAGAAATCGCTTATTTCTTCACCGAAGACGAAATTTACGCCCGTATTCGCTAATCGTCGCCGCACAACAGTGAAAAAAAGGGCTGCTTCGCCTTTCAAGCTAGATAGCTCTGCGCTAAAATGGGTGTCCAATGCGCCCCGGATGAGGCGGTAATCCGCGCTCGGCCGGGGCATTTCTTTATACATTTCGTGCCATAATGTGTAATAACGAGGCCTGCAACAAAATGATGTCTGAGCAAATGGTATCTGAATGCTCACCCGTGGTGGCAATGTCTGCTTCTCCCGTGCCCGCGGCTCAGCAGAAATTGAACCTGCTGGATATGAACCGCCAGCAGCTGCGCGGATTTTTCTCTTCGCTGGGGGAGAAACCCTTTCACGCCGATCAGGCGATGAAATGGATCTATCACTATTGCTGCGATGATTTCGAGCAGATGACGGACATCAACAAGCGTTTGCGCGCTAGGCTGAAAGCGTTAGCGGAAATCCGCGCGCCGGAAGTCTCTGAAGAGCAGCGTTCCGCCGACGGCACCATCAAATGGGCTATCAAGGTAGGTGACCAGCATGTGGAGACAGTTTATATCCCAGAAGATAACCGCGCCACGCTGTGCGTTTCTTCACAGTTGGGCTGCGCACTACAGTGTACCTTTTGCTCTACCGCACAGCAGGGTTTTAACCGCAATTTGCGGGTGTCGGAAATCATAGGCCAGGTCTGGCGTGCGACCAAGATCATTGGTGCAGCCAAGGTCACCGGCCATCGTTCTATCACCAACGTGGTCATGATGGGCATGGGCGAGCCGCTGCTGAACCTCACTAACGTGGTGCCGGCGATGGAGATCATGCTGGACGATTTCGGCTTCGGGCTGTCCAAGCGCCGAGTCACGCTGTCGACGTCTGGCATAGTGCCGGCTCTCGAGAAGCTTGGCGATATGATAGACGTGGCGCTGGCGATTTCCCTCCACGCGCCGAACGATACAATTCGCGACGAGATTGTGCCGATTAACCGCAAGTACAACATCGACACCTTTTTGTCGGCGGTACGCTGCTATCTGGAAAAATCCAACGCCAATCAGGGGTGCGTGATGGTTGAATATGTCATGCTAGACAATATCAATGACCGCACCGAGCATGCGCATCAACTGGCGGCATGTTTGAAAGATACGCCATGCAAGATTAACCTTATTCCCTGGAACCCGTTCCCCAACGCTCCCTATGGCCGTAGCTCCAACAGCCAGGTGGATCGTTTTGCCAAGGTGCTGATGAGATACGGGTTTACCACCATCGTGCGTAAAACGCGCGGTGACGATATTAACGCCGCCTGTGGACAGCTGGCGGGAGAGGTGATCGACCGTACCAAGCGGATGTTGCGTAAACGCATGAGCGGCGAAACGATCAAGAGGTAAAGGTTGTATGATTGTCGGCACTGGCACTGATTTTGCTCCTCGTTAACGGATGTAGTGATACTGATACGGGAACTGGTATGAAAATGATTCGGATGGGTGGGCTGACAGTCTACCGCGACCCGTTTGCAGTTGGGGTAGACTGTCTGGCAGTGGGTAATTTTGACGCTTCCCGGCAGAAGCTATCGATAGCGGTAGCAGAAGCTGTCGATGGCGGTAAAGGGTCGCGCCCAGCGATTACCGTACCTAATTAGGGATGAAACAGTATAAACAGCGGGTTGGGGGGAACCGCTGTCGCGTAGAACAGCTATCAGCTAGCTCTGAAACTGTTGCCATATAATAGGAAGTTCTGAATAGTTACGGTGCTTTTTTATGTGGTTTAGGGTAGTATGTACTGGCACAATAGCAGCTTATCACCGCTGCACAATCGGCGCATTAAGGTGAAGTTGCCGATAGTCTGGAGAGGACCGGATACTATTTTTTTAAGGCCGGGTACGACTCGCAGACGCGCGTAGTTTGCTGATGCACACGCTGGAAGTATTATCTTGAAAAGGGCGCGACGCTGGTGTCTGAAGCGAACCAGCAATTAATGGCGGGTCGACCTAACAGAGCGCAGCGGCTATTAGATGTTTACCAATATATGCTTCCGGCTAGCGCGAAATTTTCTACAATCCGAACAGTACTAGCAATTCTTAGCTAATGAATACTGAAGCTCTCCAAGATCAAGCTCCAACCACCACGGGTGGACGCCTGCGTCAAGCCCGCGAAAATATGGGATTAAGCCAGCAGGCTGTGGCCGATCGGCTATGCCTAAAGGTGTCTACCGTGCGCGATATCGAAGACGATCACGCCAATCCCAACCTTGTCTCGACGTTCCTACGCGGTTATATCTGCTCTTATGCGCGCTTGGTACATATTTCCGAAGAAGAACTGATGCCGCTTATGGCTAAGCAGGCGCCGATAAAAGTCTCTAAGGTCGCGCCGATACAGAGCTTCTCATTGGGAAAAACCTGTAAGAAACGCGACGGTTGGCTGATGGGGTTCACCTGGCTTATCTTGTTTGTGGTAATTGGTCTGACGGGCGCCTGGTGGTGGCAGAATCATCAGGCTCAGCAACAGGATATCGCCAACATGGCCGATCAATCCTCCGCCCAGCTATACCAGGGAGATGACGCGATATCGGTACCCTTTGGCGGCGGCGTTGACGACGTCGGTCAACCGCCGTCTCCCCCTTACATCGCAGACCAGACCGCTAGCGCCGGAGAAGTGCCGGCAGTAGTCAGTCCCTCGGCACCAC
>NZ_LECR01000035.1:20998-23303 GCF_001602625.1 Sodalis-like endosymbiont of Proechinophthirus fluctus
CGTAGGCCCAGCGCCGCTAACGCAGACGGCAATGCGCTGGTAATAAATTTTACCGGCGATTGCTGGCTCGAGGTGTTTGACGCCGGCGGTAAGAAACTGTTTAGCGGTATTCAGCACAGCAGTGCTACGCTGAATCTTACTAGCCAGGCGCCGTTCAAATTGAAAATCGGTGCCCTGGCCGCAGTGCGGGTTCAATATCAAAGCAAACCAGCGGGATCTGAGCCGGTTAATCCAATCAAATCAGGTTGCGCGATTGACCGTAGCTGCCCAGTAAGTAAAGAGTAAAGCTAGTCGGCAAGGTTGGAGAAAGATCAATGCATAATTCCGTACCCATAACCCGTCGAAAATCGAAACGTATTTACGTCGGCAAGGTGCCGGTAGGTGACGGCGCCCCCATTGCAGTGCAGTCAATGACCAACACGCGCACTACCGATGTCACGGCGACGGTGCAGCAAATACAGGCGCTGGAGCGCGTAGGTGTTGATATTGTTCGCGTGTCGGTGCCTACCATGGACGCCGCCGAAGCGTTTAAACTTATCAAGCAGCAGGTCGCTGTGCCACTGGTGGCGGACATCCATTTTGACTATCGCATAGCTCTAAAAGTAGCCGAATACGGCGTAGACTGCCTGCGCATCAATCCCGGCAACATTGGTAACGAAGGGCGCATCCGTTCAGTGGTGGACTGCGCGCGCGACAATAATATTCCGATACGCATCGGCGTCAACGCCGGTTCCCTTGAGCGCGATCTGCAGGAAAAATATGGCAAACCTACGCCGGAGGCTCTGCTGGAGTCCGCTATGCGCCATGTGGATATCCTCGACAGACTCAACTTCGACGCGTTCAAGGTCAGCGTGAAAGCATCCGATGTGTTTCTGGCGGTGCAATCTTACCGCCTACTGGTGTCACGCATCGATCAGCCGCTGCATCTTGGTATCACCGAGGCCGGCGCCGCCCGCAGCGGGGCGGTGAAATCGGCTATTGGCCTGGGGCTACTTCTTAGCGAGGGTATCGGTGATACGCTGCGCATTTCGCTGGCAGTGGATCCGGTGGAAGAAGTGAAGGTCGGTTTCGATATTTTGAAATCGCTGCGTATTCGCGAGCGCGGTATCAATTTCATCGCCTGCCCGACGTGTTCGCGCCAGGAGTTTGACGTAATCGGCACCGTAAACGCCCTAGAACAGCGCCTAGAAGACATCGTCACACCGATGGATGTCTCCATCATCGGCTGCGTAGTGAACGGTCTAGGCGAAGCACTGGTTTCCACGCTGGGGGTGACCGGCGGCCATAACACAAGCGGCTTTTACGAAGACGGCGTTCGCCAGCGTGAGCGTTTCGATAACGAACTGATGATCGACCAATTAGAAGCCCGCATTCGCGTGAAAGCAGCGATGTTGGACGAGAATAATCGCATCGTGGTCAGTCTGGTAGAAAAATAACATAGGTAAAGATTCGACATGGCAAAGAACATCCAGGCCATTCGCGGCATGAACGACTATTTGCCGGATGAGACGGCATTCTGGCAGCGCGTTGAGGGGACACTTAAGGGCGTGCTGACCAGTTATGGCTACAGTGAAATCCGTCTGCCGATCGTCGAACAGACCCCGCTGTTCCAGCGGGCCATTGGTGAAGCTACTGATGTGGTGGAAAAAGAAACGTACAGCTTCGCCGATCGCAACGGCGACAGCCTGACCTTGCGTCCGGAGGGTACCGCCGGCTGCGTGCGCGCCGGGATTGAACACGGACTATTGTACAACCAGGAACAGCGGCTGTGGTATATGGGTCCCATGTTCCGCTACGAGCGTCCGCAGAAAGGACGCTACCGCCAGTTTCACCAGATGGGCGCTGAGGTATTTGGTCAGCAGGGGCCAGACGTCGACGCCGAGCTCATTTTGCTCACCGCCCGTTGGTGGCGCGCGCTGAGCATTAGTGAGTATGTATCGCTGGAGCTGAATTCCATCGGGTCGCTGGAAGCGCGCGCCAGGTATCGCGAGGCGCTGGTGACATTTCTCGGTCGGCACGAAGACCGATTGGACGAGGATTGTCGCCGCCGTATGCACACTAATCCGATGCGGGTACTGGACACCAAAAACCCTGATATTCAGGCGCTGCTCAACGATGCTCCGGTCATGATCGATTATCTCGACGACGATTCCCGCGTCCATTTTTCCAGTCTATGTGAACTTTTAGGCCTGGCCGGTATCCCATACACGGTTAATCCGCGTTTAGTACGCGGTCTGGATTACTATAACCGAACGGTTTTTGAGTGGGTGACTACACGCTTGGGTTCACAGGGTACTGTTTGCGG
>NZ_LECR01000033.1:0-218 GCF_001602625.1 Sodalis-like endosymbiont of Proechinophthirus fluctus
AGGATTTGCGCTGGTGCCGTTTTTAGTAGCCTGGGCAGCGTGGTCTGTTCCTCCCGGGAAGCGGCACGGCTGAAAAAATAGACTGCGGCGCAACTTTCCAACTGGTGATGCCGGGGATACGTCCTGCCGGTAGCGACACGGGGGATCAGCGCCGGGTGATGAGATACCGTTGTAGGCGCAGCAGTCGTAGGTGGATTATATGGTGATTGGGCTCCCTA
>NZ_LECR01000033.1:347-5817 GCF_001602625.1 Sodalis-like endosymbiont of Proechinophthirus fluctus
GTCCAGGGGGTGGTAGCATCATGCGATTGCAGAATCTAACCAGCGTTAGAAAAGGCAAAGAGGTGTGTCTGATTACCGGCCTGGATTAGGACGATGCCGCGCTGCAGGATCTTGCCAGCGAGCTGAAAAAGAAAAAATATGGTATCAGCGGGACGGCGATGAAAGAGGGTGTAATTGAAATCCTGGACGATAAGAGCGACTTATTAAAACAGCTATTGGAAAGCGCGGAGTTTAAAGGTCAAGATAGCGGTCGGAAACAGCCGCACCACCCGCCTTGTGCGCTGTCCCAATGAGGATTAGTTCATTGGGTAACGGATATTAATCGACCTGATGGCCGAGAATCCCGCCGATAGTGCCAATAGCGGTGTTGCTATTGCGTTTCGACTAATTCGAGTACTAGCTCAGCTAAAGCGAGGGGTTACTGCCTGCCAACGCCGCGGCGGCAATACGTTTGGAGATTGAGCTCATCATAGAAATAATTATAGACTTATCCGCAAAATTTATCTTGTCCTGAATATAATAAGATTTATATTATAAAATATAATATAAATTTATCTTTTTTGAATAATATGAAATTTCCCTCCTGATTCCAGTCTGTTACGTTTCTTGACAGTCAGATAGCAGATCGATGCCCGATCTTCAGCCGGTTTACCTATACCAGACTGGTGCAGCGGACCAGGCAATAACCTTATCGTCGCGTGAGACAAGGCATGCTAAACAGTTTGAAACAACAGGCGCTGGAGGAGAATTTGACGCTGCTGCAGCAGTAGCTGGTCACCTGTACCTAGGTTAATGTCAGCATGGAGGATGTTCAGCTATTCTGATGGTGATTAAACCGTCAGGGGTCAATATACCCGCCCTCCATCATGCAGCAGTACGGCAGCAAAGAAGAAGTGGTGCTGATATCGTTAGAGTCCTGGCCGCCGATGACCATAATTATAATCGGTACGGAGGGTATCACTCCCTTTGAGACGTAGGTGTTCATCGGCACGGTATTACCCTTTATTATTAGTTTCGTGCTGTGGGCAATCTAGACTCAGCGCTGTTGGAATTTTTCTCCAGCGCGGTACAAATGCTAATCCCTTTCTTTGCCTTCGCGTTGGGTAATATCATCAATCTGGCAGTTATCTCCCATATCGGGTTGCTGGGTTCTCATAGGCATTATGGTGATAATGATTACGGGTATCCCTCTGATTCTGGACGACTGTCTAATCGGCGGATCCGGAACCGTCGGCATTGCCGCATTCCAGTACTTCCTCGCCGGCAAAGGCACTACAATTTGCCTCCATAAAACTGGCGGAAACCTCGGTAATAGTCACCATTCTATTGCCTATCATTGTCGCGATTTTCTCCCGCTACGTTAAGCGGGCTTCTGCCGGCCCAGACGGGTGATAACCGGGCGATGAGCGACGGGGCGGCGGGAGCGCATTTGTCCCATAGCTACATGGTTGGGCGAAAAAAACGCACTGCCAGGGAGGTGCGAGGAAGACCTCCAGCTGTCGGTTAGACCGGGCGGGCAATGACAGAGCGGTTTTCCATTCTGACTTCGGCTAGGGTGACGTCAAGAGTATCGCCTTGACGATAACGTTCCTCACCTTTCACCTGCACGGTGCCGGTGTCCTGGCTACAGACCAGCTCATCGCGTACGCTGTGAATAAAAGGGGCGGGGATGAACGCCACCGCGCCGTTATCCAGCAGACGCACCCGCATACCGCTGCGCGAGATATCGATTATCTCCGCCGAGAAGCGGCTGTTACTTCCAGCTTTCGACTGTAGGAAACGGGCATAAAGCCAATCCCCCATATCTCGCTCCGCCATGCGGTTTTGCCGACGGCGTTTGGCGAGGCGTAACGTCACCTCTTCACCAGGCCGTTCGGCTTCGCCGACGCCGATCAGCGCCTTCAGCAGACGGTGATTTAGCATATCACCGTATTTACGAATAGGCGAAGTCCAGGTTGCGTAGGCATCCAACCCCAGACCGAAGTGCGGGCCAGGCACGGTGCTGACTTCAGAGAAGGTTTGGAAACGGCGGATGCGGTTGTCCAAATAAGCAGTGGGCATGGCGTCTAGCTGACGGTGCAGAGCGCAAAATCCTTCCAGCGTCAAAAGTTCGCCAGGCTCCACATCGATATGATGATCGCGTAGGATGGTCGCCGCCTGATCCACCAATAACGGGTCGAAACCATGATGCACATTGTACAGTCCGTAGCCTAAGCCGTCGCGTAATACGCGGGCGGCACAGACGTTTGCAGCGATCATAGCCTCCTCGATCATGCGGTTGGCGATGCGGATCGGCTCGATGACGATATCGTCCACGTTGCCTTTTTCATCGAGCACGAAGCGATAATCGGGGCGATCCCTGAACACCAGCGCGTGATGCTGACGCCAGGCACTGCGGGCTTGGCAAACGTCATGCAGCATACGTAGCTGATTCGCGATGGCGTCGTTCTCCGGTTTCCACGAGCCGGTATTTTCTAGCCAGTCGGAAACATGGTCATACGCCAATTTGGCCTTGGATTCTACCCAAGCGATAAAGAAACGCGCGTCATCGGCTATAGTGCCATCCTGGTGTAACGTAACCCGACACACCAACGCCGGGCGCCGTTCGTGGGCACGAAGCGAGCAGAGATCGTCGGATAGCGCGTGTGGTAGCATCGGAATGCTGAAACCGGGCAAGTAATTGGTAAAGGCGCGCTCACGGGCGATACGATCCAGCTGGCTGCCGGACGGCACCCATGCGGTCGGATCTGCGATGGCAACGGTCATAACCCAGGCGCCGTCCGGTGCGCTGGCCAAATGGATGGCGTCGTCCATATCTTCGGTGCTAACGCTGTCTATGGTGATAAAATCCAGCGCGGTGAGATCGTCGCGTGCCGGTCCGTCCTCCTGCATGGCAATCCCTTCCGGCATTTCCGGAGCGGCACGCTCAAGATTATGGCGAGCTAGGGTGACCAACCACGGTGCGAAATGGTCATCAGTTGTGGCGACCAGTGCGGTGATTTCCGCGTAAAACTGGCGATCGCCTTTTAGCGGGTGACATCGCATTTCCGCGACCGCCCAATCGCCTGTTTGGAAGGTTTGGTTGACGCCGCGTTGCGGCCGGGTTTGGATAACCTCTTTAATCAGCCGGTGGTCCGGCACGACGGTCATACGGTCATCTTTCACCTGAACCCGACCCACAAAACGCGTCAAAAACGGCTCGGTAAGCTCTTCCGGCTCCACAATTTCCCGGTCTTTCTCCGTGTGTACTACGGCAGTGATTTTATCGCCGTGCATTACTTTTTTCATAAAATGGGGAGGAATGAAATAGCTTTTTTGGGCGTCGACTTCGAGGAAACCAAACCTTTTCTCTGTGCCTTTTACCACGCCTTCGACACGTGGTGTCTGAGAATGTAGTTGCTGTTTTAGCTGAGCAAGTAGCGGATTGTCTTGAAACATAATGTCCGGAAAATTGGATTAGAGTGGGCCTTAGTTGCGGCAGACAGCTTTATACGCGATTCGGTCTTCGGCGGCAAGCCCTACCGGTCATATAAAAAACTGCCCGCGGTAAACAAAAGGTGCCGGCGACGAAACTTGGCAGCGGTCAGCGGATTGGTTTACGGATGGATAAGTAAGCCGCCAGGTTTCCGCCAAGGGTAATCAGTACCTTTTACCTCATCGCGCAAGATAGTCTGCACGGTATTATGCGCCACGCCCCGCTGGCGTGGCAAAGGCGAAGTGCGCCGCCAGGCTATCTAATAGCCCCTCCGACGGGTTTTCGTCTATGCCCATGGTGCGGTTGCCCTGCACGTTGCTATGACCCCAAACCGGGCACAGACAGGCGCCCAGTTTGCTGAGTAACAACTGCAGATTGACGATTTCGTGCACTGTTGCCACGGAGTGCTTATGTTGAGTGATCTCCATCGTACAGGCGCATAATGACGCGCTTGGCACCGCGGTAAATTTTTACGATTTCGTGTAAATCCTGCTCGCTCAGGCCGGATTGCTGGATTATCTGCTGCCAGGAGGAGGTGGCGTCGGCGGCGAGGTAGTCATCTACACCGTAGGTGTTAATAAAGGTGTCATCGAAAATGCCGTCCTCCCCGCTCGCTAAAAACTGGTGATGGTCTCAAGCAGCGCTTTGACGATGCCGCTGCCATATTCTTCCCTCATGTTGTAGGCTACAAGTAGCGCGAGCTGATGCTCCCATACCCGGATTTTGAGTGATGACTTCCAGCGTTTTTTTTCAGATCGGCGAAACGCTCAAGCTCGTGCTTGCGCAGATTGTTGAAGCTAACACAATGCTGGCACCGTGGTCGGCGGCTTAATGCAGGCTGTGTAACATGCCCGGATGAGTTGCCGGAATTTTGTCGAAAAAACAAAATCGCGTCGGCCATTCTCGAAATCGTCAAAGCGAACGGTACATTTACCGACGACGATGCTTTGCTTCAGGCCGCTGCCTCTAGCCTTATGGCGCATGTTGGAACAGTCGGGGAAATATTGGTGCTAAACATGTGGCCGAACAGCTGATAGAGGCTGATAGAGGCTGATAGAGGCTGATAGAGGCTGATAGAGGCTGATAGAGGCTGATAGAGGCTGATAGAGTAGGAGGCTTCATTGCCGGCGCGTCCGGAGGTGTAGGAGCTCCAACTGATCGGGATGCGCCATATCTTACAAATGGCTGGCGATAGGAGTGAAGGTGTCCTCTCAACGAATGGGTAGGTATTTATCGCTCTCGGAGTTATAGCGCAGCGGCTCCGTCAGACTCTCTTGATATTTCAGAAAATAATCGCTTTGCTAATAGAGTGGCTAATGGTACGTTGGGAGAAAAAGCCGCATCCATCGCCTTGCGCGTGGCTTACCAACTCACCGTATTGGCGCCGTTTTTACAAAAGCTGAAGGTGCCGTCATTATCTACTCAGGCGCAGTCCGGACAGTTGGCCATTTTGAATTAATTTATGCTTAGCAGACTGAGGATGTTTTTAAATGTTCGTTTGCTGTCCCAGTACATGTAATCTTATTAATATTCCTGGCTACCAACCCCACCCATTACCCTCGCCGCCGTTGACGTTGTCGCATACTGACCGAATCGCTCAACGAGGAGTAAGTGGTCCGCGTGATAAAAGAGATAGCAGCAAAATTCATTGGTTCGGCAAAGCGCTGATGATGCCGATTTCGGTGATCGCCACCGCCGGGATTTTTCTTGGGCTGGTGGCGGCGATGTAAAACCTCGCAGTGATAGGTTTCATAAGCTTGCATATAGGGTGAGCACGTCGCTGGCAGCACAGTCTATTACCCAGGCCACCACGACTCTGGCGGCTCTGACCAGGCGTGGCATGTCGCAGACTGAGGAACTGATGTACACGGCGCAGTTCACCCAGACGCTGGTATTTTTCCTATAATAGGAGCGTCCTCGGCGGAGTGATCGCCGGCCTGGTTACGGTGGCATTGCATAATCGTTTCTATACCGTAGTGCTGCCGACCGCCATCA
>NZ_LECR01000033.1:5837-6912 GCF_001602625.1 Sodalis-like endosymbiont of Proechinophthirus fluctus
TGTCTATCATGACGGTGGTAGGTAGTAGTGTTGCCGCTGGTGGGGCTGGGTTTTATTTATTTGGCCCTCCATCGGCCATAGAATTGCCTGAGTTAAGTGATTTAATTGATTAGTAAAAGCGGTGCCTTCGACATACTGCTGTACGGTTTTTTCGATCGGCTATATTTCGTCTGACAGTCATTAGCTTTGATTATAAACCCGAGCTAAACGGCCACTGCCGCTGACCGTAATGGGGGAATCTTTTGCTGCGATAAAGACTGACTCGCCCGGCTGGAGAGTGCATTGCTGACCGCCACCGTCCACAGTGGCCTGACCATCGACACAGAATAAGACAGCGGCGCTGTCTTGGGTCAGCGTGCGCGGCACTGGCATGAGCGCGTGCAGCGAAAAGGCGAAATCGTCCACCGGGATGGGAAACATCAGCGCACCATCGTGCTTCTCTGGCACGGTCAGAAGCGTATCTTCAGGTTTGGCGACGAATTGCACGTTGGCCATCAGCTCTGGCACATCGATATATTTCGGCGTCAGGCCAGCGCGCAGCACATTGTCGGAGTTAGCCATGACTTCCAGCGCCACACCCTTAAGATAGGCATGGGGAGTTTGCACGAACAAAAACATCGCCTGACCGGGCTGCAGGGTAATCACATTCAGCAGCAGCGGCGAGAACAGACCGCTGTCGTCGGGATACACCTCGGCAATCATCCGCACGGTGTTCCAGGGTTCGCCATACTGATGGTCCAGCGCGGCGGTGAGAATGCCCAGAGCTAGGGATTTTTGCTCGCCGGTCATCGTCAGCAAATCGCCGAACAATCGTGCTAAATTCTGCTCGTCGGGATGGGCGAGGAAGGCGGCAATAGTAGGATGGGCCCCTGCCACGGGCTGTAATAGCGAAACGATAGATGATAGCGTGCGAAAGCCATTCATGGCTTGAAACGGCGTTAAAGCAAACACAAGTTCAGGCTTATGATTTTCGTCCTTATAATTTCTGTTATGCGCGTTAAGAGAGATGCCCGCCTGGTTTTCTCTGGCAAACCCTATGCGCGCCGCGTTCAGGCTGGGATGGACCTGAATAGAC
>NZ_LECR01000033.1:6944-12773 GCF_001602625.1 Sodalis-like endosymbiont of Proechinophthirus fluctus
CTTGAATAAAAAGGGCAACTCCCCGAAACGCTCCGCCACCGCCCGGCCCAGTATACCCTGCGGATCGCAGGTAATGAGCGTGTGCAACGCTATTTCATTTCCCTGCGCATCCTGAACGCGAGAATTGCTTTTGGGGTGGGCGCCCATCCATAACTCCGCCATTGGCCGGCCATTGGGATCGGTAATGCCGTAAAGTCGGGTTAGGGCGTCTTTACTGCCCCAGGTGTAATGCTGGAGAGTATTTATCATCTTTTCCATGATCATTACCGTCAATAATTTATTGATTTGTATTGTAATATCGCTCACTGATCGCATAATGGTAGGCGTTTGTGTGGGACTATACTACTAATGCCATGGGCATAGAAGTAAGCATCTAGGGGCGATTAGCGATCTTTAGGATGAATACCAGGAGGTTATAATGGCAGTCACTCGTGTAGAAAAAGATTCAATGGGGTCGATTGACGTCCCTGCGGAACACCTTTGGGGCGCGCAAACGCAACGCTCTCTGGAGCATTTTCCGATTTCCAGCGAAAAAATGCCTCCGGAATTAATTAGCGCGTTGGCGCAAACCAAACGCGCCGCGGCGCAGGTCAATCAGGATCTGGGCCTGCTTGAGGCCAAGCGTGCGCAAGCCATCATCAGCGCAGCGGATGAAGTTTTGGCCGGCAAACACCCCGACGAATTCCCGCTGGCCATATGGCAGACTGGCTCCGGTACGCAAAGCAACATGAACATGAACGAAGTCCTGGCTAACCGCGCTAGTGAATTGCTCGGCGGAGAGCGTGGCGATGGGCGTCTGGTGCATCCTAATGACGATGTTAATAAAAGCCAAAGCTCCAATGACGTCTTTCCAACAGCGATGCACGTCGCCGCGGTTATCGCCGTGCGCGGACATCTATTGCCGCAGATAGCGGTATTAAAGAAAACCTTGGCAGCCAAAGCCGCCGCCTTTAACGATATCATAAAAATCGGCCGTACCCATCTGCAGGACGCCACGCCGCTAACGCTCGGGCAAGAAATATCCGGCTGGGTAGCGATGCTTGAGCACAGCGTAAGGCATATTGAGCAGAGCATTCCGCATCTATGCGAACTGGCGCTGGGTGGCACCGCAGTGGGTACCGGTCTTAACACCCATCCAGAATATGCGGTACGTGTGGCGAAAGCGCTGGCGGAACTGACTGGACAGCCGTTTGTCAGCGCACCTAATAAATTTGAATCCCTGGCGACCTGTGATGCCCTAGTCTACGGTCATGGTGCTCTGAAAGGGCTGGCGGCGTCGATGATGAAAATCGCCAACGATGTGCGCTGGCTTGCGTCCGGTCCTCGCTGTGGTATCGGCGAGCTGAGTATTCCAGAAAACGAGCCAGGCAGCTCCATCATGCCAGGCAAAGTCAACCCGACCCAATGCGAAGCGATGACCATGCTGTGTTGCCAGGTCATGGGAAATGACACGGCAGTGAATATCGGCGGCGCCTCCGGTAATTTCGAGTTAAACGTTTACCGCCCCATGGTTATCCATAATTTCCTGCAATCAGTGCGCCAGCTGGCGGACGGTATCTACAGCTTCAATCATCACTGCGCGGTAGGTATCGAACCAAACCGCGATCGTATCAATCAGTTGCTCAATAAATCACTGATGCTGGTGACGGCTCTTAATAACTATATCGGCTATGATAAGGCGGCGGAAATCGCCAAGAAAGCTCATAAAGAGGGGCTGACGCTTAAGGCGTCAGCGCTGAAGTTGGGTTATGTGACGGAGCAGCAGTTTAATGAATGGGTACGACCGGAAGACATGGTCGGCAGCATTAAAAGTTGATTGTGTCAGGTCCATAAAACTGGCGATAATGAGGGCCATAAGCAGGGGCTCGCCTTATGGTTACGAAAAGATGCAGCCGTTCAATCAGAAAACGACGGGCGGCGGTGCGGCTAGCACATGTTTCTGGCAGATAGTGCAGCGGCCATAACTAGCAATTCCCCCAGCGCCGCGTCTCCCTGCTGCGTGTGGCAGAGCACGATAGGCGGAGAAGGGCAGACTTATTTAACTTACTTTCTCATTTTGAAACATAAGATTGATTGTCACTGACACGGATGCCACCTCCGGTTGTTTTGACGGAGAGGCGGTAGGTCATGATACCGTGAACTGCGAGCTGCGGCACCTTTCTATATCTGGCCGATACAGTGGTAGTGGACAAGTAAAATTGCGGCTGATGTGCGATTATGAACAACTATCGGCCCTATTCCGAGTAGGTATCTGCGAGCGTTTGCCGGTGCAAAGCGAGGCTAGCCTAGCTAAATTTATTGAAACGGCGAGCACAAACTGGTATCCCTTGCTGGTAAATGCCTGGTTGTCCTCTCAGGGAGCCAGCTGCTATAATCGGCGAACTATGCACCAGACGCCGGCGTCAACCTCTGCGCCATTGCAGCGCGGTCGTATACTTCTTGCCTGTATACTGGCCATGTTTATGGCAGCGGTAGAAGTTACTATCGTCGCCACCGCCATGCCGGATATTATCGCAAGCCTCGGGGGTTTCCCGATGCTGAGCTGGGTATTCTCCGTCTACCTGCTGTTACAGGCCATCTCCATCCCAATTTACGGCCGCCTGGCGGACATGTTTGGCCGAAAACCAGTGTTTTTTGTCGGCACCACCCTGTTTCTTAGCGGTTCTATACTGTGCGGTTTTGCGAGCCACATGCCAGCGCTTGTTTTGTTTCGTGCACTACAGGGGCTGGGAGCGGGCGCTATCGTGCCGCTCACTACTACGATCATCGCCGATGTCTACAATCAGCAGGAACGTGCGCGCTTGCAGGGCTATCTTTCCAGCATCTGGGCGGTATCCGCCATTATCGGTCCGCTAATGGGTGCATTTATCGTCCGGCATTATCACTGGTCAGGGGTGTTTTGGGTCAATGTCCCACTGGGTATTATCTCAGCGGGGTTGCTAGCGCGCTATCTCCCGGCAGCGCCAAGCCGGCATGACGAGCCGTCGCTAGATGTGGCCGGTATCACCTATATGATACTAGCGATCGGTTGTCTGCTCATCGCCCTGTTGCAAGGCGATGAATTGGGTCGCTGGCGAGTGGGACTGCTCGTGCTATCTGTTATCAGCGCCGTACTGTTGGTGCGGGAACAGCGACGCATCCCCGCGCCATTGTTCCCGCTGGCACTGTGGCAAAGCAAAATTATTGTTGCCGGCAACGTCGGTGGACTGATTATCGGCGCGGCGATGATGGGTATCGCCGCGTTTTTACCCACCTATATTCAGGCGGTGCTGGGTGGAAGTACCATTGAGGCGGGCTGGACTCTGGCGGTAATGTCTTTAGGCTGGCCGCTGGCGAGCACGCTGTGCGGCAGGTTGATGATACATACCTCTTACCGTCTTATGGCGTTGTGCGGCGCGATTTTGCTCGTGACCGGCAGTCTATTGTTGCTGCGGCTGGATGCCCAGAGCAGTATTGCTGCCGCCAGGTTGGCGTCGTTTGTCATCGGTTTGGGCATGGGCATGAGCAATACTACTTTTCTAGTTTCGGTACAAAACGAGGCACCGTTTGCGATTCGCGGTATAGCCACCGCCTCAACCGTCTTTACCCGTATGGTAGGATCTGCTCTGGGCACAGCGATAATGGGCGCCACGCTAAATAGGAATTTGCAGCGGCGGCTACCAGGGATTGACGATCCCGTACAACATCTCATCGCCCATCACGGTCAAAGCGGCCCAGGGCTGGCGCACATGGCGCAGCAGGTGGCGGTATCAATGCATGGGGTTTATTGGATCTCATCGCTTATCGCACTCTGCGCGCTTATCACCGCTGGCCTGGTGCCACGTGGGTTGCGTCCGCGGCAGGAAGGTTAGCGCGTGTTTGGCCCGCCATCCCCGTGGCGGGTGTAGATGATTTTCTGCGCATTGTTTTCGCAGTGCTTCTAATACCTGAACTTCGGATCAATCATATTGATATTTATTAATAATATCAAGAGTGAAAATAAATTCTAGTACGCCGTTAGTGATGATCTTCTGGGCTATGTTCGCTTTTACGTTTTTACACGCGGCCTGCGCACCGAGAAGCACGAGCAAGCCAAGCGGTTAACAACATTGACTTATTCGTCCTGTCATCCTTCTTACTTATATGATAAGTGGAAAATTCATCATATGGTAGGGCACTAGCAGCAAACGCCCCGTGCAGCGGTCCAAAAAGTGGGAGGTACTGGGCTCCCAATAGGCGTTGACGTCCTAGCTTCCTTTACATTTTTCCTGGAGATAATATCCACACCCCCTAATTTCAATATCTCCCTAACAAGTCGGTCATAAAAACAAATTAAACAGCCTCCATGTTAATCTAAATGGCATTTTTCTGAATTGTATTGTTTGTATTTTAATTGTAATGAGAATGTTATATATAGCTAGGTAGTCACCTCTTATTAAGAGGAAAATTTCTAATACGACTATAGCCTTTATAGGCTGATGTTAAAAACAATTAGTATGTTATATACTAAAGTGATATAATATAATGAGAAAACGTCTTTTTTACCTATTCACCTATCATTTCATTTTTATCTACCATTTTATTGGAATTTCCTACTCCGTTTCCGTTTTTTCTATTTTTGCTATCTTAGGTGACTCTGCAAGACCTTCGGTTATGAACCAGCTAAATTACATAAAAGTGATACTATCAAAATAGTGAGTACGCATAATACATATTATGTTAAATTATTAATGACTTCTGTATAACTACCGTGTACAGCCCATAACCTACCCTTTTATGAAATACTCCGGGATAGCAGGTGTAAGTCGATCTCTAGGGCCTGAGTTTCACTGTACCAAGTACAAGTGCTCGTATGCTTTCTTCAAATTTCTCCCTCTGCCAGCCTTGTTAAAACGTGACGAGTGTAGAAGGCTATCGGTTCATTTTTCTAATACGCCGATGAAGCGTGTAATGAATACTTCTGACACTATACACATTCACTCAGCTTGGCCAAGATTGTCGCCGATGTCGGCGCGCTTTCTAGGAAAGGGGCCGAACTTCCGACCCACGAAGCGATTAATCTAGGTCAAGATCGTTCATGGCGGAGATATTAAAGCCACCATCCACATGCACCACCTCGCCGGTGATGCCAGCCGACAGATCGGAGCACAGGAAAGCAACGGCATTGCCGACGTCCTCAATGGTTATTGCGCGGCGAATTGGTATCACCGACTCGCAGTAGGACAGCATCTTTTTAAAGTTCTTGATGCCGGATGCGGCCAGAGTGCGGATAGGACCCGCGGAAATGGCATTCACACGCACACCTTGCGGCCCCATAGCGTTGGCCATATAACGGGTATTGGCCTCTAGAGAGGCTTTGGCCAGGCCCATGACATTATAGTTGGGGATGGCGCGTTCTGCGCCCAGGTAGGTCAGCGTCACCAAAGCAGCGTTGAGATTAAGCATTGGTCGGCAGGCTTTTGCCATGGCGACGAGGCTGTAGGAGCTGATATCGTGCGCGATGGCGAAACCTTCGCGAGTCACGGCGTTCACATAATCGCCGTCCAATTGGTCGCCGGGGGCATAAGCGATGGCATGTACGAAACCGTCAAACGTCGGCCAGATATTGGCTAGACGGGTGAACAGCGCTTCTATACTGGCATCTTCCGCCACGTCGCACGGCAGCACGATGCTGGAATTGAAACCGGCAGCAAATCCTTCCACCCGTAATTTCAATTTGTCATTCTGGTAAGTGAAAGCCAGCTCCGCCCCCTCACGGTGCATAGCCTGAGCGATGCCATATGCAATTGAACGGTTGCTGGCAACGCCAGTCACCAGAATACGCTTACCGATAAGAAAACCCATAGCATT
>NZ_LECR01000047.1:0-670 GCF_001602625.1 Sodalis-like endosymbiont of Proechinophthirus fluctus
GGCGGTGCGCTGGCCGAGCGACTGCGTCATGTTCCGCGCAATGGCCTCGTCTATTGGGATGAAGAGCACCGTACGGCAAGGAGTGAACGCCCTTAGTTCGTCAGGCAACGACGTGACACATTAACGCATGCCGGCACAGCGTACGGCCTGCCTTTAAGCTCCCTCGCCTGACCACCTCTCCCGCGCGCGCAACACAGGTCTAGTCAAATACCCAAATGTTTTGTGCGATAAACGCTATACCCCCGGCAAAGCTTCCATTAGAATAAGCTGCCATTCCTAAGCTGACAGCGGCCGTCCCCGCAGTATAGAGATTGTATACTATGACCACTATTTCTCATTTGCTCAAATGGAAGCAACAACAGCGTAAATTCGCCTCCATTACCGCCTATGACGCCGCCTTTGCCCGCCTGTTCGCTAAACAGGGGATCAAGGTGATGCTGGTGGGAGACTCCTTGGGTATGACGATGCAGGGCCACGACTCCACGCTGCCGGTTACAGTAGAGGATATGGTTTATCATACCCGCTGCGTGCGGCGCGGCGCTCCCTCCTGTCTACTGCTGACCGATCTGCCGTTCATGAGCTACGCGACGCCTTCTCAGGCCTATGACAATGGAGCGGTGCTGATGCGAGCGGGCGCTAACATGGTGAAACTCGAAGGCGGATCGTGGCT
>NZ_LECR01000047.1:846-11289 GCF_001602625.1 Sodalis-like endosymbiont of Proechinophthirus fluctus
TTGCTGGTGCTGGAATGTGTGCCGGTGGCGCTGGCGGAACGTATCACCCAGGAGTTGGGCATCCCGGTTATTGGTATCGGTGCCGGCAGTGTTACTGACGGCCAGATCCTAGTCATGCAGGACGCGCTCGGCATAACCGGAGATAGCGCGCCCTCCTTCACTAAGAATTTTCTCTCGGCAAACGGGGATATTGCCGCAGCCGTGCGCCGCTATGTGCAAGAGGTTGAAGCCGGGCACTTTCCAGCCGCCGAACACAGCTTTCACTAATGAAGGAGACTCCTGTGCTGATTATCGAAACGCCGCCGTCGCTGCGTCAGACGGTTAAACAGTGGCGTCAAGAACATAAACGCATCGCCCTCATTCCGACAATGGGCAATTTGCATGAAGGACATATGTCGCTGATTGATGTCGGGCGAACCCATGCGGATAAAGTTGTGGTGAGCGTTTTCGTCAATCTAATGCAGTTCGACCGACAGGAAGATCTGGCGGCTTATCCGCGCACGCTGGAAGAGGACTGCGAAAAGTTGACCCGGCGCGGCGTGGACATGGTATTTGCTCCGACGACTGCGGTGATTTATACAGACAGTCTGGCCATACAGACCTTTGTTGATGTGCCGCGCTTCGCCAATATCCTGGAAGGAGAAAACCGTCCGGGCCATTTCCGAGGCGTGGCCACGATTGTCAGCAAACTGTTTAATCTGGTACAACCGGACGTGGCCTGCTTTGGCGAAAAGGACTTTCAGCAATTGGCGCTTATTCGTCAACTGGTGCGGGACATGAACTATGATATCGACATTATCGGCGTACCGACAGTGCGCGCTGCCGATGGTCTGGCGCTCAGTTCGCGTAACAGTTACCTGAGCGCCGAAGAGCGCCGTCTGGCGCCGCAGCTCAACCAGGTGCTTACGCGGCTGGTAGCGCAGATGCGCGCCGGGAATCGCCATACCGACGGTCTGCTAGCAGCTGCTGTGGAGCAACTGCTACAGGCCGGTCTGACACCAGATATTCTGGTTATTCGCGACGCCGAAACCCTGCAGCCATTGACGATTGATAGCCAGCGGGCAGTGGTGTTATTCACTGCCTGGTTGGGTAAGGTTAGGCTAATCGATAATGCGCAAGTAGATCTCATTTCATAATGATAAGAAGGCTTAAGCTCATGCAACGCACCATGTTACGAGGCAAGTTGCACCGGGCGCATGTTACCCAGGCGGATAGATCTCCATTACGAAGACTTCTTCGCCATCGATCAGGGCTTTCTCGATGTGGCGGGGATCTTGGAGTATGAAAAGCGATTTACATCTATAACGTCGATAACGGCCGACGTTTCTCCCTCTATGCGATTACCGATGAACAGCGGATCGCGCATCATTTCGGTGAACTGCGCTGCTGCGCCCCCGCTTCGACGATCTGCTGATTATCTTCGCCTATATGCAAATGCTGGATGAAGAGGCGCTTCACCACGCCCCGAAGCTCGCCTATTTCGACGAGCACAATAAATTGCAGCGCATCGCCAAAGCGCTACTACCACTGGTGCAATGTGACATGAGCTCAGTACGACGAAGCATAAATTAGGTGCGCAGGCCGAGTCCGCTCTGGATATGCTTCCAGCACAGAAGACAAAACACCACGGTGAAGGCCACTAACACCGCAAGCTTAAAGCGCTAGCGACACATAGTCAATTCCCAAAAGCTATAGCGGAAGTCGCTAACCATAATAGACCACCGGGTTTAGCCGCAACACCACCTGCCAAAAAGGCAGCAACAGCGACAGTGAGTAGAACCCTGCCCAGATAGGTCAGTGGCGTTAGCACGAAGGTCGGGTTAACACGAAGGTCGAGATAATACTAATGTCGTCGACACTCTCAGCGAATACGGCATTGAGCAATCTCGCCAGCGAAAACAGCACCGCCATAAAGAATAGCGACACCACGGTCACCAGAATACCGATGCAAATCACGCGCGGCCACCCCGCAGCTGACATGGTCCGCGATGATTACATGGATCAGGGTAGTGCTACTAGAGGCTCTTCGATATTGCGATGAAATTTGGTGTTGAAGAACGACGATAGGACTTCGGTGTAGGTGTTGGTAATCACGGCCACTATAATCAGGAACGGCACGATAAACTGTATGTATAATGACCGTGCATGGCGCCAATTTGCGATCTGATGAGATTGCTGAAAATGATAAAATACAGCGTGATGGTAATCACCGGTGACACTAGGGTTTGTATAAAGATCCTGTATAAGCTGTTTATATATTTAATAAATATAATTTTTAATACTACCCAATATAGTTGGCGAAGACACCCGCCGCGCTTGCCGCGGCCTGCTGGTGCTCCACGCCGTAGTTGATGAGCTACGATTTGATAGATGGTTTCAAACAGGTTGAAATTACACTCCTGCGGCACCAGACCAATCATCTAGCGTCTCGCATTGACGATGTCCTTATCGATATCGTAGATGAACACTTTTGCTTTATCAGCAGTCTTGTTCACCAGAACACTGATGATACTGATAGTGGTGGATTGTCTCGCCCCATTGTGGGTCCAATCAGCACATAGAAATTGCCGGCTTCCAGGTTCAGATAGATCCCTTTTAGAACCTGTACGCTTCCTGCGTAGGTCTTGGTCAACTACTCCAACTCCAATGCATATCATTTGTGACGAGTTACTTTATTCTAAACGGTTTTCAGGAACTGATTTTAAAACACCAACACTTGGCCTATGGCCTATATTAAATTACATTACGACAGCTTTACGGGCTATTAACATCGATGAAAGACATTTCAGCCTCAGTAACAACCAGGATTGCTCTAGGCTTCTGTATGAAGAGGATCCTGGCTTCTTTGAGAGGCTGTCGCTGGCGCAAAAGCCACGCTTTTTGTGAACTGGCTGTTCCGACAGCCGTGTCTCGGCGGAAAGATTGACCGGGCTGGAGCCGGGAGAGCTGTTTGTGCAACGCAATGTGGCCAACCTGGTTATTCATACCCCGATCTCAATTACCTGTCGGTCGTGCAATATTCGGTCGACATACTGTAGGTCGAACATATTATCATCTACGTCCAATTACTACGGCGGCTGCTGAGGCATGCAAGCGACTATCGACAATCACGAACTGGGGCTTATCGACAACTATCTGCTGCATCTCCTTGATTTATAGTACAAGATTTGTGGTACAAATAGTTCACTGCTGGGTAAGCTTCATCCCGAGGACCGCGCCAACATCCTCAGCGAGATTAGTTAGTGTACGAGATTAGTGTAATTGAGCAGGTATATAACCTGAGACAATTCAACCATTATGCGCTCTGCCTGGAAATAAGGCTAGAAGGTGACTGTCTACGACTAGGTATACGCCATTCACGAGGGACCACCCGCGATCTGGAACTTACCGCTACCAGCCACGAGACGCTGGAACAGCGTTATCTTCAGGGAATAACTACAATGCTGCAGCGATACGGCAGTTAATTCAACTGACGTCCGTTTATCGACAGATGTTCACTTAACCGACAGTTGTCCTTTTTAACCGACACAACAGACCTGCATCCGCTTAACCCATTGATATTCATTTAACCCATTAGTGTCCACTGAACCTATTTACGTCTACTTAACCAATCAGTGTTTGCGTTGTAGCTTGGAATCCTGTTATCGCTCCGGCCAATGGCTACTTTCCACCCCACATCCAAGCGATCCTGTACACCACACGCGGTCTTTAACTACACAAACCCTGTTGGAGATGAAGTTTGTCCTCTCCCCCAGGTCGACATTGTTAACACGGCAATCATTTATTGCGGTAGTTTCGATAGTAATGTTCATTGTATTTTTAGATATGGGAAACGTTTTTAAGATACCGTTGTCTATTCAGCAAAAAGCTCCACTATTAAGATAAGGAACTTTGCTTTATCCCTTTGTACCTTCAACTGCGTTAAGTGTTAGTGCAGATTGGTAGGATGTTCACAAGTGACAAGCATAAAAATATAAATAATCTACCACTTGAAATACTCGAGTATATATTTAAATATATTGGTAAGGACAAATTCAACACGCGTTTAATCTGTCATGCATTCAATAATATTGTTGATGAAATTATTACTGAATATAAATTGGTTAAGATCGAGTATAGTGAAATCATGATTGAATCAGGATTTAATGCAAAATTAGTTAATGAACTTATAAAATAAATTGAAGAAGACAAAAGATTTTTTAAAAAATTGTAGAGCTCCGCATGAAGCAGGATTTGATGTGAGTCATATATTTTTTTTGCTAAAAAAGAAGATAATATAATAAAATTATTATTAAATTATTTTGTAATTTTACATGAGATAGAGGCTGGCATAGAGTATATTTATTACCTTACTACCCAGGACACAGGGATACAAACTTTATAGTAGAAAACGGAAATGTACTGCTTAGAATAGGGTTCATTCTATTTCACGCTCATACTTTATCGAAAAAGTATTGAAGCACATATTTTATATTGGATACCTAGCTAAACGTGACGTACGTGAGCAGAATTTTATATTGAAAAATGTTAATTATCTCCATGACGATGGAGTTTAACACGGAATTTATTTTTACTTTTGCTCATCTAGAAGAGAAAGGATGATATTTTATATTAGCTGAACGGAGTAAAGAGCTTGGTAGATACTTTAGCAAGATAAATATTAACCTCTAAATTACCGTTGCCGATATTTCTAAATAAGCAGCTTCGTGGCAACTAACCTAAGAATGACAGAAAATATATTTCTGATTACTAACATGATATGTATAGGGTTATAAATTAAATTGCTTAGAATGTTCACTCTATGAGAGAATTTGACGCACAATCGGGAGTCATGGTATTCCCAGTGCCTGTTTTAGCATGAGATTCTTATGTCAAACATAATCTGTGGTTTTAGATAGACAGGATATTGTGATTTTTATTGTGGCAACAGCATATACCATGAAGTAACAGCATAAATCTTTCCATACCACAAAGCTTCAGTGATGATTTTAATTAACCCGTACCCAGCGCATCCAGCTGAGTACGGGGTTTAAAGAGATCTATTTTCTATTCCAACCCACTTAAAGGTAAATCTCTTAGCCGCTTTCCATAGACTTGCCGTGCCTCACCTCTGTGGTCTTACTTCCCCAGACGCCAATATTCCTGGACAACCTATCGACTTAGGCGGATTCTACAGGCGTCACAACTTTGCCGATATAGGGTAAGTGTCGGTAACGCTGGGCATAATCGATACCGTAGCCGACAACAAATTCATCGGGAATGGTAAATCCTACCCACTCTACCGTTACCTTGACTTCCCGACGGTCTGGTTTATCGAGCAGCGTGCAAATAGCGAGGGATTTTGGCTGGCGCAAGGCGAGGATCTCGCGAACCCTACTCAGGGTATTGCCAGAATCGATGATATCTTCGACAATTAATACATCCTTGCCGCGGATATCCTCATCAAGATCTTTCAGGATTTTCACATCGCGGCTTGAGCTCATACCACTGCCGTAGCTAGAAGCGGTCATGAAATCCACTTCATGCGCCAAGGTAACCGCGCGGCAAAGGTCTGCCATAAACATGAACGATCCCCGTAATAAACCTACCAGCACCATTTCACTGCCACTATCGCGATAATGTTCGCTGATGGACTGCCCCAGTTCGGCGATGCACTTAGCGATCTCTTGTTCGGAGATTATGACTTCCACATGATGTTTCATAAATTATCTACTCCACTGATATTATTCAGTTAAAATCCTAGCAGACGTACATGAATACCCGTTATTGCCACAGAGATTGCTCTACGGAATCTTGCACAATCAGGCACAACGCATTGCAGCTTCAAGCACTGCGAGGGGAGTTAACGTCGGAGGTGAGGGCGTGAAGGTCGTGGCGAATATGAGCACATTACCGACTTATTCGGTTGAAGGCACTAATAACCCACATATGGACGCCTTTATTTATTCGCACTACCCCCAGCTAGAGACAGTGGTCAGTCTTAATCGTATCTGATGCCCTTTCGCCTATCACCACGCATGGCGTCATGGTATTGCCGCTAGGGAAATTAGGCAAGGCGAGGCGTAACCTATCGATGCCGTTAGCGGCAGTTCCACCACCGATATTGCGTCTCGTCCTGTATTAGCCGTGCAGAGCTGGTGCCAGTAGTTCACCGCCGAATTACGCATATAGGCCTTCATCTCCTGGGGACTGAGATTGCCCCGGTAATGACTCTCCATTGACCAAGCTATGAAAGACGGGGAAGTTGCCAAGCTCGCAGCAATGCTCGATGTTGGCAAACAACATCCTGAAATAGTCGGGATGCGACAGCATATTGGCCTCTATGCGTATCGGGATCATCCACATCATGGCCAGAAAGCAGTCGTGGCCGTCGACTTTTTGGGTAGCAAGGCCCGGGTGAACATCGTTCATCCATGCGCGCCCCTCCTAGGGCCTCTGTTTCCGCACTCGGCGCGGGGAAACTCGACCGGGCAATGAAACGTATCTGGGCGCACTCGGCTGGCATAAATTTTCCAATATAAAGTGGCTTCGGAACTGCCATGCCATATCGGCTGCGGCATGTGATACAGCTATAAGGAGACGTGGTTCTAGTGATTCTGGGCCCACGGCCCACACCCGGTAAATGCTACACCACCGGGATGCCGTGCCGCTGGCAACCCGTCCTGCCAGACCGATGCCGGAATGCATCAAGACCTTGGGCATATGAATCGCTCCCAGTGAAAGAGTGACTTCATACTCAGCCATGTAGTGACGCATCGCCGCCGCCTGGACCACCTCCACGCCTACCACTATCTTGTCCTGAAAGATTAAGCTTGCTTACCATGGTCCATATTAATACCGTTAGATTGAGCCGGCCCATGAATGGATACACATAAGAACAGAAGATTGAGGAACACCACCCACTGCTTGAAGGATTACTGTCCATGGTCCGGTGATGCACCATTGAGACCGTGAACGACGTTTACGCGACCGCTTTTGCCATCGGCTCTGCTGGTATTGGTGGTCGATCGGGTGGACGCACGCTGGCGGACGAGCGCGGAGCGGCATTCTATACTGTCTCACTATCTCATCTGTGGGTTCATCCCGCCCTGGGACAGACGCGTCTGATGGCCGCGGGCGACACAGACGCCATGGTAAATAGACGCAAATCGCCCCTGCCATTGAATTTTCACCCAACAAAACCGCCGGGATCTAAGCAATTACGCCTCCTATGTGATAGAATTACGCCTCCTATGTGATAGATAGGAGAGCTCTGGGCGGAAGACAGCTACCGTAACTTACCGTCGGCGAAAAAATGCGAATCGCTGGCGACTCTAACTCTCTTGGTTTACTCGCCTACGCCAAATAATACGCTCTCAAAGCCCCTTTGTACGAAATTTGACCGTGCAACCGCAGGCAGAGTTAGCTATCATGTTGCGCTGTTTTTTCATGGCGGACTTGCCAAGGAGCAGCCAGACATGTCTAACCAAGAAACCTGGCACGAAACGTTACACGACCATTTCGGCCAATATTTTACCGTGGATAACGTCCTATACCAGGAAACTACTGGCCAGCAGGATTTGGTAATATTTGAAAATGCCGCGATGGGCCGGGTCATGGCGCTGGACGGCATAGTGCAGACCACCGAGCGCGATGAGTTTATCTATCATGAGATGATGGCCCATGTGCCGCTTATCGCCCATGGAAACGCCAAAAAAGTGCTCATCATAGGCGGCGGCGACGGTGGGATACTGCGTGAAGTCAGCCGTCATCCCGGCGTAGATCAAATAACCATAGCTGAGATCGATGCCGCCGTGGTGACCTTCTGCAAAAAATATTTGCCGCGCCACAACGCAGGCGCGTTTGACGACCCGCGTTTTACGCTGGTGATTGCCGACGGTGTAGATTTTATTTCCCAAAGCAGCGAGAAATTCGATGTCATCATTTCAGACTGCACCGATCCAATAGGGCCGGGAAAAAGCCTGTTTACCTCTGATTTCTATCAGGGTTGCGCGCGCTGTCTTAACCAAGATGGCATTTTTGTCGCGCAAAACGGCGTGTGTTTTTTACAGCAGGATGAAGCGGTCAATAGCCACCTGAAACTCCGTCACCATTTTAGCGACGTCAGCTTTTATCAGGCAGCGGTGCCGACCTATTATGGCGGTATCATGACCTTCGCCTGGGCCAGCCAAAATCCGGCGTTACGCCATCTCGATACCGCGACCCTGGCGGCATGTATCGACAAGACTGAGCTGATCTGTCGCTACTATAATGCGGCGATCCATAACGGCAGCTTCGCCCTGCCGCAATATTTGTTGAATGCCTTATCAGTTTCTCGCTGAAACAGTATTTATAAGAGGGTGAACCAAATTGCAAAAGCTAAAACTACACGGCTTTAATAACCTGACTAAGAGCCTTAGTTTTTGTATTTACAATATTTATTATGCTAAAAAGGCGGACGATCGTGACGGCTATATAGCCTACATTGACGAACAATATAACGCCAATCGTCTGACGGAAATTCTCAGCGAAACCTGCTCCATGATAGGCGCCAATATTCTTAACATTGCTCACCAAGATTACGAGCCGCAGGGCGCGAGCGTGACCATACTGGTTAGTGAGGAGCCGGTCGACCCCAGCAACGTTGACACGTCAGAATATCCCGGGCTGCTCCCGGAATCAGTGGTGGCGCATCTGGATAAAAGCCATGTTTGTATGCATACCTACCCGGAATGCCATCCAGAGGGCAGCCTGTGCACATTCCGCGCCGATATAGAAATATCGACCTGCGGCGTCATCTCCCCGCTAAAGGCGCTTAATTACCTAATCTATCAGTTTGAGTCGGATATTGTCACCATGGATTACCGCGTGCGTGGCTTTACCCGCGACATCAACGGGGTAAAACATTATATCGACCATGAGATTAACTCGATTCAGAATTTTATGTCTAACGATATGAAAGCAATGTATCACATGATGGATATCAATGTGTATCAGGAGAACATTTTTCACACTAAGATGATGCTGAAAAATTTCGATCTGAAACATTATCTTTTCAATACCCAACTGGATGATCTCAGAGCGGATGAGCGCAAAGCGATTACCAATCTACTTTACAAAGAGATGCAGGAAATTTATTACGGACGCAACCTGTCCGTAATGTAACTCCTGGCCTTGCCGGCAACATTGGCCGATCAGTCCAAGACAATCAGCGCGCGGAACTCGGCAAGTCCGGGCCTTTCGCCCAAAAAAAGCGGCCAGCTTCTATGCTACGGCGACGCTATCCTCAAATTAGAGCAGGCCGTGCGCTTCTGCAAACGCTCTTCATAGCGATGCTAGACCCACTGCAAAGCCGTGTGCCCGGGAGAGCGACTGGCAAGCAGCGGGGAAGCTAGGCAAGCCAAGGGAAAGTCAAGCAAGCTGGTAGAGTCAGGGGAGAGGAGAGCAACCACGGCCCCCACTCTTCATCCGCCGGTATTAATAAACTGGCGATACCGCTTCAGCATCATCAGAAAATCGTCGCTGCCGCACAACGCTAGGTTTTCTTCATTGTAGTAACACTGAGCCCCTCTTCCAGGTCATCAAACTTAACTAACATGCTATTGGCGCACAATGACCTATTCAGCGTCAATGAGCACAGGGTATATTCATGGCGGATATGTTGTACCACTGAGCCTCTAGGGGAAAGCCCGGACAGGCTATGTAAATGCTGCTCCACATCCGCCAGAGGCGCCATATCGTCCTTCACTTTGTCATTCAGTCAATGACCAACGGAGAATTTGATGATGACTTGACCGGCGGGTATCCGTAAAACTTGTAGTCCATCGTTACCGTCCACCCAATCAGGGGTGCTGTACCATATTTTTTGGAAAATAGTGGTGGAAGACAATGGGATTTTACGCGTCTATTCTACGCCTACCAAAGCCTGCATCACTCCTTATCCGCCGGTGCATGCGATAAACCCAGCACGCACTCTGGGTGCAACGAAAAAAAGCGCTCGTCAACGACTGGCGATAGTGGACTTGCTTAGTGCCCAGCGGCACTGTGACACGCAGGCGGATCAGACCACAGTTTGGAAAATGACCTGATCGGCTTTATCGGTATATTCGCTGAGACGGTCGAAATTCAAATAACGGTAGGTATCTACTGCCGTCTGATCCACCAACGCCATCGCCTGCAAATATTCCTCTACCGTCGGCAGACGGCCAAGCAGCGAGGTGACCGCCGCCAGCTCTGCAGAGGCCAGATAGACGTCGGTGCTATTACCTAAACGGTTCGGAAAATTACGGGTAGAGGTAGATAAGACCGTCGCGCCATCTGTTACCCGCGCCTGGTTACCCATGCACAGCGAGCAACCTGGGATTTCCATACGCGCTCCGCTTTTATCAAAGATGCTATAGTAGCTCTCTTTGGTAAGCTGGGCGGCATCCATTTTGGTTGGTGGCGCGATCCACAAGCGGGTCG
>NZ_LECR01000047.1:11317-12699 GCF_001602625.1 Sodalis-like endosymbiont of Proechinophthirus fluctus
GCTTACCAGCGGCGCGGAAGTGGCCGATATTGGTCATGCAGGATCCGATAAAGACTTCATCAATTTTTCTGCCGGCTACATCAGACAGCAGACGGGCATCGTCCGGATCGTTTGGTACGCACAGGATAGGTTCGCTGATTTCGGCCAGATCAATCTCAATCACCGCCGCATACTCAGCATCTGCATCCGCCGACAGAAGAGATGGATTAGCCAGCCAGCTTTCCATTCCTTTGATACGCCGTTCCAGCGCGCGGCGATCGCCATAACCTCCCGAAATCATCCATTTCATCAGCACGATATTGGAATTCAAATATTCGGTAATCGGCGCCTGGTCAAGTTTGATGGTACAACCGGCGGCGGAGCGTTCCGCTGAGGCGTCCGACAGTTCAAAAGCCTGTTCCACCTTTAGTTCCGGCAAGCCCTCGATTTCCAGGATGCGGCCGGAGAAAATGTTTTTCTTGCCCCTTTTTTCCACCGTCAGCAGCCCTTGCTTGATGGCACAATACGGGATCGCATGCACCAGATCGCGCAGGGTAATGCCCGGCTGCATGGCGCCTTTGAAACGAACCAGCACCGATTCAGGCATATCCAACGGCATTACCCCGGTCGCAGCGGCAAAGGCCACCAGCCCGGAACCCGCCGGAAACGAGATGCCAATCGGAAAACGGGTATGAGAATCACCGCCGGTACCGACAGTATCTGGCAGTAGCATACGGTTCAACCAGGAGTGAATGATACCATCTCCCGGACGCAAGGAGACGCCACCACGATTCATGATGAAGTCCGGTAGCGTGTGGTGGGTCTGCACGTCCACTGGCTTGGGATAAGCGGCGGTGTGGCAAAATGATTGCATCACTAAGTCGGCAGAGAAACCCAGGCACGCCAGATCTTTTAACTCATCACGCGTCATGGGGCCGGTCGTATCCTGCGACCCCACCGAGGTCATTTTCGGCTCGCAATACTGGCCAGGACGCACCCCAGGCACGCCGCAGGCACGTCCGACCATTTTCTGCGCCAGCGTATATCCTTTGTCGCTGGCGGCGACATCGCGGGCGTGGCGGAAGATGGTGCTGGGCGGCAGACCTAGCGATTCGCGCGCGCGCGCGGTCAGACAACGGCCGATGATGAGCGGAATACGGCCGCCAGCGCGCACTTCGTCTACCAGTACATCCGTTTTCAACGTAAAGCTGGCAAGCATCGCGCCGGTCTCGTGATTACGGATTTCCCCGGCAAATGGATAAATATCAATGACGTCGCCCATGTTAAAATCGGACACATCCACTTCGATCGGCAGCGCACCAGCATCTTCCATGGTGTTGAAGAAAATCGGCGCGATTTTGCTGCCCAGTACCACCCCGCCGACACGTTTGTTCGGCACATAC
>NZ_LECR01000047.1:12728-19695 GCF_001602625.1 Sodalis-like endosymbiont of Proechinophthirus fluctus
CCACAGCAACGAGTTGGTAGCGGACTTGCGTGAGGAACCGGTACCCACCACATCGCCGACATAGGCTAACGGGAAGCCTTTGCTATTCAGCGCTTCGATTTGCTGGATGGGGCCCACATTGCCGGGATGGTCCGGGATAATGCCGTCACGGGCGTTTTTCAGCATTGCCAGCGCATGTAGCGGGACGTCCGGCCGCGACCAGGCGTCGGGGGCCGGGGATAAATCATCGGTGTTGGTTTCGCCAGTGACCTTGAACACGGTAACGGTCATTTTATCCGCCAGCGGAGGACGGGACAGGAACCATTCTGCCTCAGCCCAAGACTTCATAACCTCCTGCGCGTGAGCATTACCAGCCCTGGCTTTCTCTTCTACATCATAGAAGTTATCAAACATTAGCAGGATGGATTTCAGCGCTCTGGCAGAGATAGGCGCCAGCACTTCATTATCTAGCGCGTCCACCAGTGGCGCAATGTTGTAGCCGCCCTGCATGGTGCCCAGCAACTCAATGGCTTTTTCCGCCGTCACTAGCGGGGAAGACACCTCGCCTTTAGCAACGGCCGCAAGGAAACCTGCTTTGACATAGGCCGCTTCGTCCACTCCCGGCGGTACCCGATTGGTCAACAGATCCAGCAGATATGCTTCTTCACCGGCCGCCGGGTTTTTCAGAAGTTCAACTAGAGCCGCCATTTGTACGGCATCGAGAGGCTTAGGGGTAATGCCCTGTGCAGCACGCTCGGCAACGTGCTTACGATAATCTTCTAGCACGACTTTCTCCTCACTTTCATTGTCATAGGTAGTGCCCGGCTTTTCATTCCCTACCGGCGATACATTAACTAGAAAAGATTCATTGTTATCCGGCTGGGCAACTCCCGCCCGCCCGTTTATCAGGATCTAACCGTATTTTTAATTTTTTTAATTATTATCAATTGATACTTGGATGAAACGATAAAGCCTTAGCGATACCTATAAGCGTGTGCGGCGGCATGGAGATAACCGCGTACCGCCGCGCAGTAAGTTACTCTAACCTGAAAGCGTGCCGAAGCAAAGCGCCGGAGCGCCAGCGATGGTGAGAATATCAACGCCGGCGCTGCTAAAGACGCTCCTCCCTTATCGTTTTTTCCGTCGCTCCCTGCAACTACTGCGCTTTCGTTCAAGAGTTAATAAATTACGCCTTTTTTCAACAATACTCCTCTAGCACCCGCAATTATTAATTCCCAAAGTAAATTAAGGAGACTAAATGAATACCATACCTTGTATGTCCTTATGGATGTATCGATTAAAGCGAACTAGGATGATAAAGATTTTCTCGCAAGACGCCCGAATTCAGAGTATATCGAACTTGCCGCTGCCATGAAGGATGATAGCCTGACGCTTTCTTTCATCACCCTTGACCAAGACAACACACCCCGCTGGGCCTGCAGAGCCCGACCCCGATGGCCGATGCCCTAGTCGAAGCTGGAAAGATCTTTAATTTATCCTTCGGCGGCGCCGATAATGCCGATATCTTTACTGCCCTTTCCGAGGATAAATTACTGGAAGCTTATGCCTATAGCTAGGCGATTACCCTATATCAACTGCAGGGGTTAGTTTTCTATCTGGAAAACAATATACCTGATATAGAGAAAATCAGCGCGGAACTGGCCCGCCTGCAGCAGGAATACCAGAACCTGCGGATTTCGCTGACGCTTCCTCGACCGCCCCCACCGGGCTTCATCCCGAGCAAATAACGCTGGTGGAACAATTGCTCGCTGCGAAACTCGATTTTATCGTGAACACCATGACAATGGATTTTTATCATCCCAGCATTACTAGAGAAGGAGAAATAGGGTAGGAGGAGAAGGATGCGGTTACCAATATCGTCGCCCAACTCTAGAGTATTTACCATGATTTACCGGAGACGGCGCGTTTTGCCAAAGTGGGTGTGACGCCGATGATCAGCCACAATGTCGATGGCTCAATGTTTACGCTAGCCAACGCCTTTGGCATCAGCGCCTTTGCTGCCCTTCATAACCTATCTTCACTTTCGTTCTAGTCGCTGACCCGCGGCGTCACACCCGATTTAAATGATATCGACAACGGGAGCAGCAGCAATACTGAGCAACGTACGATCGGCGAATATACCTCAACTTCCTGGCCGGCGCGCTAAGCACGTCCGTGCCGACGGTGCCGAATACGTTTGAGATTGTGGACGCACAGTTGAAAACGCTGCCGGCAGAGGTAACCTCATCGCCGCAATGCTGCGCGAAAGAGATTGAAGTAGCTGTCGCCATCGCCCCTCAAACGCTCTCAGCGCCAGCCAATTAGGTCTTGGAGGTGGCAGCAGGGCAGTTATCGCGGCTACCGCAAGTGAAATCGCCGGCGCGTTAGCGACCCCATTACGCAGACGTAAGTCGATATCCCTAACGCAATCTTGTCACAAGGTGATACTTTTACCGACACTGTGTATAGAGGAGACTGAGACAAAAACTTCCCGAAAGAACACACCCAGCTGCCACCACCGGCATACCGGGGTAATCAGCTCGCGTGTGACCTCACCCGGGTCTAGGTATTAGCATGCCATATAGCGTAGGCTCTTACCTCGGCTTAACTACCGCCTCGGCTTCGGTATTAGTGATACCATTAACTACAGCTTCGGTTTTGGCCTCATTTTCGGCATACGTTACGGCTTCATCAGCTTTGCGATGCTCCCTGCATTCCGACGACGATGCGCCACCCCTATCGCTTAACGCGCGCGTTTATCAACCATTATTAGCCACGATCGGACGCTGCATCAGCCTCCGATCCCTACGCTGACCCCCTCTACACCAATAACGGTTTGCTAATCTTAGGGAGGGTTAGCATTAGATGATTACCCTTTTACGACGGAGGCAACATGATATGGATATCATCTCTAGTCCACCCCTCAGTATTATTCTGAGTAGCGGCCGCATTACGCGCATTATCCAGACCTGAACGCTGGACGACGCCAGCCATATGGGCTTATCGATCGACTGTTTGACAGATTTTTCCGCAAAGGCGGTGAGCACGCCGCCATCACCCGGCTCTACCGGCAGCTTAACCAGCTCAGCGCCAGAGGACTGCACGATCTCACTCACGCCGACAAACGATGGTTGCCCGTTTTATGTAGTTGCGCACCTATCTATGCCAACAGTGAGTACTGCAAGGTTTTTAGCTATCACTACTCTATACCCTACTGGAGCAGGCTCCATAGTCCTATCTGATATAACTAGATGATTATCAAATTTATCAATCGCCTCCGCTGGATCACCGTTTGGAATATCACCTTGCGGAAGTGTGCACCATGAAAGTCTGCCGGTTGCTGGACGATGCTTTTGCAGAAATCCGTGAACAGCTGATGACACCGGAGCGGCATATCCAATCGAAGATTGAAAGTATGGCCGACGCGCCCGGCAGTGCGGTAAAAAACGCTCGCCGTGCTTGACGATCCCTCTAACAGGCGGGAGAACCTTCTTGGTATTACCAACAGCGACAATAGTGCCCATTTTCTGGCGCATTATCACCACGACATTCTTTCTTTTGCCAATCGTCGCTCTACCCTCAACGAATTTCACTGCAAGCCGGTTAAAAATGGCGTTGCTAACACTATCGACTACCATAATTTAGGAGCGCTTTGCCTCGTGGACAACACATGACCAAAGAGAATACTCTATTGAAATATCTTGCCCGCCCCATCTCCTGTAGTTGGTCGATTACATTGGCGACGCAATTCATCGCCCGAAGGGCGGACAGCTATTGGTGGCTCGTCTCCCAGTGGGAGAAAACTACCGTCTGTGAATTGTTCAATTTAATGCTGTCCGACAACGTCGCTAGAGACACGCGGCGGGGCAGCCCTGCAAGGCACGTAATAAAAGGCGCCTAACGACGCCTTTTATTGCCGAAGGGAAAAGAACATTATTACTTTTTCTTCGCTTTAGCGTTGGGCAGGTCCGTAATGGCGCCTTCATAAACTTCCGTCGCTAGACCCACTGATTCATGCAGTGTGGGGTGCGCATGGATAGTCAGCGCAATATCTTCCGCATCGCAGCCCATTTCAATGGCCAGACCGATTTCGCCCAGTAGCTCGCCGCCGTTGACGCCGACGACTGCGCCGCCGATCACTCGATGGCTTTCTTTATCAAAAATCAGCTTGGTCATACCATCCTGACAATTGGAAGCAATGGCGCGGCCGGATGCCTTCCACGGGAATGTGGCGACCTCATAATAGCTGATACCTTTTTCTTTCGCTTTTTTTTCCGTCAGACCGACCCAGGCCACTTCTGGCTCGGTATAAGCAATAGACGGGATGACTTTCGGATCGAAATAGTGTTTCTTGCCAGCGATAACTTCCGCCGCCACGTGGCCCTCGTGGGTACCTTTGTGCGCCAGCATTGGCTGGCCGACGATATCGCCGATAGCGTAGATGTGTGGCACATTGGTACGCATTTGTTTGTCGACGTGAATGAAACCGCGATCGTCCACCTCTACCCCTGCCTGGCCAACATCCAACAGTTTGCCGTTCGGCACGCGGCCTATGGCGACTAGGACGGCGTCATAGCGCTCGGCTTCCAACGGCGCTTTTTTCCCTACCATGCTGACGTACACGCCATCTTCTTTAGCTTCCACCGCGGTGACTTTGGTTTCTAGCATCAGGTTGAAATGGGAGCTAACGCGCTTGGTAAAGACTTTTACCACATCTTTATCGGCCTCCGGGATAACCTGATCGAACATTTCCGCCACGTCGATTTCCGATCCGAGCGCGTGGTATACGGTGGCCATTTCCAGACCGATGATTCCGCCCCCCATCACCAGTAGGCGCTTCGGCACGCTGGTCAGGGCGAGTGCATCGGTGGAATCCCATACGCGGGGATCATTATGGGGGATAAACGGTAGTTGGATTGGGCGGGAGCCCGCGGCGATGATAGCGTTGTCGAAGGTAACGGTTGTTGTGCCGTTTTCACCTTCTACCTGCAGAGTATTGGCGCCGGCGAATTTGCCGTAACCGTTTAACACCTTGACTTTACGCGCTTTAGCCATGCTGCTCAAGCCGCTTGTCAACTGATTGACCACCTTTTCCTTCCAGGTACGTACTTTGTCGATATCAGTTTGCGGCTCGCCAAAGACGATACCGTTTTTGCTCAGAGCCTTAGCCTCTTCGATGACTTTAGCGACGTGCAATAGGGCTTTGGAGGGGATACAACCTACGTTCAGGCAAACCCCACCGAGGGTAGAGTAACGTTCCACAAGGACGGTCTCCAGACCTAAATCTGCACAGCGGAATGCCGCAGAATAGCCGCCTGGGCCAGCCCCAAGTACCAAGACCTGAGTTTTTATTTCAGTACTCATCATGACCTCTTAGTTGATTATCCGGCGGGTCAAGGCGTCTTTATCACGTATATTTGCATAACGCGCTGTATCCACCGGGGGACGCCTCCATCGCGCATAGTTTACAGAAATGTAAATAGACTGCAAAGTATGTGACGACTTTGGTATCGCCGCCGACCGCCCGTCGTCACCGGCGGCGATGCAGAAACAAGCAGGTCGGCCTAGAAATTACATCATCAAGCGACGGATATCGGACATCATCTTATTGATGAAGCTGATAAAACGCGCACCGTCAGCGCCGTCGATGACCCGGTGGTCATAGGATAGCGACAGCGGCAGCATAAGTCGTGGCGCGAACTCCTTACCGTTCCACACTGGCTTCATCGACAATTTAGACACGCCGAGTATCGCCACTTCTGGCGCATTGACAATAGGCGTAAACGCCGTACCGCCGATGCCACCCAGGCTGGAGATTGTGAAACATCCGCCCTGCATATCCGAAGACGTCAGTTTGCCGGCGCGGACCTTTTTCGGAATCTCCGCCAGCTCGCGCGACAGTTCCACGATGCCTTTCTTGTTCACATCACGGAAGACCGGCACCACTAGACCATTTGGGGCGTCTACTGCAACGCCGATGTTGATGTATTTCTTCAGCGTCAATTTCTGGGCGTCTTCGGATAGCGAGCTGTTAAAACGCGGTAGCTCCTCCAGCGCCTTAGTAACCGCCTTCATGATAAACACCAGCAGGGTAATTTTTACATCCAGCTTCTTCTTCTCAGCTTCAGCATTTTGCTGTTTGCGGAAGGCTTCTACTTCAGTGATATCAGCTTCGTCGAACTGGGTCACATGGGGTATCATCACCCAATTGCGGTGCAGGTTGGTGCCGGAGATTTTCTGGATCCGGCCTAGCTCCACTTCTTCGGTGTCGCCGAGCTTACTGAAGTCCACTTTCGGCCAGGGTAGCAGGCTCGGCAGCGTACCGTCACCTGCGTCGGCATAGGTGGCTTCGGCGCGTTTGACCGCCTCTTTGACGTACGTCTGGATATCTTCATGTAGAATACGGCCCTTACGCCCGGTACCTTTTACCTTTGCCAGGTTGACGCCGAATTCGCGCGCCAACCGGCGGATAACCGGGGTGGCATGCACGTATGCGTTGTTCTCGGCAAATTCATCTTTGCCTTGGGCCGATGACGTGGCGGCAGCGGGGCTCCTCTTGTTAGCGTCTGTTGCCGGCGCAGTGGCCACTGCCGCAGCGCTTTCCTTAGCCGAGGCCAGTGCGGGGACGGCTCCCTCTACCTCGAATACCATAATCTTCGAACCGGTGCTGACCTTATCGCCGACGTTAATCTTGATCTCTTTGATGGTCCCCCCGAACGGCGCCGGCACTTCCATCGACGTCTTGTCACCTTCTACGGCAATCAGCGACTGTTCGGCGATGATCTTATCGCCCACCTTGACCATGACCTCAGTGACTTCTACTTCATTGCCGCCGATATCCGGCACATTGACGTCTTGACTACTGCCGGATTGAGCAGGCGTGCTCTGCTGCTGCGCTTTAGCCTCGACGGTTGCGGCATCGCTGCCGCCAACTGCGGCCTCGAAGACCATAATCAGTTTGCCTGTGGTAACTTTATCGCCCACTGCT
>NZ_LECR01000047.1:19752-20616 GCF_001602625.1 Sodalis-like endosymbiont of Proechinophthirus fluctus
CCTTCCACTATAATCAGCGACTGCTCAGCGTCGACTTTATCACCCACGCTGACCAGTACTTCGGTGACTTCCATTTTATCTGCACCGATATCCGGTACGTTGATTTCAATAGCCATGATTTACTCTACCTCTTATTACGCCAAACGCGGGTTGACTTTGTCAGCATCGATGCCGAATTTACTGATGGCCTGCGCCACCACATCAGCACCGACATCGCCGCGTTTGGCCAATTCACCCAGCGCCGCAATCACCACATAGCTGGCGTCCACTTCAAAGTGATGACGCAGGTTCTCACGGCTGTCGGAACGGCCGAAACCATCGGTGCCCAGAACGCAGAACTCGCTGGCTGGAATAAAGTTGCGAATCTGCTCGGCGAACAGTTTCATATAGTCGGTGGACGCTACCGTCGGCGCATCGTTAAGCACAGTAGCCACATACGGCACACGCGGCGTTTCGGTCGGATGGAGCATATTCCAACGTTCGCAATCCTGGCCATCGCGCGCCAGTTCGGTAAACGAGGTCACGCTATATACATCGGAACCCACCCCGTACTCTTTCGACAGGATCTGCGCCGCTTTGCGCACGTGGCGAAGAATGGCACCGGAGCCCATAAGCTGCACTTTAACTTTGCAACCTTCCAGCATTTCCAGCTTGTAGATTCCCTTGCGAATACCCTCTTCCGCCCCTTTCGGCATGGTAGGCATAGCATAGTTTTCATTCGGTGTGGTCAGATAGTAGTAGACGTTTTCCGGCTTATCACCGTACATCCGGATCAAACCGTCATGCATGATGACCGCGACTTCATAGGCATAGGCCAGATCGTAGGAAATGCAGTTCGGGATAGTCAGCGATTGAATATGGCTG
>NZ_LECR01000047.1:20698-23272 GCF_001602625.1 Sodalis-like endosymbiont of Proechinophthirus fluctus
CTGGTCGCCCGCCGCCCAGCACAGATCACCGATACGCTGGAAACCGAACATCGAATAATAGATGTAGAATGGAATCATCGGCAAATCGTTGGTGCTGTAGGAAGTTGCTGCCGCCAACCAGGAAGAGGCTGCGCCTAGCTCGTTGATCCCTTCTTGTAGGATCTGCCCTTTTTTATCTTCGCGGTAATAGGCGACCTGCTCGCGGTCCTGCGGCGTGTACTGCTGGCCATTGGGGCTATAAATGCCTATCTGGCGGAACAGACCTTCCATGCCAAAGGTACGGGCTTCGTCGGCGACGATCGGCACAAGTCGATCCTTGATCGACTTGTTCTTCAGCATCACGTTCAGCACGCGGACAAAAGCGATAGTGGCAGAGATCTCTTTCTTCTGTTCTTCCAGGAGCGGTGCGAAGTCCTCAAGCGTAGGTAGCTCCAGCGGCTTGGTGAAATCCTTCAGGCGGCTTGGCAGATAGCCGTGCAGCGCTTTGCGGCGCTCGTGCAGATAGGTGTGCTCTTCGGACCCTTCTGCAAAAGTGATGTAGGGCAGCGCTTCAATCTTGTCGTCGGTAATAGTGCTTAGGTTGAAACGATCGCGGAAGTAGCGTAACCCTTCCATGTTCATTTTCTTCACCTGATGCGCAATATTCATGCCTTCCGCGGTTACACCCATGCCGTAGCCTTTAATGGTGTGGGCGAGGATGACTACGGGCTTGCCGGTAGTTTTCTTAGCTTTTTGCAGAGCGGCATAGATTTTCTTCGGATCGTGGCCGCCGCGATTCAGTGCCCATATCTCGTCGTCACTCATGTCCTTCACCAGTGCGGTGGTTTCGGGATATTTACCGAAGAAGTGTTCGCGCACGTAGGCCCCGTTCTTCGATTTAAAGGTCTGGTAGTCGCCGTCTACGGTTTCGTTCATCAATTGAATTAGTTTACCGGAGGTGTCTTTGCGCAGCAGCTCGTCCCAGCGGCTGCCCCAGACCACCTTGATCACTTCCCAGCCTGCGCCGCCGAACACACCTTCCAGCTCGTTGATGATTTTACCGTTACCGATGACGGGACCGTCCAGACGCTGCAGGTTACAGTTAATGATGAACACTAGGTTGTCCAACTTCTCGCGCGTCGCGATAGTAATAGTACCTTTGGATTCCGGCTCGTCCATCTCGCCGTCGCCCAGGAAGGCGTAAACGGTCTGATTGCTGGTGTCTTTTAGAGCGCGGTGGTCCAGATATTTAAGGAATTTCGCCTGATAGATAGCGCTGATGGGACCCAAGCCCATCGATACAGTCGGGAACTGCCAGAACTCCGGCATCAGCTTGGGATGCGGATAGGACGAGAGGCCCTTGCCGTGGACTTCCTGACGGAAGTTGTTCATCTGATCTTCACTCAGGCGACCTTCAAGGAAGGCACGGGCATATACGCCTGGGGAAATATGGCCCTGGAAATAGACCAGGTCGCCGCCATCTTTGTCGTTGCGCGCACGGAAGAAGTGGTTGAAGCACACCTCATAAATCGTGGCGGAGGACTGAAAAGACGCCATGTGGCCGCCAAGTTCCAAATCTTTCCTCGACGCATGCAGCACGATCATGACGGCGTTCCAGCGTATAGCGGAACGGATGCGGCGCTCCAACTCCAAATTACCCGGATACTCTGGCTCCTCCTCGACCGGAATCGTGTTGATATAATTGCGTCCAGCGGCACTTTGCGTGATGCTTACCCCACCTTTGCGCGCTTCGTCCAATACCTGATCAATCAGGAATTGCGCGCGTTCAATACCTTCTTCACGGATAACCGATTCGATCGCCTGTAGCCAGTCGCGTGTTTCGATCGGATCCACGTCATTGTACAAATGTTCTGACATGGTAGTGTTCCTTATCTATCTTTAATATTGGTTTAGTTAGAGTCTGTTCTTCCCTTGCTCTGGCCGTCAGAATATACGAAAACAGGCCCATAGCTTCTGATGCCGAGCAGGACGCCCGTTTCCCTTCCCGGAGGCTTAATCCTTGCGTTTCTGGAGACGTCGAAGCGATCGTTCGCGTCGGCTATGTTCTCGGCCAAGATCCAGCAAAATTTCCTCAATAAACGCCAGATGGCGATGTGACGCCTCGCGCGCCTTTTCTGGCTCGCGTGCGACTATCGCAGAGAAAATTCCGGCGCGGTAGCTGCTCACCTTCGCCAGCATTTTCCGGCACGAGTAGAGTAATTCAAAATTTTGACGCACGTTGTTTTTCAGCATAGGCCCCATACAGTGCACCAGATGCAATAAAACCGCATTATGCGCCGCTTCGGTAACAGCGATTTGATAATTCACGATGGCATCGGCTTCCACGTCGAGATCACCACTGTCCTGCGCTGCCTGAATTCCCTGATGGCACTCACGGATATGCTCGAAATCCTGCTCGGTTCCGCGCAGCGCCGCATAATAGGCAGCGATGCCTTCAAGGGCATGACGGGTCTCTAATAGGTCGTATTGCGATTCAGGATGTTCCACTAACAGTTCGGTCAGCGGATCGCTGAAGCTCTGCCATAAATTACTTTGCACAAATGTCCCTCCTCCCTGCCTCCGCAGCAGCAGGCC
>NZ_LECR01000047.1:23285-23990 GCF_001602625.1 Sodalis-like endosymbiont of Proechinophthirus fluctus
ATCTATGGATAGCTTCCCGCAGCGAGGGGCGGGAGACGTCAAATTGCTTGGCCAACTCACGCTCAGGGAGCAATTTCTCTCCAGGACGCAGCGTTCCTTCCAGAATAAAATATTCCAACTGTTGTTCTATGACATCCGATAACTTGAGTTGTCGGATCTTACTATAGGCCATTTCTTAATCTTCTCAGCGGATGATGCGTAGTTAATTGGTAATACCAATTAACTTTTCACGGTGCTAAAAGTAACAAAATATTCATCTTCTGTCTATCGTGGCTTTAGACCTAAATCATCAAATCACGCACATTCTCAAAAAAGCCTTACATCTATCTATGCTACGTCAGGCACGATGCGCAGCATAATCGTGTTTTCCAGCATAACGTCTATGAAACGTTCCGGAAGCGTCTCTGGAAGATGACGTTCATCTTAAGCCGGGAAAAAAATACTCCTCCAAATGCATAGCCGTGCAACCCTAACATAACCTTATGAACCTCATTGATTTCCCCATTGCAATTACACCTATCGTTCAAGCGAACGGCGGAGCTGATTTATTACGCGCAAGTGTCATAAATCCTGTGCAAATCCTATCATGTATCACTATTTTGTTGCCTGTGACAGCCTGGACACGAAAATGCCGCGCTGTGACGCGTAAATTAAAACGTACAACAACCATAACTGTGGACAGATATAGCACTGGGCAGGGAATCC
>NZ_LECR01000047.1:23998-32806 GCF_001602625.1 Sodalis-like endosymbiont of Proechinophthirus fluctus
GGTGTCTTCCTGCCATAACGACAGAGTATTCGATGATGGAAGGTCAACAGCACGCCGAGACGCTGAAATACGGGCTACAAAACCACCATATACAGCTATTGCATTGGGTGGAGCGATTGTCACCAGCCCAGCCTGTTTCTAGGGGTATTGCGCAAACTATACAAATGGCCGGCCCTTCGATCATTCTGGGCATCGCTATCGGCTGCGTTATTGTCTTCCTCATCATGCGCCAACTGGGTGAGATGGTGGTGGATGAGCAGGTGACCGGCTCGTTCAGCCACTTCGCCTATAAAATACTGGGGCAATTTCTCCGGTTTCGCCTCCGGCTAGAATTATTGGGTACTTGTATATCCTCCTGTCAACGATGGCGGCATTGTCCGCAGTCTGGATCTATTATGCAATACTGGTGGCCGAAACTGCCTACCTGAGTTTTGGCGGTGGTATTTTTCCTTCTGATTAACGCCATCAATTTGGCCAACGTGAAGCTTTATGGCGAAATGGAATTCTGGTTCGCCATTATCAAATTGATCCCCATCGTGGCGATGATCGTCTTTGGCGCCTGGTTACTGCAGAGCGGACGCAGTGGCCCCGAAGTCAGCGTTACCAATTTATAGGCGCAGGGAGGCTTCTTCCCCCCACGGCGGCAAGGGCTTGCTGATGGCCATGTAGGTTATTTATGTTTTTCTTCGGCGGTCTGGGAGCTGGTGAGCATTACTGATGCTGAGGCGGATAACCCGGCGCACAGCATTCCCCCAAAGCCACTAATCAGGTCATTTACCGTATTTTGATATTTTACATCGGCACACTGGCGATCCTGTTTTCGCTGTACTACTGGGCTAAAATAGTGGAAGGCGGCAGCCAATTTATATTTATTTTCCAGTCAGTTGATAGCTACTGGGTGGCCAATATCATTAATCTGGTGTTTTTGACCTCCGCGCTGTCTATATAATAGCTGTGTTTATAGCAATAGCCGCATGCTGTACGGTGTCTAGCCCGCCATAATAATAGCCCGTAATCACTAGCCAAAGTAGAGCGGCATGGCGTGCCGGTGGCCGCTACTCAGCGTCTCTGGCCGTGTCGCGACCGAGATTTGTATGTTGCTTAACTACTGATGCCAGGCCGAGCTTTCTGACTGCTGATGGGGTTGGTAGTTTCAGCGCTAGTGATCAATTGGAGCATGATCAGGCTGGAACATTGAAAATTTCGGTGCAAAAAGCACAGTAGGGTGTTGTTCTGCTCTTTCCGGCGATATGGTACCCGGTAGGCAATTGATTGCCTTTGCCTATACTTTTCATGGCGGGTATTTTAGCAATTATGCCCCTCATGCTAGGCATGGTCATTCAGTGTTTTTATTCCGGTATTGCTGGTGGTGTTGGGCATCGGTTTCGTGCTGAAAACCTTCAACCAGCGCGCTGCGCTAGTGCACGCTGATCCCCCTATTCTCGCGCCAGCACGATGTTACTGTGCTGGCGCGGGGGCCGTAGGCGGCTTTTTCACTGACGACTTTTATATCAAGAGTCATGTCACGCGCGGGCCTAGCGCCTGCAGCGTACCCTATACGATGTACTGCGCCGTATCACATCTTACATGCCCCATATCGCGTCTCACATGCCTTGAATCGAGGATTGCCCTCCACGTTTTACTCCCTGCATCCCGCTTATTGCAACAGGTATTCCTCTTCTTGGATTACCACTATGGTACAAATTTTCATCACGTTTGCTTGTTACGCTTCACTTGATTACACTTGATTTTTTTACATTACTCGTCAGGTATACTTATTTACGTACCACGAGGATGTCGAGAAAGGAGGCATATAACGATCTCAAAGAGGGTAAATGTAAGCAGGTCATGGGAAGTATATTAAACGGGGTTATTTTAAATTTATATACGCGTAAAAATATTATCATAATATGATTCAGTTCTTTATTTTATCGTTAAAACTAGGATTAAAGTACAACAGGAGATATGTACCTACCAATAAAAAATTCTGATTACTTAGCAGGCAAGATGGAAAATAACATTGGCAGTTCAATAGTTAACGCTTTCTCCGCATGTTAACGAAAAAAAATAACTTAAGGTCAGAGATTAAATTAATTATGAATATTATGTCTATATTTCCAAAATTAAGCAATATCGTTGCCAGTATCAACATTGCAAATGCCAAAGTGACGCCACACACAATGCGATTCCCTTCTAATCTAGAAAGTGTAGGTTACAGAAATGAAGTGCGTAAACTACGCGCCCACAAATGCGAGACCCGCATTCGCTTCCTACATCTAATTCACTACAGTACTTTGATAATAGGTAAAGTCATCTATGTATATATAATATATTATTATATATACATAGGGAAGATTAAACATTTTAACTTTCAACGAATGGCGCATAAAAATACTAATAGCAAAGAGTGATTATGCTACGCATCTTTAAATTTACTTTTTTAAAAAAAGTAGAGGTTTTATACATTTCTTTTAACAAAAAGATAGGATATGAAAAATTACTGTTAATAATCAATATAGAAATCATATCGAAATGCATGTTAACTAGGTTGATGATAAACAGAAGAGCCAACTGCCTCTTGATAATCATGTTAAATTTCTCGCAGCCAATCAGAACTGGACAGCCGCAACGTAATCAGACATAACGTCGCCAATTCAACCCCATTAGCTATGAGCTATAACCTAACCTAAAAACGTCAAAACAGCAGTCTATCCGCCGCCTCATCGGGACCTAAGTTTGATTTCCCAAGCTACAATAATCGACAAAGTAAAGTGCTCAGCGACTGCTACAAAAGGAAGAGATAAACCATGGATAATGATTGTCAATAAATAATTAATATTGATTAAAAATATATCAGATTTCTCCAGTGTAAAACTAGAGAAAGGACAAGAGCAAACACAGAATATAATTTCCTATATTATTTCTAATAATAATATGAAGTTCCTGGAAAATCGCATTCTAATAATTATAAAAAACTAGATGTTCCCTTAATGATTTTCTTAATGTTTCTGTTATGGGCCATCGATCTAGAACACGAAAAATTGTCAATGATCGAAAGACATCTACCGTCTATGAGCCTGTAATACCGGCTAAAACTGCTTGTTGCATTGCATTTCCTCTCTGCTAAGGAAAAGCCTGATGCTACAAACATTACCGCTACTTCAGCAGACAATAAAAACACGTCATCAGCGTCAAACGAGATCCTCTGAAATATTATCTTTTACGAGAATTCATCCCTTGTGATACTCACCCCAGAAACAGGCAGACTCACACAACATGCATTCCTTGAATGAGGAATACACTTTCCGGCCTTGGGTAATCTAACCTAGTGTTACAACAGAACGATGACCGCAATATTTAAGTTATTACCGAAAGATGGCCTGATAAAACGAGCCATCATAAATATGAACAACATGCGTTAGAATGTATTAGATGTATTAGCTATCTATAGATAAGATAGTCATAATGAATTGTTGAGTCGGGGTATGAACCATTAGCAAAACCAACACAGCTCACTTCCTATTTGAACTTTTCATTTCCCGTGAGAAATGATAAAAATGCCTTCGAGAACATTACCATTTATTTAGTTCACAAGAAATCATCAAGAAGTAGCCAAAAAATTACTTTATAGCACGGGTAACTATGGCGGCGATAATAGCGAACTACTCACTGCTGCAGAATATGAAAAAGTGATATATTATTAGTTGAGAGCTAATTAATTTCATTAATTTGTCGAGACTATAATCCTAGATAACATCATCTCGCTACAGGATGAAAACCACAAAATACGCGAGGGCATGTTCAGTATAGAAAATTTGGGAAAAAAGATAACATATGAAATAAAAATGATATTTATTTTTCTCAATGAAAAATAGAAAAGTATCATCGCTGACTACCTCCTGAATCACAATTAATATATATTTCCCGATATTAAAAATATCTGAATGGAAAAATCTTGATATTATGCGGTTTAATACCTAGCTGATTCATATAGGTATGAAATATAGAGATATTTAAAATACGGACCAGAAAATTATTAATCAGAACGAATATAAAGCAATAGGAGTTTCATTTTATGAATGGATTATGATAGTAAAATACGGCTATGCTTGCCGAGCATTTTCTTTTTCCGGTACGCATCGACATTTTCTATTTATTACAAACTCAACCTTATATCACCACTTAGAAATAGTCGAGTGAAAAAATAAAAAGCTGTTGAACTATTTTAATAATCTTGCACATTATATTCAGTATAACAATATATTGTATATTTACATAATATATAAATATTATGTAAATATACATAAAATTTGGCGGCCCCGAGAACAGATCGCATAATCGATTAAAGACAGTTGTTTGAAAAACACGGATCATTACACGCTCAAAAATGAGATTAAGGGTAATATTTACATTAAAAATTCTACGATAATAAAGTAACTGTAATAAAATATTATGATTTATTACCAAATGACCTTGAGATATATTCCATTTTGGAAGAATTTATTTACTATATATTATAGAAAAATAATATAGTTAGTTAAGAGTAATGTGTTTTATAACTTTAGTGAAAATGATATCCTATTTTTATACTAGGTAATACTATCATAAGTAGATGCCACTGACACACGTAGTCATTAATAGAGATGGAAAGGTAAGTTGTGCGAACGTAATTCCTTACAGATGTAAGCCACATAATCTACTAATAAAAGCACAAATATCAGCTGAAGTTCTCTGGTATTCCATTAATTTCACAAGAACGCATTCCGCTATCTTACGTGAAGAAAAGCTTGATAGTTACTGCATTAAGAATAACCTATTTAGTGATAAGTACGATAACAAATCTGAAATATTAATATTTATTAAGCATTAAATTATATTAATAACTTATTATCTACAACAGAGTATATCGATGTTTTTTTGATAATGTTGTAAAAAGTTTTAAGTATTAATATATTGCTATGTTGTATGACAGAAGATTTTCAAAGACAGTGCTTGAAAAGTTCATCAGATCTATGATATTACTAATCCCTTTTTAAAATTTCGCCGAGGACATAGAGAATAAGCATATCGTTGCAGCAACCATAGATTGTTCTTTGGATATTATTTCTCTCATTCCCGGCGTAGGAGATTGCTTGGAAAATTGCAGATAATATTGTCAAAAAAATCAGGTTAAATCTTCTTAGGAATACCAGTATCAATACATAGATACCACGTGTATTAAAGAAAAACATACGATAAGAATTTATATCCGCATAAAATCAGAACAAAAAAACGATCGAAAATATGTGAAGGAGTTAGCATTAACTACAGAGTTCATAAGGAAAATAGATCTCAGTTTTGGGTTAATTTATAACATCGGCCGTAGCAGGGTAAGAAACATTAGAAAATTATTGATAGAGTTCAACTATATCCATCATGTATCATAAGATTTATATAAGATAGAAAATGTTCACCTACTCAAATATTTTTTGAAAAGCGTCACGTCAGGAAATCCTCTTCTTCTAGTAGTTACGCATGGAGAGACAAGAGTTTTCCTCTTTATGCTTGAATGTCGTCAGTATTTACAAAATCATATTTATATTGCAAATAATGTATCAACAGATAGATTTATCAGAAATAAATATGTATTATCTAAACTAAACTATCCCTTAAGAGTTGGCCCTAGTGAATTAGGTGATTTCAGCTATTGCATTGCCAAACGTGATGGCATTAAAAGAAAATGCACTAGAGCATTCAATTATCTAAGCCCACATCAGAAAATTATTCTTGCTGATAATTATCTACACTATAACTAATTTATACAGGCATCTCCTTATCTGCACCAGAGTTTTCAACTGCTAGGCGTAAATAAAAAAGGCTATCCCCGCCTTAGAGAATAGTTACATAAAATAATATCACTAAATTTTTTCCTTATTGACAGTCTCGGCGTTATATTCACACTTATCGAAGTTAGTGTAATAGAGCGATAGGTTGACTTTCAATAAATGAACTTAAAACTTTCACTATAAAGATCTTGGACAATAGTGAGGTCTTTTTCTGCATAACAAAACATAAGAAAAAGATATAAAATACTCTACAGAGCGATAACCAGTCTCTCTACTACGCCTGTGACAAGTCACGATAATATAGACAGAATATTCGTGCTAAAGTTTATGATCGATCAGTTAGCACTACTAATCCCTTTCATATCGCAGCAGCCGGTAAATACCTTTCATCTGTGATACATGTGATAATTATTCATGGAAATAAATTCCTTAAGAGGAAAGTCATTAAGTAACACTATAATATATACCTTCCCTTCTAGCAAACACTTAATATAAAGTCTAGAGAATAATAAGGTTGACATAATACTGATATCATACGGTGATGTGAGAAGATTACAATCACTATAAGGAAAAAATGTATTTTTTATCAGATAAATTATTTAATGAGAAAACAATCATTTTCGATCCTGAAAATGACGTAATAATTACGAACGTTGAGAACTTAGTTAATGAGTCTTAGCTCAAACGAGATCCTGTTATTTTTTGTACCATGAAATACTTCATACTTATTTTCATTATCAAAACATCTATTACCATGAAGGAAAAAGAGTGTTCAGAGTTAATAGCGGTATAACTATTCTTGAGGAAGCACTAATAACTGGAACCGCCTATAAACATAATGGCTAAGAATATAATTTATATTATTCTGGCTATCTAGAAATAATTAATGATGAAATGAAATATTTCACATAAAATAATTTTAGAAAAAAATATCGCAAGCTTATCACCAAGATTATTATCACATCATGTCGGTTTATAGCTCAATCTATGATCAAATCAAAATAAAAAAATATAAAAAGTATTATTTTTTAAAACATTTAAAAAAATAATAATAAAATATTTTACCGCTTGATTTTTGCTCTACATGAAAATACGATTCTTAAGCTATCAACGATACTATACAGATAAAAATAGCATCAAAATATTGGTAAAATATTAATAAAATTATAATTTTATGTTTGAATGATTTTTCATTTCACTAAAACGAGTGTAAATTTTTATTTCATTAGGGTATAAGATGTTTAAATTTTTGGCTAGCATGTATGGAAGGAATTTTCTCCCACAGTGGTATCTTCCTGTTACGGATTTCAAGGACACGGATAATGAGATACCCAAGCTTTTACCCTTAGTTATAGAGCAGTAGTTACAAATTTAGATGCAGGATAAAACTGAAAGAGAGGAACAGCGCTCGGCCGAAGTAAATAAAATCAGAGAATGTCATCATTCAAAAGAATGATACTCTTAATTTAAGTCATTTAAATTTATAGGAATCTCCACCTTATATCCTTCCCAAGGTAAGAAAGATCGATGCCTCGCACAATTCTCTTTAGCAGTTTCCACCGGTATCTATTGTCCAGATTGAGCTGCTCGATTTAAGCCATAATTGACACAATTACCTGCTATTTATTCAGCGCCTCTCCTCCTGGATGAACATCAGCCATAACTCGCTACAATAGCCACCATCTCCCATTTATGAAACGCTGAAACATTTGCTGGTTAATAATAATCCATTAAGTTCCATAGATAATTTATCTAGTACTTCGTTAAAGTAGTTAAAGGCCAAAAATTGTCGTTTGTAGTATTTTTCTGCCATAACACCAATATTGAAATACATCAATCTTAATGAGAATAAAACTACATCTCCCCTCCTACATGATCTGAAACTTTGCAGCCGATAAAAATCAGTCATAATAAAATAACGCATCTCGAACATCTAATCGACAGTGTGTAGCAAGTTATCGCCAATGATAATCAACTGGCTGTACTACATAATCTGCCTCCAAACACATACACTTTATTGATATCAACAACAATCAACTGCGCCGGTATTTTTAATCTTGAAAATATGGTATTATATTATAGCTCATCAAAGATGACCATAATATTATTGACACTGTGCCTACCGTTTTTAGATAGAAAGACTGTAATACTTGTTTATATCTCAGTAACAATCCATCAAAGAGGAAAAGATAAGCAGGTTGAATGCGTCGAATTGAGTAATCAGCTCCTACGATAGCGCTTTGCGGCGCATCGTTCTTTGATGTATTGGCTGTATTTAGTTTGATAGACACTTAAAAGCGGATAGTGCTAAGGAAATGGTCTCACTGGAATACAGGAAGTCGTTCTCCCTTCCTCTACCGAGGCGATAGCATACCCAATTAGCGAATAACAAATTGTCGCTGGTCGTTTCTGCCAATACTGTGTAGCTAAGCCTTCCGTCAATTCGCATCTGGCTTTTGAGGTTTGCCACCCGCGTTTGGCAAACTAGACCAGCGCGCTATAGAGATAGTCAACAGCACCACTACAATGACCAACGTGACTTTCTTCGCCAGTGACACCGAGGTGCGCAGCGTTTGCAACGCATCCAGGTTACGGCTCGCGCGTCAGCGAAAATTATGCCAGCCGCGTGAGAACCTGATGCTGCACCCGCCAGGCGCATCGGCAACCAATCCAGCTAGTGCAGCAACAAATCGATGCCAGAGCGCGCGTTTCATGGGCTTGATGGAGCGGCGCGCCAACCACGTTTGCTAGGCGCGCAGAAATGCATATCCCTCCAGGGGCACCGGACTCCCAAGGGGGCTACCTACTACCAACCAGAACAGCAGCGCCAGATAAAAACGGAAGTTAATCCACAGCAGCGCATTTTACAGCACGCGCAGTCGATCGACAGGGGAACCTTTTACCAGCAGGCCATGTATCAGCGCCAGATCCCCGCTCATCGCTTTTCTGGCGTCGACGTTGCTGTAGGCGAAGGCAATCAGAT
>NZ_LECR01000047.1:32992-33797 GCF_001602625.1 Sodalis-like endosymbiont of Proechinophthirus fluctus
GCTATGTCTCACGCAAGCGGCTAAACGGCCTCTCAAGCCAGCGATCCAATTGCCAACGTTCGCCGTGCTTGAATAAACGCTCCCAGGCCAGAACCAATAATAGTGTAAACAGCGTCATAACCCGCATCTCCCTATTAAATGTCGTCAGCCTGTGTTGACAGGAGTTGTCGAAAATCACGCCAGCTGAAGGACGGTCCTGGATCGGTCTTATGCTCGGGCGCGATATCACTGTGACCGGTAATGTGCGCCGGGGTAATAGGATAATGGCGCAGCAAGGCGGGTCCACGTCGGCAATCGGCAAGCGCTCGGCACTACGCATTGGTATAGGTCAGTATATCTGTCCCCTCCCCCTCCAATTCAATGCTAATGGAAAAATCATTGCAGAGATCACGTCCCTGATAGTAAGACACACACGCATGTCAGGAACGCCGATGAAAGGGGATACACTTAACCATATCCCTGTCTTATCGGATGAGGCAATGCGCGGATACCCACAACTGCCAGATCGTGGCTATGTAAGAATCGTCCGCGGGATCCAAGCGTGCCGGTAAACAGCTGGTCTATCCAGGGATTTCCAAACCGGCCCGGCGGTAAACTGGTATTGTGTACCATCAGCAGCGTTGATACCACGTTCGCCGTATGCTCATCACGTCGCAATGGAGAGAAGGAACGCACCTTACATCTGCAATCCAATCGTTATCCGCAAGATGACCTCATTTTACCGAGAGTGGTACTTCGTTCAGCTTCAATGTAACATAAATCAAAGTTTCCCTTTTATCTGCAGTTACGGAGATTTTTATATCGA
>NZ_LECR01000047.1:33884-35179 GCF_001602625.1 Sodalis-like endosymbiont of Proechinophthirus fluctus
CCCGCTAGAAGAGCGTTTTTTGCGGGCGGCCGCTGTCTTGAGGGGATCTTCAGCCAGTTAGACGGCGGTGTAACCTATCGAGTAGGTAGGTCGCAGATAGTAATAATATTGAAGCTAATCAACCCCTGTGCTGGCTGAGCGGGACAAGGGAAATACTGCTTACCGGCGAACACACCGTGCTCAATTTCATCCGCACCTTGTGCGGCGTGGCCAGCGAGGTGAAACTTTATTTCGATGCGCTAGCATATACCGGCACTGCGGTGCCGTACGGCAGCAATAGCAATTACCGGCTGGGCTTAGCGGGGCACCTTCTTAGTTAAAGAAACTTATATCATTGCCGCCGGCTCCCATCACCAACGCCGTGGCGCTGCGCGCAGATGTCCCGGTGGAAGTTGGAAATCGAAACCTTCGATGAGCTGAGCCAGGCATAGAAGCTGGCACCGATATCATTATGCTGGACAAATTCAGTCGTGAAGACATAATCAAGGCGATGACTATGACACGTCAGATGGCGGCGCTAGAAGTTTCCGGCCATGTCATGCTCGAGGACGCCGCATGATTGCGTTCTGACCGGCGTAGATTATATTTCCATCAGCGCGCTCACCAAAAATCTGCGGGTACACGGATCTCTCCATGCAGTTTCATCAACGATGAAAGTTCACGCTGCCGCGCAGTTCAAATGATACCAATGCAGATAAAAATCAGTTGCAGCGACAGCGCCACAGGATTTGCTTCATTTTCTTGAAATCGGCCAAAGAAGGTGCTGGTAGAAACCATTATATCGTAGTACCGATTCCGGCGTGCGTCACAAACTAGCGCTACTATTCCACGTTATAATGTTCATGCACCGTGGTCAGAACGTCCAAGGTGTGCCAGCGCCCCTCTGCCATGTAAAAAGTGCCGAAGGTATCGATGTTCGTGGCGATAACTGGCACGCCGGACCAGGCTAGCGAATGCCAGGATGCTTGAAGGTAAAGTCACGCTGCAGTTCAACATTGGAGCGACTTTTCAGCTTGGAGCGTTTCGGCTGGATAAGCACATCTTTTTTAAGACCTAACTTCAGTTATACGCATGGGTTTTTCCCGGTAAAAGGCGATGAGTCTCCGATCAATATCGGATACAATTTGCCCATTCCAGTAGCGACATCATACGCGGGATTAAGGTTACGGAAAGACTCCGAAATCTGCTCATTTTACGCTACAATCGTACCAATTTACCTTGGGCTGGAGAGTTTCTTTCAGGGTGAGGTAGTTAACGTGATGCAGTATATTGTTGCCCTGACCGGCGGTATCGGC
>NZ_LECR01000047.1:35219-43007 GCF_001602625.1 Sodalis-like endosymbiont of Proechinophthirus fluctus
TGCCCCTAGTGGATGCCGACGTAATAGCAAGGGAGGTGGTCGAGCCGGATGGCCCAGCACTGCGTGCCATCGCGCAACATTTTGGTCGAGTGGTGCTGAACGCGGACGGATCGCTTGATCGCGCCATGCTCAGAGCGCGGATTTTCAGCGATCCAGAAGAGAAAGTCTGGCTTAACGGTCTGCTCCATCCGCTTATTAAACGGCAAAGCGAACAGCAGTTGCGCTCCGCACGCGCGCCTTACGTGTTATGGGTCGTGCCGCTGCTTATTGAGAATAACCTGCAGCAGCACGCCGATCGGGTGCTGGTGGTGGATGTGGACCCCGAAGTCCACATCGCGCGCACGCTCAGCCGGGACGGTGTCAACAGAGAGCAGGTGGAAAGCATTTTGGCGGCGCAGGTGCCGCGTCAGTGGCGTCTGGCCTGTGCCGACGATATTATTGATAATAGCGGGCACCCCGAAGAGATAACGGATCGCATTGCTACTTTGCATCAATACTATCTTACGCTTGCAGCATCAGCAACCTAATAGGATGAATTACAATGAGTGACGTTTACTCAACTATCCGGCATTAAGCGAAATCATCAATGCACTGACGTTTTTCCGTACCTTAGCCGATCTGCTGGATGCCCTCAAGTACGGAGACGTTCGCAGCGAAATGATCAAAAAAACTGGACCGCCAGCAGCAAAAATTGCTGCAGTGGTAAGGGACCGCGCCGGCGTCGACAGCGAACACGTCAACGCCCTGCACACCGATTGCAAACGTTGCGCTAACACCCTGAAAGCGGCCCCGCGCCTGGGGCAAGCACTGCGTGAAGATCACCTAATAGGCGCCTTGCACCAGCGGCTATCCATAACCCGGCGGCTGTTGTAGTTTCGACCTGCCGGCGCTGCATATCTGGCTATATCCGCTATAACCGCAGCACGACGCACAAGTGGACGGCTGGCTACAAACGCTGGATGATCCTCTCAACGCGCTGACCTGCATCCTGGATATCGTACGCCATTCAGATCCGTTCAAAAACTAAATCAGTTTAAATGGCTTCTTCCAGGATAACACCGAGGAGAGGGTTTGCTACGTTTGCATATTCCTGTCGAGAATCAACTCTATCCGCAAGTTTCCGGCCATAATACCCGTTATACTATCCGTTTTTTATCCCTGGAAAACGAGAACGGGGCAGTACCGAACCGCCTGTTGTTTGAACTGGCCTGTTTTAGGAGCAATCACTATGAACGACGATATTGTTAACGTCACCTGCCCCACCTGCGGCGAAATGGTGGAGTGGAGTCAGAAAAGCCCGTTCCGGCCATTTTGTAGCAAACGTTGCCAGTTGATAGATCTTGGCGAATGGGCGGAAGAGGAAAAGCGTATCCCAAGCGATGTGTAAATAACTGACAGCGATGAGTGGAGCGATGAAATCCGTCACTAAATGGACAGCGCCCGCAGCGGTATAATTCACCGTCGCAGGCAGCATGTCTTGGAAATGGATGCCGCACCTGACATCTCTGTTACCCTGGTTTATTCCCATCCGACAGGTAAAACGTCACGCCAGTCCCTCTACGAAGGAACACACGCTTACCGTGCTATAGGTTTCTGTGCCCCGCTAAGAAACTGCGCCGGATCGATTCGCCATCAGTTGACGAATAATAGCCACTCTTAGCCGGGGGAACTCTTCAACGTTTAGTGCCTGCTGCGGGCACCATAGCACCGGCTGTCCCTTGTTGCCGCAGGGTGTAGTGCCGTACTGCTGCACCACCAGAAAGAAATAAAACGCCAGCTGCCTCTCAGCGAAGTGATGCTGGGTCGTCGTCAGCAAATAGGCATTCTCGACGTCAATGCTGGTCTCTTCACGTAGTTCTCAGTGTAGCGCCTGTTTGGGGCTCTCGCCCTACTCTACCTTACTACCTTACCGCCGGGGAACTCCTAAAAACCTCCTATATGGATCTCCGCCGGGCGGCGGGTGATAAATATCTCTCGCCGGGCGTTACGGATGATACCAACTGCGATGGTTCTATCATCATAGCTGTCAGCGCTCCTTAAGGTTATATCCCTCACACTGCCAGATTGCGCGTTTTAATAAAAAGCGTACGTAAACCTCTTTTTAATAAAACTCCAAACAAAATCGGGCGTGACGAGGAACTCTGCTGCTGGCCTCCTCCTGGCATCGGCTTTACTAAAATTTGCCGTGGCAGTGCTTGAATTTCTTCCCGGAACCGCACGGGCAAGGATAGTTGCGCCCGACTTTGCGTCCTTCCTGCGCTAAGGAAGCGCTACCCGTGACGAGTTCCGCCACTGGCGTATGATGTCTCAGCTTCTGCTGTCTGGCCAGACGACGTTCGCCCTCTTCGCGCCGTTGTTGCTCTATCGCCTCTACCTCTTCCAGCATGCGCACCTGCAATTTACTAATGGTACTTATAACTTCATATTTCAGAGATTCCAGCATGGCGGCAAACATCGCAAAAGATTCGCGCTTGTACTCCTGCTTCGGGTCTTTTTGCGCATAGCCGCGCAGATGGATGCCCTGACGCAAATATTCCATCGCCATTAAATGCTCTTTCCACATAGAATCAAGTACTTGTAACATAACGCCTTTCTCGAAATTGCGCATCATTTCGCTGCCGACGATCTCTTCCTTACGCTGATATTGCACCAGTGTCTGCTCAAGCACGAGCGCACGCAGTGTCTCTTCGTGCAGGCCAGGCTCGTCGTCCAACCACTGAGCGATAGGCATATCCAGATCAAAATCATCTTTTAAGCGCTGCTCAAGCCCCGGAATATCCCATATTTCTTCCAGCGATTTCGGCGGAATGTAGCTATCGAGGATAGCCTTCAGCACATCCTCGCGGATGCTCTTGATGGTCTCGCTAATGTCCGCGACGTCGAGCAGTTCGTTGCGTTGTGTGTAGATCGCGTAGCGCTGATCGTTGGCAACATCATCATACTCCAATAGTTGCTTACGGATATCGAAATTGCGGCTTTCCACCTTACGCTGAGCATTGGCAATCGCCTTTGTGACCCATGGGTGCTCAATGGCTTCGCCCGGTTTCATGCCCAGTTTACGCATCATGCCGGAGACGCGATCCGACGCGAAAATACGCATCAGGGTATCTTCCATCGACAGGTAAAAACGGGAGGAGCCGGCGTCGCCCTGACGGCCGGAGCGGCCGCGCAGCTGATTGTCGGTACGGCGCGATTCATGACGCTCGGTGCCGATAATATGCAGGCCGCCTGCGGCTAGAACCGCATTATGGCGCGCCTGCCATGCATCCTTGATGGCGGCGATTTTCTGCTCGTCCGGCGTCTCCAGGGCTGCGATTTCCGCCTGCCAGCTGCCTCCTAGCACTATATCGGTACCGCGGCCGGCCATGTTGGTTGCGATGGTCACCGCCCCAGGCTGGCCCGCCTGAGCTACGATCTCTGCCTCCATAGCGTGGAATTTGGCGTTGAGCACTTTATGCGTAATACCGACTTTTTCCAGCTCATCGGAAACAAGCTCCGATTTTTCAATGGAAATAGTTCCCACTAGGACTGGCTGGCCACGTTCGGTGCAGGATTTGATATCCTCGATAATAGCGTCGATTTTTTCTTTTTCTGTCATGTAGATCAGATCGGACAAATCCTTGCGTATCATCGGACGGTTGGTGGGCACCACGATGGTATCGAGTTTATAGATGGAACTGAACTCAAACGCTTCGGTATCAGCGGTGCCGGTCATACCGGATAGCTTCTCATACAGGCGGAAATAGTTCTGGAAGGTTATGGATGCTAGCGTCTGGTTTTCATTCTGGATCGCCACGTTTTCTTTAGCCTCCACCGCCTGGTGCAGCCCATCAGACCAGCGGCGGCCTGGCATGGTGCGGCCTGTGTGTTCGTCAATGATGATAACTTCACTATCTTTAACGATATAGTCCACATCACGAGAAAAAAGCACATGGGCGCGCAAGGCCGCGGTCACATGATGCATCAGTATGATGTTGGCAGGAGAGTAGAGCGATTCTCCCTCCTCCATGATACCTGCTTTCACCAGCAGCCCTTCAATCAGCACCAACCCCCGTTCGGTCAGGTTCACCTGACGAGATTTCTCATCCACTGAGAAGTCGCCCTCACCCTGGAAGCTCTCGGAGTCCTCTTTGTCTTGGCGAATCAAATGCGGGATCAGTTTGTCGACGCGGCGATACACATCGGAGCTATCCTCTGCCGGGCCAGAGATAATGAGAGGGATGCGGGCTTCATCGATCAGGATGGAGTCCACCTCATCTACCAGCGCGTAATGTAACTTACGCTGCACCCGCTCTTCCTGGCTGAACGCCATATTGTCGCGTAGGTAGTCAAAACCGTACTCGTTGTTGGTGCCGTAAGTGATATCGGCGGCGTAAGCGGCACGTTTGGCTGGCGTGGGCAACCCCGGCAGGTTGATGCCGACGCTCATCCCCAGGAACTCAAACAGTGGACGGTTGTTTTCCGCATCGCGCTGCGCCAGATAATCGTTCACAGTGACCACATGCACGCCTTTGCCGCTAAGGGCGTTCAGGTATGCAGGCAGCGTAGCGGTCAGGGTTTTCCCTTCACCGGTGCGCATTTCGGCGATGCAGCGATTGTTAAGCACTATACCGCCCATTAATTGCACATCGAAATGGCGCATGCCGAACACACGCTTGCTGGCCTCGCGCACCACGGCGAAGGCTTCCGGCAGCAGGCTGTCGACGGTCTCCCCTTTGGCAATACGTTCGCGAAATTCAACGGTTTTAGCTGCGAGCTGTTCGTCGCTCAGCTGCGCCATAACTGGTTCCATCTGGTTGATGGCATCCACCGCCTTACTCATGCGGCGTAGGGTACGATCGTTACGGNTACCAAAAATTTTGGTAAGTAATTTTGCTAACATAGTTAGTGACATCTCATCATGGCCCCGTCCATTTCTCTGCAATTGCACCAGACGGATGCCAGTGTGGTGGTCGATGGAGGAGACATAGCCCGTTTGACGCAGGTGGCGCGACGGCATCCTCCGGGCACCGGCGCGGGGACCTGGCAATGGAGAGATGACGGATGACAGTGCGTATGTGCGTATGGCATGCTGGTGCCAATAATCTACGACGTAGGCGGGGCGATGGGCGATGCGGAACATCCTTCATGAAGCCGGCCTTTAAGGCGCTTTGCCGGCCTGGTGCAGAATTTCCTGAGCGACTTCCAGGCAATAACGGTACGCCAAACCCGGCCGTTACTATCCTCAGCAGGAGATGCGGCCAGAAATGATATCTGCCAAATTGTCGCCAACGATTTAAAATACCCATTACCCGATAATGTCTTCTGCTGGAGTGTTGTTATGCACGATGGTCGTCCAAATCCCATCGACAGTCTGTTTAGCGATAACGCCGAAGTGGGCCACGTGTCCCTCTCAAAGATTAAGCAGCGGGCCATCATGCTGTTTAATCTTAACCACGCGGTCAACGCGCTGCTGCCGGCATTGCTGCGCCCCTGGTGCCGCGTTGCCAACGTCCGCCAGGGTGTGATAGTGCTGGAAACCGCCAATGCCAGCTGGAAGATGCGGTTACGCTATGAAGAACCTCAATTATTATTCGCGTTAAGGGGACAGATTCTACCATCATTGTCGTCCATCGACATCAGGATTAACCCTGGCTTGGCGAGAAAACAGGAATTGAACGCGCAAAACAAAGACAGCGGCCGGCAATATCACCGGCCGCTCAGGGAAAAGCCGCGGCAATTGAGCTTACAGAGCGCGGCGTCTATCCGCTATGTGGCGGCGTGTAGCGAAGGGAAATTAAAGAACGTGCTGGAACGACTGGCGGAGCTAGCCGGAGAGAGTACCGACCCCGCCCGTCGCGGGAAATAGACGCCTAACTGCTAAAGGCGCTGTGTCACCGCTCGCCGACGACACTCATGCCATAACAAAGGAAGGTGCCTTGAACGCCAGCGGGAGTTCTGCCTCGTCTTCGAAGGTCACCAGTTCCCAGGCTTCCTGGCGCGCTAGCACCGCCTGTAATAGGTTGTTGTTCATAGCGTGGCCGGATTTGAAGGCGGCAAAAGCACCAATGATGTTATGGCCGCACATAAATAGATCTCCGATGGCGTCGAGCATCTTGTGGCGGACAAACTCGTCTTCAAAGCGCAGGCCGTCTTCGTTCAGCACCCGGTAGTCATCGACCACGATAGCGCAGTCGAAGCTGCCGCCCAGAGCTAGGCCACGAGATTGCAGGCATTCGATATCGCGCATGAAGCCAAAGGTGCGCGCGCGGCTTATCTGACGAACAAACGACTCCGCAGAGAAGTTCAGAAAATAACTTTGCGAGCTGGCATTAATCACAGGATGTTTAAAGTCGATGGTGAAATCGAGCGTAAAACCGTTATATGGCGCCAGCTCGGCCCATTTATCCCTATCTTCGACACGCACTTCTTGTTTGAGACGCAGGAATTTTTTGGCGCAGTTAAGCTCCTCAATACCAGCATCCAGCAGCAAGTAAACGAAGGGGCTGGTGCTGCCGTCCATGATCGGGATTTCAGGCGCATCCACCTCAACGATAATGTTGTCGATTCCTAATCCTGCCAGCGCCGCGTTCAAGTGCTCAACGGTGGAAATTCGCACATCATGCTCATTCACTAAACAGGTGCATAGCATGGTGTCACGCACCGACCTGGCGTCCGCGGGAAAATCCACCGGCGGGNTCAAATCGGTTCGACGATAGATGACCCCGGCATTTGCCGGTGCAGGGCGTAGTGTCAGTGCGACTTTTTTGCCGGTATGTAACCCCACACCGGTGGCCTGCACGATACGTTTTAATGTCCGCTGTTTGATCATCTATTTCTCCCGCAATTTTTACCATACCCACGCCGCCCACTCTGCCTAGCAGTAGAGTTGGCGGGCCAGTTTAGCACAAAGAGCGGTATTTCCCAAAATGGTACGTTTGTTTAATCCGCCTGTTTACGTAAGAAAGCCGGAATATCCAGATAGTCTGGTTCCTTACCACCCCTTTGAGCGTTTTGCTCATTGACCGCCTTTTTGGCCGCGGTTTTCTGCTCCTGAGCGAGCGAAGATAAGCCCACAGCGTGATCGCGGTAGCAGTTATCCATGACCGGCTGACTGCTCTGCTTATTAGTCACCAGCGTAACTTCCAGGCGTTTGTCCATGCCGATACCGGTCGCCACGACGGTAACGCGTAGTTCGTCGTTCATATCTGGATCCAGCGAGGTACCGATGACCACGGTGGCATTGTCGGAGGCGAAAGCACGAATAGTGTTACCTACGGTTTCAAATTCGTCCAGACGCAGGTCGAAACCTGCAGTGATGTTTACCAGCACCCCTAGGGCGCCAGACAGATCAATATCTTCCAGCAGCGGGCTTGAAATTGCCATTTCCGCCGCTTCTTCCGCGCGATCCTCGCCGCAGGAGACACCGGAGCCCATCATGGCGTAACCCATCTCTGACATCACGGTACGCACGTCGGCGAAGTCGACGTTCATAAGGCCGGGACGGGTGATAAGCTCAGCAATACCCTGCACCGCACCTTTTAGTACATCGTTGGCAGCGCCAAAAGCATCCAGCAGCGAAATACCGCGGCCTAGGACTTTCAGCAGCTTATCATTGGGAATAGTGATAAGCGAGTCCACATGCTTAGAGAGTTCAGCGATGCCCTGCTCGGCGAACGCCATGCGCTTTTTTCCTTCAAAATTAAATGGCTTAGTGACAACAGCTACGGTCAGGATACCCAGATCATTGGCGACTTCCGCAACAACCGGTGCAGCGCCTGTGCCGGTCCCCCCGCCCATGCCGGCAGC
>NZ_LECR01000053.1:0-1193 GCF_001602625.1 Sodalis-like endosymbiont of Proechinophthirus fluctus
TGCTGGGCGTCGATCTAGCTGTGTATTCCTATACCAAATATCTCAATGGCCATTCCGATGTGGTGTGGGTGCGATGATTGCTAACGAGTTGGACGTCGCCATCGAATTGGCCTGGTAGGGCAACAATATCGGCGTCACTAGCAGCGCGTTTTGACAGCTATCTGCTGCTGCATGGGATACATACCCTGACGCCGCGCATATGGCAACAGCAAAGAGTACCCAAGCAATCTTCGCCCATTTACAGCAACATCCGTAGGTGAAAAAGTTGTATTATCCCGGCCACGAGATCGGCCCGCCGCTAGCAAATCGGCTTTGGCGCGATGCTCAGATTTGAACTAGATGGCGACGAAACCACGATGTGTCGGCTTCCTGTCCGTGCTTGAGTTGTTTACCCTAGCCGAATTGCTGGGGGTTGGAAAGCCTTATCCCCCACGCCGCGACTATGGCGAATGCGGGGGGAATGGCCGCCGAGGCGCGTGCCTGTATTGGCGAAATGCTGCTGTGCGTGTCGGTCGGGATTGAAAATAGCGAAGATTTAATTGCCGATCTGGAACAGCCTTTCCAGGCGGCGCTACAGAGGTAAGTATGAGTCCATTAGTAAGCGCGGACATGCCGATTGGCCGTCAATTGCATAAATTTGGCGGCAGTAGTCTCGCCGACGTGAAATGCTACCAGCGGGTGGCGGAGATTATGGCCGAATACAGCCAGCCCGGTGATCTTATGGTGGTTTCAGCGGCGGGAAGCAGCACCAACCAGCTTATCAGCTGGTTGGTGCTGAGCCAAAGCGATCGCCTGTCTGCCCATCAGGTGCAGCAGAATTTGCGACTCTATCAAAGCGAGTTAATTAAAGGTTTGCTGCCCCCCACGGACGCCGAAAGGTTGCTTGTCTCGTTCATTCGCGACCTTGAGCGGCTGTCGGCGTTGCTTGACGGCCCCATCAACGACGCCGTATACGCTGAGGTGGTTGGGCACGGTGAAATTTGGTCGGCGCGGCTGATGGCATCGCTGCTCAGCCAGTTTGACATGGAGGCGCAGTGGCTGGACGCACGCGATTTTCTCCGTGCCGAACGCGCTGCCCAGCCCCAGGTGGATGAAGGGCGTTCCTGGCCGCTGTTGCAGCAGTTGCTGACCCAATATCCCACCAAACGGATGGTGGTGACAGGCTTTATCTGCCGCAACCAGGCGGGTGAAAC
>NZ_LECR01000053.1:1226-4971 GCF_001602625.1 Sodalis-like endosymbiont of Proechinophthirus fluctus
CCCAGATCGGCGCGCTGGCAAGTGTCTCCCGCGTCACTATCTGGAGCGATGTGGCAGGAGTTTACAGCGCCGATCCGCGCAAAGTAAAGGATGCTTGCCTACTGCCGCTGCTGCGCTTGGATGAGGCCAGAGAGCTGGCGCGTCTGGCGGCGCCGGTCCTGCACGCCCGGACTCTGCAGCCGGTATCCGGCAGCGATATCGATTTACTGCTGCGCTGTAGTTATAAGCCGGAGCAAGGCTCTACGCGCATTGAGCGGGTATTGGCTTCCGGTACCGGCGCAAAAATTGTCACCAGTCATGATGATGTTTGCCTGGTTGAACTCACCATCGCGCCGCATTGCGACTTTGCTCTGGTCCACAAAGAGATAGAGTTGGTACTGAAACGCGCCCAGATCAAACCTCTGGCGGTGGGGGTGCACCGCGACCGGCGTTTGCTGCAGCTGTGCTACACCTCTGAGGTTGCCGACAGCGCGCTGCATATTCTTGAACAAGTCGGGCTGCCTGCGCATTTACAACTGCGCGAGGGGGTGGCGCTGGTCGCCCTGGTAGGCGCCGGCGTGGTGAAAAACGCACTGCACAGCCACCGTTTCTATCAGCAGATGAAGTATCAACCTATCGAATTCTTTTGGCAGGCTGAGGACGGCGTCAGTCTGGTGGCAGTCCTGCGCTTTGGGCCTACCAAGCATGTTATACGGAGGCTGCACACCTCGATATTTCGAGCCGAAAAACGTATTGGTATGATACTGTTCGGCAAGGGCAATATTGACCCCCCGATGGTTAGAGTTTTTTGCCCACGAGCAAAAAAACCTATCGGCGCGCACCAGCTTTGAATTTATTCTCAGCGGCGTGTGGTGGATAGCCAGCGTAGTTTTCTTAGCTACGATGGGTTGGATGCCAATATAGAGCACTGGCCTCTTTCAACGACGAGGCGTCGCTTACGGGGCAAGAAGATCTATTTTTGTGGATGCGTGCTCACCCTTATGACGATCTAGTCGTGCTGAATGTGACCGCCAGCGAGGCCGTTGCGGATCAGTATCTAGATTTCGCCAGCTACGGTTTCCACGTGATCAGCGCCAACAAGCTGGCTGGCACGTCGGGGTGTCGGTAACTACTGGCATAGTCTCCTAGCCCCAAATAGCAGGTAATTTCGCTCAATGCTTCAATATGACGCGCGCTTTCCTGGCGCACATCGATGCACACTAATTGAATACCGAAGGATTTGATCTGCTACAGCGTATCTAGTAGTTGACCTATGGCGATAATTGTCATGCCGCAGGCGCGCAGCGACTGATAACAGTTGAAAAGCAGTTCCAAAAGTTGATCGTTGGTTTCCAGTAAATCTGGCATAGCCTCGCGATGTTCACCACGCAGCTGCGCCGCCCCAGGCCAGAGCACACAGCTCGGGGGTACATTCGCCCATCGACAGCTTCGAGATCAGAACCTATATGTCGCGTATAAAATATCCCATCGCTTTTTAGCAGCTGAGCAGCAGCATGCGGCGTGCGATGTCGGCGGTAACTGGGGCTGCTGTCGTGGTCTTCCGCCTATCCAGTAGATGAAGGTGACCGGCACATTTTCCAGTGGCAGTTTGTAGCCGAAAACATTTTACAGTTGTTCATTGAACTTGAGTAAATAGCACGGTACGGTACCGCATCCCAAAGGCTATCTTCCACAATCGAGAAACCCAAGTAGGCTTCATACACTGGCGTCGGGCGGTGTTTATGGATTTCGTCGGTATGCCAATATTGGGCGATTAATTGGCGTAGGCAGCGTATGATCTATTTGTACTCATACTCTAATAACTCGTTGTGCTCTAATTGTTTTAGACAGTTATTCACTTCGACCAGCATGTGTATCAGGAGGGTGCATCGGGTAATTTTGGTAGGGTGAGCGGTAAGGATTAATTCAATCGATAGAAATTCTACCTCGGCGAGAATAACTTTTCATTCAGCTCGTGGTGTTTTTCAACCTGGTGAAGACCTTACCCAGACCTTCAGTATTATTAGCTACTTCGGTATGGGAGAAATAGAATAAAATTGCTCGGCAGCACTGAATAGATTAAGAAATTGGTTGAAGGCGCGCGCCACCGGCAGTAGCTCATCATTGGAAAGATTTTGCAGGGTGGAGTGGAAAGTAACTGCTGGCGATGCTTTGCCAATTTGGACAGATTGCGGATGATTTCGACCTTTTCCAGGATATTTTCTCCAATCGCATCTTTAATTGTGTCGCCTAGAAGATCCCCGAGCATACTAACGCTGCTTCATATTACTGAATATTGTTTGTTTATTATGGACCTTGATTAGACTCTTTGAAAATTTATTTCACTAGATAGTGAAATTGTTTGCCATCACCTAGCCACTTATCGTACGGTTCGTCAATTGCCAATATTCCACGACAAAAAACTTCACATTCGTGGTAATTAAAAAAATTTAATTACACCTTATAATTATAAGAATATCTGATTCATTCAGATGGTATTTTCTGCGTAAAGGGTGTTTTCATTCAGTGATGGAAAAAATGCTGAATAATCTGCGCGATCAATTCTCGGGTGGCTTACAATGAACACTATATCGATAAATTCATCAGGCTGATGGGCCTGATTGATAGAGCCGGGAAAGAGCACCAGGGTGTGACATAACTCCTGAATAAATGGGTCTCGGTGCAATAGTTGACCACCTGGGTTTCTACCCCCAGCAATTTTTCCATTACTTGCACTAGAGGTGTATCCACCCGGCATTCATAGCCTGGGATGGGCGGATGCAGCGCCGATACTGTAATACGGCCAGGCTAGCGTTCGATGACGAGCGCCAGCGCCTCAGTAATCAACTCATCCAGATCGCCAAGCGTCAGGTCTGGCAGCGGACGAATATTCATATGCAATTCACAACAGCCGCAGATGCAGTTAGCCACATCGCCACCATGAATATAGCCAAAATTCATGATAGGGTGAGGAATGACAAAGGTCGGATGGTGATAGCGTGTCTGTAGCGAATTGCGCAAGAGCTTAAGGTGAGAGATGGCCTCATGCATCACTTCGATGGCGTTGATGCCGCGAGCGGGGGGAATCGCTGGAGTAGTGCCTGGATTGCTCCATTACAGTGACCGCGTTGGACAAATAGCCTTTATGCGCGCGTACCAGCGTCAGGGAGGTAGGTTCGCCGATAATGGTAAAATCCGTCCTTAATTGACTGCTGAGTTAGAAATAACTGGCGTCGGCTATTGAAGTTTCTTCATCCGCTGTCTCCAGCACATAGAGCGGTTTTTCAGCAGCGTCGCGGCATCGATATCCTGCAGGCTGTCGAGCACGAAAGAGAAAAACCCTTTCATATCCGTGGTACCCAAGGCCGTAAAACTTATTGTCGTGCTCGGTTAGAACAAAAGGATCCAGCGGCCATCGTTGAACGGTACCGTATCGCTATGGTCCGTCAATAATAATCCCGGCACAGGCTGGACTTTAACTTAAAACCCCAGATCGTGGAACCAGCCCGCCAGCAAGGTGATTAATACCTCATTACTTTGGTCTAGAGCAGCGTTGGTAGCGCTGATAGACAGCGTGGCAATAAGCGCACGGTAAGGCTCCATAAAATGGGGTATTTTTATCATCGTATTTAATATTATTTTCTTTATATTAGTTATATTATTAATATAACTAATATAAAGAAATTAACGTTGAGCGGGACGTAAACGGGTTCCTAACGGACTACTATGCTTGATCTCGCAAGTGAACAGCGGAGATTGGTGCTGG
>NZ_LECR01000053.1:5085-12023 GCF_001602625.1 Sodalis-like endosymbiont of Proechinophthirus fluctus
CTCTACCTGGCGGCCCGCCACCCGCAGATGAATCTCACCGCGCTGATATGGTGTTTCTCGCCACCGCCCATGAAGTAGGCCATTACCGATGGCGCCGCAATTTCTGGTAGCCTGCTGCGTGGTAGTTGATCTCTCCAGCGCTTATCTTGTCAATCAAGTAGACTTTTATACGTAATATTACGGGTTCCAGCATCAGTGCTCTGACTGGCTGTGGACTGGGCAGATACGGTCTAGCAGAGTGGCGGGGAAGAGACGATAAAAACCGCCCAGCTGATTACGGTGCCAGGATGTTATCCCACCGCGTCACAACTGGTGCTCAAGCCGCTGGTAGAAAGGGTTTCTTAACGGCGATTAATGGCCGGTGATTAATGCGGTCAGTGGCGCCGGCCGCAAGACAACGCTCGGCAATAGCGTCTAAGAAGTCAGCTAACAGCCTTCTTATGGTATCTTAACCCATCTCCATCAGCCGGAAATCGTCAACCATTTGAGTATTCTGGTGATTTTCACGCCGCATTTGGGCAATTTTGCTTATTGCATCTTGGAGACCATTACCTGCCCCTGCCGGCTGCGGCCTGGCGTGACTCAGGCAGCGATGGCGGCCAGTTTTCATCAGGCATATGACCACAAGCCCTTCTGGTGCTGCTTTACGATCAGGTGGTGCCGAAACTGAAGTCGGTAGTGAACACGCCGTTTTGCGATATCGGTTATAAAATGCAAGGCGAACATCTGATCTTGGTGTCTTACCGAGGATAACCTGTTCAAGGGAGCGATAGCGCATGCGGTGCAGTGCGCCAATATCCGTTTTGGTTATACGCAGACGTAAACGCTTTTATAAGGATAAGTGGGACCAACGACATAATGAATCTATTGATTATCAAACTAGGCGACGTATTGCTTGATAGTGACGAGGCGGTGGAACGTTTATTTACCGCGCTCGATAGTTATCGTGCTGAGCACAAGTGCCTCTTGCTTACTCATCCACGGCGGCATTACCTGGTGGACGATTTGATACATTAACTTTCCCTACCGATGGTAAAGAAAACGGTCTGCAGGTGACGCCTGTGGATTAAATTACAATTATTACCGCATCGATGGAGGTTATTTCTCTCCAGCGATGCGGAAGATATTTACAGCTGGGGGTTGAGCAGAGATTAATTGAGAAAGTAGGCGATTTGGGTAAGAATCTGCATACCGGGTGCAGCTGCAACGACCAGGTGGCGACCGATTTAAAGCTGCAGTGCAAAGCGCAAGTCGCCAATTGTAGCAGGTGCTGGTGCGCTCACCGCCCGAGGCCAATCAGGACGTGATATCCAGCTATACCCATTTACAGCGCGCTCAACAGATCACATTCGCCCATTGGAGTCTGGCCTATGGCGTATGCTGTCCCACAATGAAGCCGCCTGGGGGACGCATTAACACGGCTAGACGTCAGCCCTCTCGGCACACGTGCGTTAGCCGGTATCGCCTACGCTATCGATCGTGATCGGCCGGCTTGCTGGGTTTCTCTTGCGCTACCCGCAATAGACTGGATAGCATTTCCGAATCATGATCACGTTCTGGATTTGCTATCGGACACGGCCATTGGCATAGTACATATTTCCCTTTTTGCCGGAAATCTGATTTCCTTTTAATACCGGCGAGGTAGCTTTATCGAATTATCAGATCGTGTCACGCCCTCCTTGCGTCGTTGATGCCGCAGAAGAAAAAACCCGATGCGCTGGAGCTTATCCGCGGTAAATGCGGCCGGGCGCAGAACGCGCTGACCGGTATGATGATGACGGGTTGTTCAATGTGCTGGATACCTAGCTTAACTACCTGCACATGGCGACACTGGTACTCAATGGCATTCAAATGAAATCGCCGCGCTGCCGTGAAGTGGGGCAGCCAGGCTATGCTAACACGACTGAACTGGCGGATTATCTGGTAGCGCGAGTGATCCTCTTTCGCGAGGCACACCATATTGTTGTTGAGATGGTAGTAGAGACTATTCGCTAGTGGCTCCTCTGGCGGCGATGCTGCTGGCGCAATTGCAGGCCTTCATCCCGGTGATAGGCAATAATGTCTACCAGGTATTAGTGCTGGCATATTTCTCCAGTAAAATTTCTTCGAGCGGCATACTGCGTTCGACCAGTATCTACTTGGCCCTGGCACAAAACGAGCAGCCGGGTTTGGTAAATAACGACACTGATGGCTGCACCTGACATCCCAGCGCCAGATAACATAGCATCGTATCGGCGTCGGACACTTCAAACGGACGCCGGATTTGTCCAGTTCTACGAACACCTTTTCCACTGCGCTGTCGCGCACTAGCATGGAATAGCGTCAGAGTTAGGACCAAAGCCCAGCTCTGCTTTCTCTACCAACGTGCCCATGCCACGCGTAAATTCACCGTTGCTGTCAGGAATAAATTTGATGGAATCCGCTTTCCAGGCATTCATAATAAAAACGTCGTTAATGGAGAGGCAGACAATACTGTTCACACCCTGCTGCGTAAATAGAGCTGCTAGCTCGTTATAACGCGGCAAATGGCTGGAAGAGCGGATCGGCGACGTGAACGCACCAGCAGTGAAAAGGTAATTATCGTCTTATTACTGAACAGTTCATTGGTTGACACATCCACCCATTGATCGTCCTGGCGGGCATAGAATATGATTTGCGATACCTTCTTTCCCTTCCTGACCATGGAACATAACTAATCTTATTAATAGGATGGATGAAATACGACGGTCTTAGCCTTTTGCGGGGATTATTATTTGTTTTAACTATTGATATGTATAATCGTTGATTTCGATTCTATCTATCGACGCGGGCTATCGCGTCGACGGAGGGCTTCATGAACATTCGAGATCTTGAGTATTTGGTGGCCTTAGCCGAGCATCGTCATTTTCGACGCGCCGCTGATTCCTGCCATGTTAGTCAGCCCACTCTCAGCGGACAGGTGCGCAAGCTGGAAGATGAATTGGGCGTGCTGTTATTGGAACGAACCAGTCGTAAGGTGCTGTTTACCCATGCCGGCCTACTGCTGGTGGATCAGGCTCGTACGGTGCTACGAGAAGTAAAAGTTCTGCGCGAGATGGCCAGCCAGCAGCGGGAATCCACGTCGGGACCGCTACATATCGGCCTTATCCCCACTGTTGGGCCTTATCTGCTGCCACATATTGTTCCGACGCTACACCAGAAATTTCCAAAACTGGAAATGTATTTGTGCGAGTCACAAACCAGTCAGTTATTGCAGCAGCTTGATAGCGGCAAGCTGGATTGCGCTATTTTGGCGCTAGTGAAAGAGTCGGAAGCGTTTATCGAGGTGCCGTTGTTCGATGAACCGATGCAATTAGCGATCTATGCCGATCATCCCTGGGCGGATCGAGATCGGGTGCCGATGTCGGATCTTGTCGGCGAGCGGCTGCTGATGCTGGAAGATGGCCACTGTCTGCGCGATCAGGCGATGGGCTTCTGTTTCCAGGCCGGCGCCGACGAGGATATGCACTTTCGCTCCACTAGTCTGGAAACCCTACGCAATATGGTGGCGGCGGGCAGCGGGATCACCCTGCTGCCCTCGCTGGCGGTACCGCGGGAGCGACAGCGGGATGGTGTTTGCTATCTCAATTGCTATAAACCAGAGCCAAAACGCACTATCGCGCTGGTATATCGGCCGGGTTCACCATTGCGCGCTCGTTATGAGCAGCTGGCGGACTGTATTCGCAGCCATATGCAAACCTACATAGGTACCGGCCTAAAACAGGCGGTTTAACCCGTTAAGCGCCGCAACCCGGTACGCTTCCGCCATGGTGGGGTAATTGAAGGTCGTATTGACGAAATACTCGATGGTATTGCCTTCTCCCTTCTGCTCCATGATGGCTTGGCCGATATGAATAATTTCGGCGGCGCGCTCGCCAAAACAGTGAATACCCAGGATCTGTTTCGTCTTGCGGTGGAATAACAGCTTTAGGCTGCCTACATTCATACCGACGATTTGCGCCCGCGCCAGATGTTTGAACTGCGCCCGTCCGACTTCATAAGGGACTTTCATTGCTGTAAGCTCTTGTTCGGTTTTACCGACAGAGCTGATTTCGGGGATGGTATAAATGCCGGTGGGAATATTTTCAATCAACTGCACATTGGCTTGCCCTTTGATTATCACCTGCGCAGCGATACGGCCCTGATCGTAAGCCGCGGAGGCCAGGCTAGGATAACCAATCACATCGCCGACCGCATAGATATGGCGGGCAGCGGTTTGATACATGCTGTTGACTTTAATTAGGCCTCGGCTGTCCGATTCCAGCCCGACATTGTCCAGCTTAAGGGTATCAGTATTGCCAGTGCGGCCATTGGCGTAAAGCAGGCAGTCGGCTTTTATACGTTTACCAGAGCGAAAACGTACCTCAACGCCGTCATCGAGCCCTTTAATTTTTTCGTATTCTTCGTTGTGGCGGATAACCACGCCGTTTTCCCAGAAATGATAAGACAGGGCGTCGGACATCTCTTGATCGAGGAACGCCAGCAGCCTATCGCGGGTGTTAATCAAATCCACCTTTACATTCATACCACGAAAAATTGACGCGTACTCGCAGCCGATGACGCCGGCACCGTAAATAATAATATGGTGGGGATCGTGCTTTAAATCGAGGATAGAGTCACTGTCGTAAATACGCGCATGGTCAAAATCTACATCCTGGGGATGATAGGGGCGAGAGCCGCAGGCGATGACGGTATTTTCCGCGCTAAGGATCTTGGTGGTGTTGTCGCTATAGTGGATCTGCACCTGGTGTTCACCAACAAAGCTCGCCTCGCCTGTGAATATCTGGCAGTGGTTGCGCTCGTAAAAGCACTGGCGCATATGGGTTTGCTGCTTTATAACTTGATCTATGTGTCGCAGAATATCGGCGAAGCCGGTATGGGGAAGGCGGGTATTGCCATGCAGCGGACTCTGGTTGACTTCAATAATCTGACTGACTGCCTGGCGCAGAGCTTTGGAAGGAATGGTGCCCCAGTGAGTGCAACCTCCGCCGACGTTGTCATAGCGCTCAATCACCGCAACGCGTGCGCCACGCTTGGTCAACCCTATGGCGGCACCTTCACCGCCCGGTCCGGAACCGATAATAATGGCATCGTAATCGTACTTTGGTTGCATAGCTGTCCCAACCTGATGAATACAGATTAACAACCTAATTGTAACATCAACGCCCGCATATCCCAATTGTCAACGTATATGGCGGCCGTTACAGCACGGATTGTCCTGTTAGGCACCCGGTCGTGGATCTTGGCAAGGCGCTCGGGACGTTAAAATACACAGTTTGTATCAACACTGTTGCAATAAATTTTGATATAGCTATTGTTCTTTACGGCTATTGTGAGGCTGGATGGTTTACATGGGCATCAGAGCGCAACAAAAAGAGCGGACTCGGCATTCACTTATTGAGGCGGCGTTTAGCCAGTTGAGCGCTAAACGTAGTTTCGCCAGCCTTAGCCTACGTGAAGTCGCCCGCCAAGCTGGCATTGCGCCCACTTCATTTTACCGCCATTTCCGCAATATGGATGAGCTGGGTCTCACTATGGTGGACGAAAGTAGTCTGATGTTGTGCCAATTGATTTGTCAGGCGCGTCAGCGCATCGTCAAAAGGGGTAGCGTGATCCGCATCTCAGTGACTACCTTTATGGAATTTATCGGTAACAACCCTAATGCCTTTCGCCTGCTGCTCCGCGAACGTTCTGGCACCTCCAGCGCCTTTCGCGCCATGGTGACGTGTGAAATCCAGCACTTCATCGCCTAGCTCGCCGATTATTTGGAAATTGAAAACCATATGTCGCGCAGCTTTACCGAAGCGCAAGCGGAAGCGATGGTTATCATCGTCTTCAATGCCGGCGCGGAAGCGCTAGATGTCGGTTTGGAGAAGCGCCGACAACTGGAAGAGCGACTGGTACTGCAGTTACGTATGATTTCTAAAGGGGCTTTTTATTTGTACCGTCGAGAACAGGAAAAGTCGCTTACCTTTACTAGCAATAATGGTAGGCAAACAGATGGCAAAAAATCCCCTCTCAGAGAAAGGCATTCTGCTGTTGGCACTGATTGCGGGCCTGACGCCCCCCTTAACGGTAGTTTTACCACGCTGTTTAGCACCAGCGTCCCATTTTTCCTCTTTCCACCGATCACGCTAGCGCTGTATCGCCTGCATCAGCGTTATCAATATCATACGATGCCGCCGGGTTATCCCTTACTGGTAGCAGCGAATTTTCTGCTGGGGATGTTGGTGTGTACAGCGCTATTGTGAGCGCAGAATATCCCGCTATCGGCTCCAATTTCGTGCCGTCAATTCTGGCAGTAGTGCTGGTAATTGTGGACTGACCGGCGGCTAAAAATGCTGCGCTGGATGCAAATGGACGGCGATGAAAATTACTGAGGACTGCATCACCCCAGGCGGGGAATCGCTTTTCGGGTTGCCGCGTGGGTACGGTCGGTCTCGCTTCTCATCTATACTGCACCGGCTGGTGTCATCAATACATGCGCAGGAGGACGCCCCGGGCGCAATGTTTGGTATTCCTCAGCTAAATTGCGCTGACCTCACGTCTTCGCTCTATAGGCATGGCATGACCGCTTTGCATGAAAGGTTAATGTTCCTCGGTTTAAATACGTCTGCGGGCAGCGTCATGACCTATGCGAGGATGTCCAGGCTTCACCTTTTGGTGTTAAGCTCCAGTGTCGCGTGCCGACGGCGTTAACCCGCCGTCGCCTTGCGCACCAGCAACACGCCGCACTCCATATGATGGGTATAGGGAAACTGATCAAACAGCGCCCGCCGTTCAATACGGTGATTGGCCGCAAGTGTAGGCCGCAAGCGTAGTGAGGTTACGGCACAAAGAGTCGGGATTGCAGGAGATATACAGAATGCGCGGATAGGCCTCTGCACCATGCTTATCGTCTTATCGTCTTATCGTCTTAT
>NZ_LECR01000053.1:12128-12931 GCF_001602625.1 Sodalis-like endosymbiont of Proechinophthirus fluctus
GTCTTATTGTCTTATTGTCCAGTCCGCTACGCGGCGGGTCGATAAAAATCGTTTCGCAGCGGTATCTGCGCAAATCAATCTCCTTCAAACGGGTAAATTCGCGTTCTCCTCGTATCACCTGGGTAAATTTTTCTGCCGACATACGGATTATTCGCAAGTTATCGATATAATTGGCGGCAATATTTTACTGTGCTGCCTTCACCGATGGTTTGGCGATTTAAGTGGCCAGCACTTTGTCAAAATGACGCGCCAGCGCTAGGGGAAATTGCTATTGCCGCAGTAAAGCCCCAGCAAATCACCCTGAGTTCCCTCGGTGGGGCTGCCAGCGCTCATTCCAGCATGTGAATATTGTGATACCAGCATTAGGCTGGGTAAAACTGTTCTCTATCTGTCGGTAGATAAGCGTCTGGCCGGCCGACGGGCATACGTTCATCGACGACATAATCGCGATCCAGGCAGATTTTGGTTTTTAGCGCGGCCGATGAGCTGGATTTAGTACCCGTGGGCGCGCAATGCATCGCACAGGCGCGCAGCGCAATCGCGCTAGGCATCGCCTAGAGGTCGGCGATAAATGAGCGTTAAGACTGCATCACCGCTTAGCGTCGTGAGATAGTCTGTTTGAAACAATTTGGCGCACAGCACGGGTTCAGGGCGTATTATGGGCCGTCATCATCTCTGTCATTAGCGTATTGATGAGAGTACTGCTGGCCATGAAATGATCGATGCAGATCCGTGCTTTGATCTGCTGATCAAACATGATGTGATAAAGATCGTCATCATCATGCCAGATGTGGAACTCGGCC
>NZ_LECR01000053.1:12973-13702 GCF_001602625.1 Sodalis-like endosymbiont of Proechinophthirus fluctus
CGCTTTTCTGACGCCTAGAATGGAACGCCAGCATCATCTGCCACAAACGGTTCTCTTTTCCGTCAACTGGTATTCATACTGGTCGAGGTTGAGTGGTAACGTCTGTGGCGTCCATGGTGGTTTCCTGCTAATTTGGAGGTAATGACTGCTTTTTGCCCTGGATTGTAAGGAATAAACTTTTAATGTCCAGTTTTGTTGTATGTAAGTGTCCTGGTGTATTTGTTCCCTGGATACCTTTATCGCCGGAACAGTAGGATTAGGACCGACCTAAGACACTGCCGGTCTTCCGCCGTCTCCTCCAGGGTCCACCTCAGGCTGCCGGGATTTGTAGCCAGTGGCGTCCTGCCAATCGATGAGACACGAATAGATGTATAAAATAAATACAATCTTACTAGTGACGCTGTCCATCACAGTCTTTTCCAGTTTGGGGCAAGATAGCGCCGGCCCATACAGGCCGGCGACGGCCATGCGCTGATTGTGTCCGCGAACTGTTTCCCACAGCCCATATCTTCGGTACTGGCGATGGTCAGTGTGGTCACCTGCGAAGATATCGATCGCGGAAAGATTAAATCGGTGGCTGAGGGGGCGTTGCCGGTTGCCGAGAGTGGATATCAGTCAGAACGGTAGTTTCGGTAAGAAAAATTATATTTTAATTCAATGTATTAGTACCATACATGCGCTGGTGTTAATCGACAGCGTGCAGATGAATCAGGCGGCCGTATCCGGCTC
>NZ_LECR01000053.1:13710-16376 GCF_001602625.1 Sodalis-like endosymbiont of Proechinophthirus fluctus
ATCCCCATAATGCTGGTGTAGTGCATTGAATATATCTGTGGGCCGCGTTCGGCGGTGTACGGGCTCAGATGCGATTGGCGGCGTGGTGAAATCATAACTACCCGAGAATAGGACGGCAACGCGATAAGTGCCGGTATTAGCTCCCATGGTTATCAGACCTATGACGGCGCTAACCGTTAGCAATTGAGAGAAAACACCACTGCCACGTTGGCGGCAATTATATCTATACCCCCGCAGATTCGATGTTCGGACCAAATTGCCGGATAATTATGGCGATCCGACCCAGTCCGATCGTGATGGCTTCATAGGTAATACGCTGTACGCCGTTCTGGAACATCGATTCAACGAACAATTCAGCGGCTTTACCCACACTTACGGTTTTAACAACCGCAGCGCGTACAACGGCACCTATTCCTACAGTGACGCCAATCATCTGGATACGATGCTGGACACCCGGCAGCTCCACAGCCGCACCCTGGAATACTGGCCTGCGCTTCCAACAGGGGATTTATGCTTCCCAATTGTCTTTCAGTTATAACCATACCAAAGGTTATAACTATGATCCCCGCTATGGATCTTACGCGGATTCTGCCAAGCTGGACGACTCCAAGCAGTATTATCTGCAGTGGGTAATACGCCGCAAATCGCACACAGTACCGCCAGCACTGGGGGATTGGCAGAAACAAACCACCGAGCCCGGCACCAATTATCTCTGAAATAGCTACGAGCAGCGTATAGTACCGGCTTATATGCCACAGTTTGGTAATTATACGACCCGGTAACCCTGGAGGGGAAGGGAGGCGCTTCTAGGAAATCGTCGAGGGTTATCGCTTCCTACTGTCCTATGGCACCGTCTATAAAGCGCCGAATCTCGACCAGCTTTATAGCGCCTATAACGGCAATGCACAACTCGATCCTGAGCAGAGCAAATAATAGGAAAGGGGAATAGAAGGTTTAACCGGCCCACTTGACTGGCATTTAACCGCCTATCGCAATGATATTGACGATATGATCGCGTGGGATACTCGGCAGCGAAAACTATTACAATATCGGTAAGGTACGCATTATAAAGGGATAGAGTAGATGAACCCGTTTACTACAAGCGTACTGGCGCACCAAGTGACGCTGTGTAATACCTCATCCGCGTGATGCCAAGACCAACGAAATTTTAGCACGCCGCACCAAACAATAGGTGAAATATCAATTGGACTGACTGGTAACCAATATAGACTGTTCTCTGAATTACCGTTACTTAGGGCAGCGCTGGGATATGAATTAAAATACCAATCAATGCGCACGGCGTGGCGGCATGAATCTTTGGGGGTATCGCGGCTTCATGTCCTCTCAAAACCCGCATGACGGTTCGTGGTAGACATTGCCAACGTGTTCGATAAAAATTATGAGCAGATTATGAATACCAGACTGCAGGGCGGAAATTCTATCTCCCCGGGAGGACCACTGCTTTATAATGGCAGCACCGCTAAACGGCCCACTATTCTTGTCTTTGATTCCGGCGTAGGGGGGCTATCGATTTATGATGAGGTCAGGCAAACGTTGCCTGATGCCCATTATCTGTATGTGTTTGATAATGAAGCTTTCCCTTATGGGGAGAAGCCGGAGCAGTTCATTGTCGATAGGGTCATCGCTATCGTTGGCATGATGTGGCAGCTGCGGAAGCCCAATATAGTCATTGTTGCTTGTAATACCGCCAGCACGATTTCGTTGCCGGCGTTGCGCGAGCGTTTTCCTTGCCCTATCATCGGTGTGGTACCGGCCATCAAACCGGCGGCGCAGCTAACCCGCAATGGCATCGTAGGGCTACTGGCGACGCGTGCTACCGTACAGCGCAGCTATACTCACGATCTGATCAGTCAATTCGCCGGCGATTGCCAAATTTTGCAATTGGGTACTATCGAATTGGTGGATATGGCGGAATCTAAGCTGCACGGCGAAATGGTGCCGCTGCCGGTGCTGCGTAAACTCCTACATCCCTGGTTAAGAGCGGTGGAGCTCCCCGACACGGTCGTGCTTGGCTGTACCCATTTTCCCTTGCTAAGCCAGGAATTACAGTCGATACTACCGGAAGGCACCCGCTTGGTCGATTCTGGCTTAGCCATTGCCCGTCGCGCCGCCTGGCTGGTAGAGCATGAGATAGATGTCAGCGGCCTACAGGGCGAGGCGGGGCCGAATAGGGCCTACTGTCTTGCCACCACGCCGCAGGCGGCGGCGCTGATGCCGGCATTGACGCACTATGGTTTCGGATCTTTGGAAAAGCTTACGCTCTAAGAGTAACAGCCAGGTCCTGTCCTAATAAAGGACAATGTCAATTGGACTAGGACAAGGCGTTAATCCATCCGATTCCCATCGTGCTGCTCTCACCTTTTGCACCTAAGCCACTGGCGTTTTGTCTCTCTTCTCCTTATTAGCAATCGCGACGACAGCCTTACCCTGTGCTCGCACCCCGCCGCCGGAGAGAACATTTCGTCGGCGGGCCAAAAAAGAATTGTCAATCCGTCGGCGTTAGGCATTAGAGTTGACTGAAAAACAGGTTCTTATGAATAAACAGGCGACGAAAAAAGAGCGATTCGTTTAATTTATCGCAGTTAAAACTTATTTTGCATTAGCGCTTGTCACCGTCAGTGAAGGCCCTATAATGCGTCTTCACT
>NZ_LECR01000012.1:0-841 GCF_001602625.1 Sodalis-like endosymbiont of Proechinophthirus fluctus
CCCTATACGCCTGACGATCGTGAAACAGCGGCCGCTTTTGCACGTGAAAATCAGCCGCAAAGGGCAGGAACACCAGAGGGAACTCCAGACCTTTAGATTTATGCACCGTAATGATTTGCACCAGATGACGATCGCTTTCCAGCCGCAATTGCTGATTAGTCGCCTGTGAATTAGGAGACTCAACTTGCAGCGTCAGCCAACGGACCAGCGCAAATTCGTTCTCCAGTTGTGTCGTGGCTTCCTGCAGTAGTTCTCCCAGATGTAATACGTCGGTCAGCCGGCGTTCGCCCCCCTGGCTTGCCAACAGGCTTTCCGCGATGCGATAGTTTATCATCATTTGACGCAGCATCGGTAGTACGCCGTTTTTTTGCCAGCGCTGTCGATAGCCGGCAAACTCTTCAACCCTCTGCTCCCAGCGACGCTCATCGTTATTCAAAGCATCAATGGTGGCAGCATCAAAGCCCAGCAACCTAGTGGCCAGAGCGCGGCGCAGCGCGGTATCCTTTTCCGGCGTCAAAACTGCCTGCAGGATCCATTGCAGTTCGAGCGCCTCTGGCGTCTCGAAGACGCTGTCCCGGTTGGAAAGATACACTGCCGGGATCATCAGCGCCGCCAGCGCGTCACGCACCAGCACCGCCTCATTGCGGTTACGCACTAGTACCGTGATATCTGACGCCTGCAACGGCTCACGGCCCCAGCGCCCTTCAAGCCAGGCTTCGCCTTCACGCGCGGCGTAAAGCCAGTCGCAAATGGTCGCGGCACACTGGCGCGCCATATATTGTTGGTACTCGCTTACTCCTACGCCGGCGCCCTGCTGTAGCCAGACGCGCAGCGCCGGCTG
>NZ_LECR01000012.1:916-1781 GCF_001602625.1 Sodalis-like endosymbiont of Proechinophthirus fluctus
CTGAAAATAAACGGCGCCGGCAAACTTTGGAACAGTTGGTTTACCGCATTAATCATCCCCGGCGCGGAACGCCAGTTGGTATCAAGGGTATAGTGAGCATCCACTTCATTGCAGGCGCGCATATAGGTGAAAATATCCGCGCCGCGAAACGCATAGATAGCCTGTTTCGGGTCGCCTATCAATAGCAGGCCACAGCCGGGCTGATCGCCGTAAATCCGGCGAAAAATACGGTACTGCTGCGGGTCAGTATCCTGAAATTCATCGATCATCACCACCGGATAGCGCGTGCGCACCGACTCGGCCAAGGCCTCACCGCCACCGCCGGCCAGGGCCCGGTCCAGGAGACTTAGCAAATCGTCGAATCCTATCTCCACGCGCCGCCTTTTTTCCTGCTCCAGCGCTCGACGCATTTCCGTCAGCGCCATGACGAAAATAAGCTCGCGCAGCGAGAGACGCTGCTGATAAAAGGCCTCCACCACGGTAAACAGTTCATACCAAGGCGGCTCGCCGGCAGTAGTTTTTTCCGCCAGCACCGAGCTTCTGAATCGCGCCAATTCATTCGGCACTTTATAATCCACGGTCGGCTCACTCGCCCAGAGATCAACTTTAGCAAGCCAGTTCAGCAGATTTTTGCTGCTATAAACCCGACGGTCGAGTTTATAGCCTTCAAGCACCAATCTAAGCGTCGCTGACGCCGCGCGCCATTGTTTCTTGAGGTCTTCAATGCCGGCAATGATACGCTCATGCCGTGCCAGGATAGACTCAGTGATATCGGGCGGATCACGCACTACCACCGGCTCGCCCTGAAGATAAGGCAGCAGTTCCGCCAGCAGATTTTCCGGCCCTTCCCAGTGCTGCTGCACCA
>NZ_LECR01000076.1:0-111 GCF_001602625.1 Sodalis-like endosymbiont of Proechinophthirus fluctus
CCACTGCTCGGTACATTTGTTGGTTCATAGCCGGCGCCGCCGCGACGGGGGCCGCCGTCGCCAGGCAGAGAGTAGTGAGCAGATCGTTGGCCATTCCTGCCGCCAGGCGCG
>NZ_LECR01000076.1:132-3808 GCF_001602625.1 Sodalis-like endosymbiont of Proechinophthirus fluctus
AGCACCAGATCGGCCCATTTTGCCAGCTCAATATGTCCCATCGCTGCCTCTGCGGCGGGATTCAGCAAGTCGTCCGCCACCGGGTAGCCGGATACCGCCTGCAGGCTCAATGGGGTAATAAACTCCTTCGCTGCCGTCGTCATTAACACGCGCACCTCGGCGCCGCGTTCGCGCAAACGGCGCACCAGTTCGGGAGTCCTGTAGGCGGAGATACCGCCGCTTACGCCTAGCACAATATGTTTACCGACCAGTCCCGTCATCTCGCATGTCCAGGTGAAATTATGATTATAGAGATTTTATCATAACCCTCAGTATCACGATCATTTGTCTGTTTACGGCTATTTTGGAATCGTCATTCTGCTTTTCACCGTGTCATTTCGAACAACGTTGTTACTGCTGGCATCATAAATCTGGGGGTGAATGATGCCCTTTGAGTTTCGAATAATGGAAAAATATAAGTAAGAAAAGATTGCCGTCAACGTTGGCACTGCGTGAAAAGCTGGTTGCCCTCGGTTCTGACTCGCTGACGGACATTGAATTACTGGCTCTGTTTTTTACGTACCTGCACCTGCACCTAGTGGGCAAACATGTCCTGCAGTTCGCGGAGGAATTTCTGGTGCAGTTCGGTTCGTTCGATAAATAAATCGATGATTGCTAACCACCAAACCCTCAGCGCCACATACCACATACGGTCTGGGAGTTTCAAAATGTACGCAGCTGCGGGTGATTGGCGAAATGGCGCAGCGCATTTTCGTTCGCATCTGATGCGCAGAATGCGATGACTATCTCGGATATGGCCCAGCGCTGCCTGCAGCAAATTTTGGTATACCGGGAAAGAGAGGTGTTTGTAGTCATATTTCTAGACAACCGCAATCGCCTTATCAACTATTCAACCATCAGGAGTTGTTTGAGGGTACAGTAAACAGCATAGATATCGTCTATCCATGAAAAATTGTCCGAGCGCCTCTCAAGATTAATGCGGTGGCGATTATTTTAGCGCACAATCATCCCTCTAGTGACGTCGAACCGAGCCGCGCCGACCGCGATGTGACGGCACTGGTGGTTAAATCCTGCCTATTTATCGATTCCGGGTGTTGGACTATCTGGTTATTGGCACAGGGGAAATGGTTTTTTGCCGAAAAGGCTGGCTGTAAGCCTTTTCCCGCGATCCTGCGGTATCTTTAGCTGTGCGGAACTTGAGTAGTCGCGCGTCAAAGCGTACACTACTCCACCTTTGAGAATCTTGAGTGTAACGTTGAGAGCCTATCTCAGCAGAGTCTTTCTATTGGATTCACCTCAGTGAATATGCTGGAATAGGCTTTAAAGCCTGACGAGGCAGTTACCACCTTTCTTATAACTCGAGTTGATTTGATTTTTAGAGAGAATAGATATGTCCAGAATCTGCCAAGTTACTGGCAAGCGCCCGGTGAGCGGCAATAACCGCTCCCACGCAATGAATGCGACCAAACGCCTTTTTCTGCCTAATCTGCACTCTCACCGTTTTTGGGTTGAGAGCGAGAAACGCTTTGTCACATTGCGCGTATCTGCTAAAGGTATGCGTGTGATCGATAAAAAGGGCATCGAAACGGTTTTGGCCGATCTCCGTGTTCGCAGTGAGAGGCATTAAGGTAAGGAACTAAATCATGGCTAAGGATGTTCGCGAGAAGATCAAGTTGATTTCTTCTGCTGGTACTGGTCACTTTTATACTACCACGAAGAACAAGCGTACCAAACTTGAAAAGATAGAATTGAAAAAATTCGATCCGGTTGTACGTCAGCATGTGATTTACAAAGAAGCCAAAATCAAATAATTTTGGCGAATAGCTAAAAACTCGGCTCCGACTGGGTTTTTCATGGGCCCTCAGATGTGCTATTCGCGACTCGCGGACATTCTGCTGACAGGGAGCATCAGATGCCAGAATTACCGGAAGTGGAAACTAGTCACCGAGGGATTGAACCTTGGATCGCAGGGCAGACGATTCTGCGGTCGGAGGTGCGTAATGCGCAGCTCCGCTGGCCGGTGGACGAAGAGATTATCGCGCTGCGGGACAGGCGGGTACTAAGCGTACAGCGCCGGGCGAAATACCTACTGTTAGAGCTGGATAAAGGATGGATCATTATCCATCTCGGTATGTCGGGACGTTTGCAGGTACTGCTGCAGCCGCAGCCGCCTGAAAAGCACGATCATATCGATCTAGTCATCAGCAACGGCTGTTTCATCCGCTATACCGATCCACGGCGCTTTGGCGCCTGGCGATGGAGTGATAATCTGCTTACCAGCCACATGCTGGCTCACCTGGGACCTGAACCGCTCAGCGACGAGTTCGATGGCCTCTGGTTGTACGAGAAATCGCGCAATAAACGCACGCCGATCAAGCCGTGGCTGATGGATAATAAGCTGGTGGTCGGCATTGGCAATATTTACGCCAGCGAATCGCTGTTTATCGCCGGTATTTTTCCAGGCCGTGCCGCCAGTTCGTTAAACGAAGAAGAAGCTGCGCTGCTGGCGCAGAGTATCAAGGCCGTATTGCTGCGCTCAATTGAGCAGGGTGGCACTACGCTACGAGATTTTCTGCAGCCAGACGGCAAGCCAGGCTATTTTGTACAAGAGCTGCAGGTTTACGGCCGGGCGGGCGAACCATGCCGGGCATGCGGAAATCCGATACAGATCGCCAAGCACGGTCAGCGGAGCACCTTTTTCTGCCCCCAATGTCAGCTCTGAGAGAGGCGATACCGCGCCAGGATCTCTTTGGCGATAGGTGCGGGCAGAAAGTGATCCACATTGCCGCCGTGCAGAGCCACCTCTTTTACCAGCGCGGAGGAGATATAAGACCAGGCTCCGGCAGGTATCATAAACACGGTCTCGAGCGTCGGCATTAAATGGCGATTCATCTTCGCCAACTGCATCTCATACTCGACATCCATCATCGCGCGCACGCCGCGGATGAGGATATTTGCCTGATGCTGGCGAGCAAAATCGGCCAGCAAATCGCTAAAGCCCGTTACCGTCACATTGGGCAGGTGGGCGGTAACTTGGATTGCCAGATCTACCCGTTCATGCAAATCAAACAGCGGCCGTTTACTGGGGCTAGCGGCAATCGCTAGCACGACCCAATCAAACATCTGCGCAGCGCGGGTCACTAAATCCAGATGGCCATTGGTCAGCGGATCGAAAGTGCCGGGATAGATGGCTTTGGTAGTCATAGGTCATTTCCCCTCTCAGCGTGGTTTAAGGCCCACAGAGTGGTATACTTATTGAAAGTATATTGTGCGTTCACCACTGCAAGCAACCAACCCTGTCTGCCGTCCAAAAAACCAGCGCGTAGAAGCCAGGTTTTGAGGAAAGCACCGTAGGTGTGGCTAATAATGGCGAACATGCCGCATTTTTGCCCCTGGCGATGGTGTTCCCGCGCCCAGGATTCGGCGTACTGCAACTGTTTACGCTGAAAAGCCGGCAAATCGCGGCACGTCAGATGCTGTAAATCACCCGCTAGGGCAACGATGCTGGCGCCGCTCGTCTCTAGGGATTCATGAACCGGTAGCGCATTGTAGCGATAACGCTCGTGCGCATACAGCCGCACTACCAAGTCTGGGTACCAGCCGCTGTGACGCATAAAGCGGCCAAGAAAAAGATTGCGCCGCGAGCAGCTGTAGACCACCTCCGGGTCAGGCTGTC
>NZ_LECR01000076.1:3819-4312 GCF_001602625.1 Sodalis-like endosymbiont of Proechinophthirus fluctus
CTTCCTGAATCGCCCGGCGCAGTAGCGGCGTGACGCGCTCGTCGGCGTCAAGCATAAGGATATAATCGCCGCTGGCATACGCCTGCGCCCGCTGGCGCTGGATACCGAAGCCCAGCCAGTCTGTGGATTGGAAGACGCGCCCGCCCGCCTGCGCGGCGATATGGCGCGTTTCGTCACTGCTGCCAGAATCCAGCACCACGATTTCATCGGCCCAGCTTACCGACGCCAAACAATCTGGCAGGAGTTCAGCTTCGTTACGGGTAATGAGCACCACTGACAGACGCTTTCTTTGCGACATTCAATGACTCCTTTGCGGCAGATAAGGCTCAAGCAAATTCAGCAGGCGCTGCAGAGCGCCATGATTCTGGTGCAGAACCTCGGCGGCATGTCGGCCGTAATATAGGCGATAATCCTCATCGGTCAACAGAGTTGAGACCGCGTTGACCAGCGTCGGCACGTCGGTGACAGTAATCAACCCGCCGGCTTCATCCAG
>NZ_LECR01000020.1:0-1055 GCF_001602625.1 Sodalis-like endosymbiont of Proechinophthirus fluctus
CAATGTATAGCGCACGCTGTGATATTCCAGATTTATTAGGGGTCCGGTCTCATCTGGGGTGATACCGCGCTGCCGGCTGAGGGCCTGCCGGTACGCGAGACAGCCAGAAGTCGCGTCCGAAGGCTAAATCCAGCAATTTAGCGCCAAGTCATAGCTGCGGACATGTAGACTCCAGAATATAAGAGGAATGATCGAACAAGGCCGTGGCCTAACACCGAACGATCAAATAAGTTTTCAGGGTAGCATATCTGCTACCTGAACGGAGGCCGAGATAACCAGCAGTCAGCTAAGCTAGACTCTGTTGCCGCTCTAAGCCACCACGCGTCGAGACGATATCGACGCGTACCGTTTGCGCGCGCCGCAGTCGCAGTCAGGCAATGCTCAACTTCAGCGGCAGTGAGCGGCATATAGGCCAGTAGCAACGCCAGGACCAACAGCGAAAGAACTGCACAGTATTATCAGATTCCCGCCCCAGTGATGCAGGGAAAAATAGCTCACTTCATCATGAGGCGAGAGACAGCGCCACCTTGACGCACTACCTAACTGTTAACATAAATATCGATGTCGGTTTTCTAGTCCAGATCGCGGACAATGTGCGGCTGCCAGTGCTCCGGATATTAAGATCGAGGCCGCCGAGGGAAATATTGCTGGTGCTACCCTGGCCGGATTCGCCGAATATCTCCCAACACTGCCAGTCAGGGCTCGGACCACGACGGGCGCCAGCAGGATCAGAAGTATCAACAGCAGCGACGTGCGGCGAAGCAACGCTTCGTGTCCCTCATAAGGACAGCTGATAACCTGCTCCTGCGGCGCGTTTCCTTGCGCACTTTGAGCAACTGCACCTGCTCATTGCCCTGTTCGCGAATTGATGAGTTGGGTACCGCCCCGCGCTCCATCACCATTATGCAGCGCATCGGTCGCCAGGCCATAGCGGGAGATAGCGTGGGTAACAGCCGCGCACCCTCCCCGCCTTCAGTTTGCGCAGAAGGGACTGAATGAACGACAGACGTTTTACGGAGACAGGGCAGGCACGCCAGCGATAATAGCGCCAGCCG
>NZ_LECR01000020.1:1061-7702 GCF_001602625.1 Sodalis-like endosymbiont of Proechinophthirus fluctus
AAAATAAAACCATCGTACAGGCAAGAACGCCAGCTAATATAAAGACGATTGCACTCATGCTAACCCTACCCACAACCTCATAAATACCATACCAAAATTATACTCCACCGTTTTGACGGAGTGAGAAGGGTGTTCGCGCAGACAGGTTGCGGCCTGGTCCCTTATTAACGCACAATGTTAACCAACCCGATGGCCGGGCATTCCCTAGCCCTCTTGCGCAATTTGCGGGAACGATATGGATAAGAATCTGAAAAAACCCAAAATACACCGCGTGGCGACCGTTGCTCAGTCCCGCTTGTTCACTGTTGAATCCGTCTATCTAGAGTTCAGCAATGGCGCGAGGCGGGTGTATGAGCGCATGAAGCCTTCCCATCGCGAGGCGGTGATGATCGTGCCAGTACTGGATGACTATCTTTTGCTGATCCGCGAGTACGGCGCCGGCATTGAGGATTACGAGCTGGGTTTTCCAAAAGGGCTTATCGACCCCGGCGAAGGGGTGATGGAGGCGGCCAACCGTGAACTGGTGGAGGAATCAGGGTTTGGCGGGCGCGTCTTTACTTTTTTGCGCCGCCTGAGTATGGCGCCGTCCTATTTCTCCAGCAAAATGCATATCGTAGTGGCGCAGGATCTCTATCCCCAGCGGCTACAGGGGGATGAGCCGGAGCCACTGCCACTGGTACGTTGGCCGATAAAACATATGCTGGAGTTGCTGGATGAACCCGATTTTTGCGAGGCACGTAGTGTGAGCGCACTGTTTCTCGCCCATGCTTGGCTCAATCAGGAGCCACGATCAAAATAGATCCTGCCCGGCACAAACAGAGTTCATGCACGACCCGCTCTTTCGACTAGGTGCCGTCGATAAAGTATTCCTCCCGGCTGTTGCCGCTGTCATCGGACAACTTGCTGCTGTTCTTATCGATAGTGACGGTAACTATTCCCGGCAGAGGATCCTGTTTCTCTTTGGGAAATGCTCTTCAGCGCTATCTTCATATAATCATCCTAGGTAGGCTAGGCGCTTTTAGCACCACTCTCGGCGCCGGAAATATGATCTCTTATGGCGCCTGAAGCCGTCGTTTTTCCCAAATTATGGAGATGATCGTGGAAACTCACCCATATGGTGGTAATCGTATCGGGATATAACCGGGGAACCAGGCGTCTTTGGAGTCGCTATTTGTACCGGTTTTGTCACTAATATCATGGCGATTTAAATCGTGGGCGGCACGCCAGAATGGTGTACTCATAGCCGGGTTCGACGAAGATGCTGCTGTTGAGAGCGCCACGCATTAAAAACGACAGCGGCGTGCTAATCACGTGGGGCATAATACAGCTGCTCCCAGTCCGTTGCTGTCTGTGCCGGTGAAACCCGTTCCATTCGCGCCATCGGCACCGTACCGTTAGCGTCGACTGGAGTGAGAAGGCCACATTTTCAATACCGTCGTCCGACAGCACCGCCGATTTCGGCGTATCGCCGTAGATAACCGCAAATCGCAGCTGGCGCAACTACCGTCGGTTGGCGGTAAACAGCACCTGATCATTTTCATCGGTAATTTTAGTGATAAGATAGGGGTCGACCAGATAACCGCCGTTGGCCAGTACCGCATAGCCCAGCAACAGCTGCAGCGGGGTGAAGAAGCATGCCCAGCGCTAGCGATTCGGTGTTAGACAATATTCTGTGCCTGGAAGCTGAAAGGATTTCATCCTTGCTTAGCAGTTGCTTAATATCCGTACCGCCAAAAATGCCTCTTTGATTTTACAAATAAGCGTTCGTTCTGGGTTTAAGAAAAATTGTGGGCCAGCTGCTGAGTATAATAAGTACTATCGCCCTGCGAGGCGTAGCCGGAAAGCATGGCAATAGAGATCGCGCGCAAAATGCCTATCGGATCCACACCGGTGATGCTCGTAGAACCGGCCGCCTTCTGTAGCGACGAAGGCATGCACTAATTCCTGTACCATTTGATCGAGCCTGAGCGGGATGCGGAGTTTTTCACCATATTGAGCGATACTTTTTTTGAGCGATAACTCTGTCGTCCGCCGAGAAGACCTGCATTAGCGTTTGCAGGCGGATTTATTTCATCGTCGCCATATCGGTCAATTGGTGCGATATAGGGGTACATGCTATATATCGAAGCGGCTCTAAACAAAATTCAACATACTATAAAGATAAATAAATATTTTACGAATTTCACCTGTGAGAATTCCCACTTTTTATCATTTTGGCAGTTTATAAACAACCGCGCGCTAGTATCAAGGTTAGCTATTGGATACCTAATTTAAGTCACCAGCCCCAGGGAAGGGAAATCATGGTGTTTGACAGCTGGCGGATAGGCATGGATATAGAGCTGAACCGGACGTCCCGTGAGCTAGCTTTGTCGCGCGAGCGGGCGCAATGGCGCTGTCGCGTCTGGTGGTAATCTCCTTTAATGGGGAATAACCCGCAGGGCTATCCCTGCTCTGTGGCGGCCACGATTGATGCGCTGCGCCGCTAGTGTCTCTCGGTCTAGCTTTACCTGACGGGACTACCTGTCAGGCTGATACGCCTGCCGGCGCCCGACCGTCGCTTCAGCGAGAGCGCGCCTACAGCTGATATCTCGAAAATCAATTGCGCCGCCGTCTGCAGAATCTTCCAGCGGCGCTGGCCTGGGACTAGTGTCTTGATGTCGCCCAGCCCGGCCGTGTGCTAGTCTTCAGCTCCCGGCTGCCGGCGCTGATCCCCTCGCGCCGCTATCTGCGCGCCGCCGGGTTGCCCGCGCACCGGCTGGATTTTTCCTTTGACGCCGGGGCGGTGGCGGACTGCCACTAGCTGTATCGAGCTTAGCCCGGCACCGGAGGGCGGGAAACTGTGGTCGTCGTTCGACGCCTTACGTACTTATGGAGGTGGTAATCCGTGCTTGGTGCCATGCAGCGCTGGCGCTGGATGACCCCCTATGGAGCAGCTGAACCTGTAGCCTCGGCGGCAGGCTAGTCTTCGGCGGCGCGTCCGCTGCCTGCTGTTGTTAACTCTGGCGCCGCTATTGTTGGCGTTATCATTTATCTCCATACCTGCCGCCTATATTGGTGCCATCAGCACTGGAAATCTATCTAGCTGAAACGCAACGTCAGCCCCCTGCAGCGCAGCGACCAGCTTTATGTCAGCGACTGTAGTGAAGGTTATCTGCCGGTGGTGGCGCTGCGACACCGGCTAACGGATTCACACAATTTTTCCCGATTTCCGCTGGCGGGAGAGGTCAAAAGGCGGCGTGACGCGTCGCACTGGCAATTTTCCCTTGAGCAGCCTGGCAGTGGGAACAAGGGCGCTATCGGCCGGTAACTAAGATGGCTGGGGTAGGTAAGCGTTGGTGGCGACCGTCGTTATTTATGCCAGCAGCATGTGGTTGTTCTACCCGGAAAATCGCCGTCTGGAGCAGATACAGCGCTAGTTCAATGCTCAACGCCATTCGCCGCGTGCGATCGCATCGGCATATCCATCGTCAAGCATGCAGAGAGGCGAGTCAGGGCGGCGTTTGTCTACCGGGCCGGGGCGCAGGATCTTTTGTTGCCGTTCATGATGCCAGGGCACGATCCCCCACCGCCGGGTTACGCTGGCGGGCAACGCCAGCAGAGAGCCATAGAGATGCCAGGATGGATGGTCGCAGTGACTGCGGACTTTTCCGGATTTTAGGGTGTACTTAGCAATATTGCGGCGCTTAATTAACGGCTGCATTGGCCTGCAGGCATTATTAAAATTGATACCCTAGGGATTTATGCTGGATTTCAGATAACCCATGTGGAGAATCAACGCCTGCGATCGAATAGGAGAACGACGATAGGGATATGCTGGATGGGGCATAATAAGACATTCTACGTGGAGCAGAGGGGGGCGGCATGACGCTAGGGCAGGTTTAGCGTAGGGCTGGCCTGTGGCCGCTGTTGGTCATTGTCCTTGCCGTCCCCGCGGCCGATCCGACTTCTCTATCAGCGGGTAGCGACGGCGCGGCGATACGGGATCGGTTCCGGTCGGTGCAGGATGAACCTGGTGATAACATCGGGCGTTAAGGGTGAAATTACACTGCGGCTGTATAGATTCCCTGGCGGCACAGGCGGCCTGCAGATGACGTGTCAAGGATAGATGCTGGTGATATATCAGCAGGAAGCGCAGAACGACTAACGTTAGGAAAAAAAGCGGCGACGACGACACTGATTAACCTATTAATCACCGCCGATGCGACCGACGTGATTCGCATTGACGCCCAGCGCACACGTCGCTATTGTTATCCAGAGACAGCATTCGGCTCGATAAGCGCACCAATTCGTCGGTGCTGATCGACGATACCGCCGCCGCTCTAGCCGCCGTGAGATTGAATAGCCGTATAGGATGTGCCGCCTGATAGGTGCTTATAATCGCCCATATCGTTACCATCAGCCGGGAAAACCTGCGCGGAGTCGGGGTCAACTGGCGCTACCGCGCGAACCGCGCCAGGAGAGTTGCTCTCGCCAACGTGAAAATGCCGGTCGATAGGCATTTTGCCTGGCATCGGGTTGCTGCTAGAGCATCTCAATGGCCGGATGCTAGAGCTGGAATTGACCATACTGGTTGACCACACTGGATCAGGAAACAAGGTAGATATTCTGGTCGGCCTGTGTCTTTATACTGCCCATCAGCAGACCGCCAGCATCAAGCAAACACGCAAATCCCGTACCCAATGACAGTGGCTACGGCAAGTATCCTTCTTATCCAGTTCAAAGAGGCGGTGCTGTGCATGGGGAAGTCACGCCGCGCATTCTGCGCAATAGGCGCAATAGGCGAAATAGGCGCAATAGGCGCAATAGGCGCAATAGGCGCATCACGCTGGATTTACGGATGAGTCAGAGTGTTCCAGGCAGTATCATCAAGCAGGGAGAGGGCTAGAGCATGACCATCGATACGGAAGAGATTAAAAAAAACCAGGTAACTATTGCAGACGGTGAGACTATCGTACTCGGCGGCATATTCCATTATCAAAAGCAGCGGAGCAACGATCAGGTGCCGCTATTGGCCGATATCCCGCTAGTAGGGGCGTTATTTAATCGCCAACGAGTTAATTATAAACAACGTGAGTTAGTTGTTTTTATTACACCCACCCGCATAGCGGGATATGCTATCGCTGCTTAAACCGGACGAAAAAGCAGGTATGTGGCAATAATTTATGCGTTTTTTTATGAGTTTTTTTCATCATCAATTTGATGCTATCGGCGATTTATCTTAAAATAGTAAGAAATTGAAAATAAATGATTTTTATTCAAATTTTATATCAGTGGTGATACAGAGGATCCTGCATGCGATGCAGGCATCAATTTAATCGGTTGCCAAACTGCCTGCAGTGTTGAGATAATTTTTGCCTGATTCTCGCACTAACGCTCATGATGTTTTAGTTTAGATCCCGCTGCTAATTTGATTGGCGGGGCGGGTTGTCATTAACGAATAATCTTAGTAGTACCGAAAAACATGGCAGAGAAACGCAATATCTTTCTGGTTGGGCCTATGGGTGCCGGTAAAAGTACTATTGGGCGTCAGTTGGCTCAACAACTTAATATGGAGTTTTTCGATTCTGATCAAGAGATTGAGCGACGCACCGGAGCTGATGTAGGCTGGGTATTTGATGTGGAAGGCGAAGACGGCTTCCGCGATCGAGAAGAAAAAGTCATCAACGAACTGACCGAAAAGCAGGGGATTGTGCTGGCCACTGGCGGTGGCTCCGTGAAATCGCGCGAAACACGCAACCGCCTATCCGCCCGCGGCGTAGTTGTTTATCTATATACCACCATTGAAAAACAGCTGGCCCGTACGCAGCGGGATAAGAAACGCCCGCTGTTGCAAGCAGAAGCTCCACCGCGCGACATTCTGGAAGCGCTGGCTCGCGATCGCAACCCTCTATATGAAGAAATAGCGGACGTCACTATCCGCACCGACGAACAAAGCGCCAAGGTTGTTGCTAACCAAATTATCAATATGCTGGGAAGCAGCTAATTTGAATTAACGAGATGTCGAAAAAGGTTATTGAGCATCCCATGGAGAGGATTACCGTTACATTAGGGGAGCGCAGCTACCCGATTACCATTGCTGCTGGATTATTCAATGATCCGGCGTCTTTCTGGCCGTTAACGCGCGGCGATGATGCCATGCTGGTGACCAATGACTGCCTCGCCCCTTTGTATCTGGACTTCCTGAGTGGACGACTGAGCCAGGCTGGTGCCAAGGTCGATCGAGTGGTCTTGCCCGACGGCGAGCAGAACAAATCACTGACGGTTCTAGATCACGTTTTCACCGCACTGTTGGAAAAGCCCCATGGCCGAGATACTACCATCATCGCGCTCGGTGGTGGCGTCATCGGTGATCTGGCCGGTTTTGCCGCCGCTAGCTATCAGAGGGGCGTGCGTTTTATTCAGGTTCCCACCACGCTACTTTCTCAGGTCGACTCGTCGGTGGGTGGTAAAACCGCGGTCAACCATCCTCTCGGAAAGAACGTGATTGGCGCCTTCTATCAACCCGCATCGGTGGTTATCGATTTTGACTGTCTAAATACGCTGCCGCGGCGGGAGTTATCCTCAGGCCTGGCGGAAGTCATAAAGTACGGTATTGTTTTTGATGCAGCGTTTTTCAAGTGGCTAGAGGACCATCTTGACTC
>NZ_LECR01000020.1:7764-29847 GCF_001602625.1 Sodalis-like endosymbiont of Proechinophthirus fluctus
CCTATTGCATCCGCCGTTGCTGCGAGCTGAAAGCGGACGTGGTGGCCGCGGATGAATGTGAGCAGGGGCAGCGCGCTCTACTTAATCTCGGCCACACCTACGGCCACGCCATAGAAACCCATATGGGTTATGGTAACTGGTTGCATGGTGAAGCCGTGGCTGCCGGAATGATGATGGCGGTGCGCGTAGCGCGCCGCCTCGGCCAGTTCAGNNNGATTCGGACGCCAAGCGGGTCCGGGCGCTGTTGCTGCGTGCCGGACTGCCGGTCAGCGGGCCAGCGGAAATGGCTGTGGAAGATTATTTGCCGCATATGATGCACGACAAAAAAGTCATCGCTGGCCAGCTGCGTCTGGTGCTGCCGGTGACGCTCGGCAACGCGGAAGTGCGCGTCGGCGTAGCTGATGATATGGTGGTAGCATCGATTAAGGATTGCCAGGCCTGAGTCGGTCGGTTGCACGCCAGAGCGCGTCAGTATGGCCAGTTTAGTGTGAAACCCTTCCCGCGCACCGGCGCTGGAAAAACCCCTCTCAGTGGGAGAGTTTTATATGGATGAGTTCAAGTCAGAATACGAACTGAGACCCAATATCAGTGATCGCCTTCCCCCCCTCCAGCAGAAAGGTCCTATTGCGCCTAAAGTGCCAGTATCCAGAAAGAATTTGATGCTAGGTATCGGCATTCTGGTGCTGCTATTGCTAGTGATTAGCATTGGTTCGGCGCTCAAATCTCCATCGCATACCGATTCAAGACGCCAAGGCGCTGACAACGATGGACAGCGTAATATTGATCTCTCCGGCTCCAATACCACGCTGTCCTCCCATGGTGCTACCGCGCCTCCAGCGAACATTCCTCAGACAAACGGCTCCCCGCCTGCGGTGAGCGGTAACAATGGCGCTTCTTCTCCGCAAGAGCTGCGTGGGCCACAAGTCGCCTCAACACCAACAGAAGCCGTGCCGGTCACCACACCGAGCGGGCAGCAGCGCGTGGAATTACCAGGCAATATAGCCAATGCGTTATCCCAGCAGGGAAATCAGGTTAATGGCGTGGCCGCGCAAATGAACGGTCAGGGGGGGCCGGTTTCGATCTTACCACCCGCTGCGGCCACTCTGACACCGGGTAACCGCAGAGGTACACAACAGCACAAATCACCGGAGAAGGTACCTGCCACCGCACACCGCGAACCGAAACAAACTCCAATGGTGCTGAGCGCCGCCCACCAGACTGCCAGCGCGCTGAATGCGACCTTGAGAGCTCGAGCGCTGACCGTCTATTCGCTGTCCGCGGCCGCAGGCAGCACAGGGGGAACAATTCAATCTGCACCGGTCGGTTATTACACGCTGCAGTTAAGCAGCGCTTCGCAGCCGGCTACGCTTAACGCCTATGCGCGCCAACAGCAGTTGAGCCATTATTGGGTATATCAGACCCGCCGTGATGGCAAGCCTTGGTACGTGCTGGTAAACGGAGTTTATCCTTCGCTGTTGCAGGCCAAAAATGCGGTGGCACAATTGCCCGCTGATGTGCAGGCTAAGAAACCCTGGGCGCGGCAAATCGGTCAGGTTAAAAAGGACCAAAATAATTGATCATCCATTAAGATAGCACTGTGGAGCTATGGTAAATAAGGTACAATACACGGTTACTGAAGAGTATGAGTAAGTAGCGAAGGCATGAAGAAGAACCGCGCGTTTTTGAAATGGGCCGGCGGCAAGTACCCGCTGATTGAGGATATCCGCCGTCACCTGCCAGCGGGTGATTGCCTGATAGAGCCTTTTGTCGGCGCCGGATCAGTGTTCCTGAATACGGATTACGACCGCTACATCCTCACTGACATAAACAGTGATCTCGTCAATCTTTTCAATATCGTTAAAGAGAGTCCGAACGACTTTGTCCGCGACGCCCGTAAGTTATTTGCCGCTGACGCTAACATCTCTGAGGTTTACTACCTGCTGCGCAGCGAGTTTAATTTATGTACGCACGCCCACCGGCGTGCGGTATTGTTCCTTTATCTCAACCGGCATTGCTACAACGGCCTGTGCCGATATAACCTGAGCGGTGAGTTCAACGTCCCTTTCGGCCGCTATAAAAAGCCGTATTTTCCAGAGTTGGAACTTTACCGGTTCGCCGAGAAAGCCCGCCGGGCAGTGTTTATCTGCGAGCACTATCAGAAAACGCTCTCTCGGGCCGTACCGGGTTCGGTGGTGTATTGCGATCCGCCCTATGTGCCGCTCTCTACCACAGCGAACTTTACAGCATACCATGCTAATGGCTTCAATTTGACCGAACAGCAGAATCTAGTGTGCCTCGCTAGCCACCTGGCTCGCGAAAGCCAGATACCGGTGCTGATTTCCAATCACGATACTGCGCTGACTCGGAAATGGTATGGCGATGCGGTACTGCATCATGTCACAGCGCGACGGACCATAAGCAGCAATATCTTCGGGCGCAACAGCGTAAATGAGCTGTTGGCGTTATATCTTTGAGCAGGGTGGTCACCCTGCTGCAGACTGACCGTAACTAACGGGAGACATGGATGAAAAACTTTTTAATCGCCCCTTCTATCCTTTTCGCGGATTTCGCCCGCCTGGGTGAAAATACCGCCCGAGTGATATCCGCTGGGGCGGACGTCGTGCATTTTGATGTGATGGATAATCATTATGTTCCTAATCTAACTATGGGGCCGATGGTACTTAAAGCGCTGCGCAGTTATGGCATTACCGTTCCCATTGATGTGCATTTGATGGTGAAACCGGTCGATCGCTTGATCCCGGATTTTGCCGTCGCTGGCGCGAGTTATATTACCTTTCACCCGGAGGCATCGGAACATATCGACCGCTCGCTTCAGCTTATCAAGGACCACGGTTGCAAGGCCGGACTTGTATTTAATCCCGCCACACCCTTAAGCTGTCTTGAATATGTACTGGATAAGCTTGACGTCATCTTGCTGATGTCCGTCAATCCCGGTTTCGGTGGTCAGTCGTTCTTATCCTCTACGCTTGATAAACTGCGCCAAGCGCGGCGGCTAATCGATCTTAGCGGTAGGGATATCCGGCTGGAGGTGGATGGAGGCGTAAAAGTGGACAACATTGGCGCTATAGTTGCCGCAGGCGCCGATATGTTCGTCGCCGGCTCCGCCATATTCAGCCAGTCAGATTACCGTACCGTCATCGATGCCATGCGTCACGAATTGGCGGAAGCGACTGGAAATGCTTGAAGAACGGTATATCCACAGTATCGCGTTGCTAGGACACTCAGACAGAACCCGGACGCCGCACTTTGATGAGCATTATGCTATGCTGGGACAGTGACTGCGGGCAGTATTCTGTTTCCCGAGGTCGAGGATACGTGGGCACAGCTGGAGTTTCATGAGTTGCCGATGGCGGTGGTTACCAATAATCACATGCCCTTCGTCGCGCCGCCGCTGACCTTGCTTGGCATTGAGCTCTATTTCACGCTAATTATCGACGGCGATGATGTTTCGGACAAAAAGCCGCACCCGGCTCCGTTTTTTTCTGGAACTCGACCATTTAGGGCTTTTATGCCCGCTAGCTGCTGTTCATCGGTGATTTACGCAATGATATCCTCGCGGCTAAAGATGCCGGCTGCCTAAGCGCCGGCAGACCTATGGTATAACTACGGTGAAGCGATCACCTCGAGTCATCCGGATTATGTTCTGGACCTTTTTTGCAGATCTTTTGCTCGTGCTCGGGCTCACCTTCCATTAATCAGGACGTTTAAAATGAGTAAGCTCATCGCATTCAGCGGCGCTCAGCCGTCAGGAGAACTGACCATTGGTAATTATATAGGCGCGCTGCGTCAGTGGGTTAGTATGCAGGATGATTATGATTGTATTTATTGTATCGTTGATCTGCATGCTATCACCGTCCGTCAGGATACCCAGCAGCTGCGAAAGGCGACGTTGGATGTTCTGGCGCTGTATCTGGCCTGCGGTGTCGATCCTGCCAGAAGTACTGTTTTCATTCAGTCGCACGTGCCGGAGCATAGCCAACTGGGCTGGCTGTTGAACTGTTATACCTATTTCGGCGAACTGAGCCGGATGACCCAATTCAAGGATAAATCGGCCTGTTACGCTGAAAATATCAGCGCCGGATTGTTTAATTATCCAGTGCTTATGGCGGCGGATATTCTGCTCTATCAGACCAATCAGGTGCCGGTCGGAGAAGATCAGAAACAGCACTTGGAGCTCAGCCGCGATATCGCCAAGCGGTTCAATTCGCTGTATGGCGATATTTTTACCATTCCGGAACCATTTATTCCTAAATCCGGCGCACGGGTGATGTCATTACTGGATCCGACGAAAAAGATGTCGAAATCAGATGATAACCGCAATAACGTGATTACGTTGCTTGAAGATCCGAAATCCGTCGTCAAGAAACTTAAACGTGCAGTAACCGATTCTGACGAACCACCGTTGGTGCGATACGATCCCGTGACGAAACCCGGCATTTCCAATTTGCTAGATATTCTCTCAGGCGTGACTGGCACGCCGTTGGCTGAGCTGGAGCGAGCATTTGCCGGCAAAATGTATGGACATTTAAAAACCGCTGTCGCGGATGCGGTGTCGGAAATGCTGACCTTGTTACAAGCACGTTACCATGCCCTACGCGCCGACGAAGCCTGTCTGAATCACGTTCTGAGCGACGGGGCGGAAAAAGCCCGCGCTCAAGCCAGCGTGACCCTGGCCAAGGTCTATGAAGCGGTGGGATTTGTCGCCAAACTCTAAGTTATTTCCCTCTTTCCACGCGCGCCTAGACTGACGCCGGTATGGCTTGGGTCGGACGCGCCTTTTCCCACGATTTTTCTGCGCTGCCCAGTAAAAAATAATGAATTATAATTAGCTGTTATCCTGATGCGGTTACGCTCTATTTCAGGATCCTGATAAAAGCGAGTTAACCCATACCTAATCTCCCTGCTGTAGACTATTTAATCACGTCCGACTGGTCCTGGCGTGAAGGTTTATGGTAAATCATACTCGAACAGGGAATCATCCGCCGTCTGGCGCCGCAAAATCACGGGCAGCGGAGAGCGGGCGGCAAAGGGGTTCTCAACGCCTGATCTTGATGGCACCATAACCAATAGCGCCCCCGCCTTAACCGCCGCTCTCGATCGGACGCTTTCAGAGCAGGACATGCCCCAGATCAGCCTGGTGCGTATTGCCCACCTGGATCGACAACGGCGCCGATTTCCTGGTTGAAGTGCGCGCCGCGATGGTAGCTGGCCATACCGCCGTTTGTGGAACCTAATACTCATCTTGATAAACCTAAAACTGCCGGCGACCTGTGCTGGAGTGAGTTCGGCACGCCGTTTGAGAGCATAGCCCGCTAGGCGGAGCGCAGGCCGAGCTTAACCCACGAGGATTTCAAAATCCTCCGCGCTTTAGGGAAACCGTAGCGCCGCTGGCGCTGGAAGCCAGGATAGGCAACAGGGTCACCAGCCATACCGCCGCCATGCATTCCTATAATGGCACCTATATAGAGAGCTCGCGCCTGTTCTCGCCTACTGAAAATGTCGGGCATTAATTTCGTCGACAACCGCCTGGTGAATATTCACCTTTAGGGCCGTTTCGATGATTATCCAAAGTGCCATTGTGTCACTCCCATGAATAGATGCCGGCTCAGGGCATCAAAGGTGTCAGGAGGCGCAACCTGAGCGAATACGGCATCAAAAATGCGGTTAATCAGGCTAGTTTACTGATCCTGCCGACGGAAAATGGTTTCGATGCCGTACAGCGCCAGACGCCGCCGCGCTATATTATTCGAAGCAGGTGGGTGATAGCACAGACTCAACCGTCGTAGTCGATGCTTTGGTTGCAGGAGCCGGAGAGTGTGAATTTCCGATAAAAAGATCGGCCGTTATTGACTGTCCTGCGCTGCTTCCGCTGCCGGGGAAAGCGTAGACTTCCAGATGCTGCACTACCGTTTCTCCGATGCATTTTACCACTGTCTCAATAGCCGAGGTCATGCGATTGGCGTAATTGAGGCGCAGGTAGTGGTGGTATTTCCCGGAAGCGGAGAAAATTGGCCCCACCGTCACCTACCTGCACGCCTTTTCTTCCCAGTTGACGGTTCAGCCGCAGAGTATCAAACGCCGACGGCAACTCTAATCCACAGCAGAAACTCCTGCAGCAGGCTGATCCGGGTCGGGTCTCCGTTGGAAAATAACGCCGTATCCATTCCATCATGATATCGCGATTTAGTTGATAGCGGGCTCGTATCCGGCTTACGTGCTTAATGCTCTTGGCGCAGAAATATAGCCAACTGCTGTTGTGTAGAGGTGGCGCTGATGCCGATATATTTCATATGCAATACCTGCCCCATATTAGCGTTCCGGTTCGATCCAGTCGATACGCAATTCTAGCACCATCGTTTTGGAAAACGAACTGCATAGAAGCACCTATCTATCTTCATTAAAGGACTTGATCGTCCGCAGGTTGGAGATAGCGATAGGCTAGATCAGCATAAATATCGTCTTCGATTATGGGCGTATCGTAGTGTTGCTCCAGCGTTAACAGCGCCATCTTGTGTGTATCGGCATCAGATACCGGAGCGGATCATTACAGTTTAGCGTCAATAAGTTGGATAGCCTTGATAGGCTATTGATCGAGGGTGAACTCCAGTACTTCCAGGCTGATGCCAGTGAGGGGTCGTTAGGAATTTCTAGCGCTTTTATACTGAATCCTTTCAGGATTTTAGTGACGCCGTGAAAGCTGGGGGAATCTACCGATACAATATCCTCCGATTGACACAGCGCATGGATGGTGATCGACAGCCCTTCGTGGTAACTGGTGGTGATGATCCCCTCTGGCGCCACTTAGTTGCCGCTGTCTATCATCAAACGCGCGATTTTCTCGCTCAGGAGCAGTAGAACAGCTCAATTAATCGTAATGCAGGTTCGAATCCGGGTGGGGAGCGCAGCGCGGCTTAATAATTTACGCAGCGGTTTCAGGGTTATTGACGGTGACGTCAGGGACATCGGGACCGAGGTGAATGACATCGCACACTGCGGGTGAGTGTAATACCAGATCCTATTGCGAAATTTCCACCGGTCGCTGCTCTGGCCTGCACATCTCCGGCAGTGCCAGTAGCCTGTCTGCTGACAGACGAAATATCCTGATTTAGGCGGGCGGTGATTAACTGACGGTGTTCCAGCATCCGATAAGCCTGATGTACGGTACTAATTACCATCGTCTGGCCAATATCATCGGAGACCGCATTTAACAAGGTCTATACAGTAGTCGTAGCCAGCGGTTCACACTCAGTGCGCACACTGAGTGTGAACCGCTTTCTCAGCATTAGTTATAAATGCCTCATACAGATAGCCAACAGAGAGGATAAACCAGTGCAGATTGCGCATTAGATACCATTTTATTTTAATTTTTATTAAAATAGTGCATTTCTGAATCTGTACTATTACAGGGCAATCTTTCATCATATTTCCTATCAACCTGGCTACAGGAGCTATGATGAAAATGTCACCGTAATGCCTTACCGCCGCAATACTGGAAGTAACTGACCCCGTCCTTCGCCTGTCCTCCCTTAGTTGGTCAGGTTTTGCACTCTGTAGTTGGGCACGATTACGACCTTGACTGCTCTACCGGTGCGACAAACGGATCCTGTTAGCTCTCAACGATGATTAATCACGGGATATTAGTCTGATGTGTGACAATATCCAATATTATAACAAAGTACTGCATTAGCATTGGCGCGCAGCGGCGATAAAAGCACCACGGCAGGGGATAAGGACATCCGAGAGGTATGCGCTCATTCTGGGCATATGGCGCACAGGCGCTATCGGTAACGCCACCCGATCGTTTGAAGAATAAGTACTCTACTCTGGGTCGCCTTATTATGCTAGCCTGTGGTGAACAAAGGCTATCATCGACTAGCGGTATGGCGTGCCCGACGATGTCTCAAACATCGAGACTAGAGAATTAGATAGGCAGTTGATCGTAGCGCCGCCAGCGGTAAGTTGGGGACCAAGACCTTAGCAGATGGCGAACAGTCCAATCACCATAAAGCCGGCGTTGCCTTAATTACCATTAAGAGATGGTACCAGTCCGCCAGAGGGAAGGGAGACCTGTAGATCGAGCTATTTCGCCAGCAGTCCTACGGCCTTAATCCCGCCGATAACCAGCGCCACTACTAGTACTGAGATGGCGGTTACGTCATATTGTAATAAAGTTTGCGCTGCGGTTTATTCAGCGCCATTAGCAATAGAAAACTACTGGAAACGGCCGAGCCTATCAGCCCGCGTAGCTATACAGCCAGCCCTTGTGGTCATGGAAGGCAGAAGCCGTCAGCTTAATAGTCAATGTGGCCAGAATGACAATAATTGAATGTCCTATAAGGAAAGAGCGCCCCACCTATGTCGGGTGCTTATCCTGCTGCATTATGGTGTCGATGGCGGCGATATGGTCGGCGTCGACGTCGACTGCGTAGCTACAAGCGAGTAGACTGGCTGCGATAATGGCGCTATTGTGTCCGAAAGCGAATAGCTCCCAGGTCCAGATAAATAGACTAGCCCTAATCAGAGCCGCTAACAATGGCGGAGCTCGGGAAACGGTAGGAAGGTTCCGATCATGGTCACAAGGTCCTTATAGACAGGGAAAAAGTAGACAGGGAAAAGTTAACTTTCGTCCACACGACACGAGGGCGAATAGGACATCCGGTCGTCATACTGACGGTGTCTGGTGCAACCGCTGTCGGCCCCTCCTACTCAAACCTTTGCTAGCAAGTATACCCCAGCTGATGCGCAGGACTACTATGACATGATAGAGATAAGTGAATAAACAGACGATATTGAGTTGTAACCAATGAACAGCCAAGCCATACCGCGGCGACGTTATCCAGCGCCGGCTTGACTGGCAAGCTAGTGCGCAGTATCAAACAATCGTTTGACTGTGGGTACGGTGGCGGCTAACGAATCCCAGTAGCAGGCATAGAACGAATACCGTGACATACAGCAGATTGGAGGTTTGCAGCGCCGCGCTCACGCCATAATGAGCCACGATAGGGCCGGTTACGATAAACGTTAGCATGGTGCCAATGGTGCCACAGGTCAAGATAAAATTGACCAGTCTGGGGGATGTCACTCGGGTTTGCTGCGAACCAAGCGTGATGATGGTAGTGTAAATCGCGCTGGAAACAAAACCCAGCGCCAGCAAACACCAGGGTAACCAGGTGGGATTGTCGACATGGATGAATAGATACATGAAGGCTGCCGAAAGCGCCGCAAGCAAGGTCACGATGCGCTGTAAATCAAAGAAACGCAGCAAAGCGCTAAAGACCCACATTCCGACCATGTAAGCAGTCCAGAAATAACTGACCAACCCGCCGGCCTGCTGGATATTCATTTGGAAACGCGTCGTCGCGTATTCCGGCACCCAAGAAATAAAACTGAGCTGGCCCAAGATATAACAGAGCGCGGCTAGAGCAAGCAGCGCCACGCCTGGTCCCCAATTTTCCCGGGTCTGCAGCGTCTGACAGACGATAGAGGCGGCGCGGGATTTTAGCACGGGAAAATCCGACAGTAGGGTAAGGACAAAGATCATCACGTAGACCATGCCGATACAGGCATAAACCCAGTACCAGGTGATATGGCGTGCTAGCAGCACGCCGGCCAGCATGGGGAACAGGGTACCGGCCATACTGAAGAATGAGTCGGTAAACAACAGGCACGAGCCGCGCTGCCGTCCCGCATACAGATGGGTAATAAGGTAAGTGCCGATGGACATGGTAATGCCGCTGACCGCGCCCAACACAAACATCGACAGGGAGAATACCATCAAATTATGGCCGCTCATCAACCCCAGAACCGCTAGCATCATCAGCAAAAATCCGAACATCAACTGTTGTTTCAAGGGGATTATCTCCATCAGCCAGGCATTAAGAAATATTGCCGCTAAAATACCTGAATTTAGGAAAGTGAAGGTATTGCTCATACTGGAAACTGGTAACTGGAAATAGTCGGCGATATTGCCTAGTACTACGCTGGTGACAATCACCAGCGCGCCGGTTAACCCATAAGAAAAAAAACTAATCCATGTTAGTCTTAATTTGTTGTTTTTATTCATTATAAACCTAATTCTAGTCTGATGAAGACCGGTGAATACGGGTCTGGAAACGGATATCACCCTGCTTGTGTTCGCGGGAAGCCGCGATACTATCATGACTTATTTATTATTTGCTGTTAAATGTCTAGCAGATAATATCCTGCCCGGCGGCAAGTAGAAAAGATGGGCGCCTCATCACAGTTTGACCGACATCAGAGTGAATACTCCGTTACGTAAAAAAGTAAATAGTTGGCACACTCCTGAAGCGGATCTTTAGAATTTAATCGCTTCCTGTGGCCTTTTCTTTTGAAAATAATAATGTACAAACGCTCTCTGGACGACCTCTACTACCTTGCTTACCCTGACATGTTCTACGGATGTTTATTCCGCAGCACGGGATTCCCAATGTACTGATGACTACTTTAGCAGGCAACATCGAGCTGGAAGTAGATAGCGTTAAAGCGCCGTTTTCGGCGAAAAACTTCGTGCAATACGTCAACAACGGTTTTTATAACAACATTATTTTCCACCGCGTAATCCCCCGGTTTCATGATCTAGGGTGGCGGATTCAAACAGGACATGTCGCAAAAGCTGAATCAGGCGCTGATTAAAAATGAAGCCGACAATAGCCTATGCAATACACGCGGCACAATTGCCATGGCGTGTGTGTACCGCTGATAAAGACAGCTCTACCAGTCAATTTTTTATCAACATGACCGACAACTCCTTCCTAGAATCACGGCCAGCGCGATTTCGGTTATGCCATGCTACTTCCTCGTCTGGATCACGCCAGCCCTCTTCGCCTTTCATGGCGAAGCCGCTAATGAATGTTATACTTATTCTTTCTACGAAACCTGCAGTATCTGATACAGGAGCGGCTGATGAAAAAAATGACCAAAAGCAAATAGCGCAGTTATTTGCAAAACGACGGCACGTTAGTACCCGGCGCTCGAAGCCTATAGCATTGCGTCGGTCACGCTGGAAAGCGAAGCGTTGTCCATAAGCCTAGACGCTCTGTCTGAGGAAGAATTATGGACGATAAAATCGGTGACGACCGCGATCCCTATTTTTATCTGGGTCTGAAGGTGCTGCACAACGCCCTGAACATTAATGAAGCCGTGGGGCTACACAAGAAGTGGAATTAGCGCTAACTGTGCTGCGCGCCGACTCGTTAGCACTGGGACTCGCAAGTATTGGGTTGCCTTAGCTGTGTGCTATACATCATACACTTTTCCAAGATATCTATCCTTGGCTGGCTGGGCCAATTGCGCAACGTCGATATTCATCAAAACGATATCTTTTTTTGTCACTTCGCCTATCTGGAAACAGAGGGAAACGGTTGCGCGCTAATGAGGCCGGCGCGTTTGGCGATCCCGGCGCCGCTGTGCGATTTGTTCAGAATGGCGGTGAGCGGAGCTGGGTGACGATGTGTGACGCCTCTGCTACCTACCGCCTACCCCTCGCGGCGCAGAGCCCGTGCTACCCGTGGTGCCGACGCTTCAAGCTTGCGCCGTCACCTGAATTGTGGGCGTCCGTACGGTATCTACATCTGTGATGGGAGCGTTGCTTAATTATCTAGGCTGTGGTGGTGCCTTAGCTTATCCCATCGCCCAACACGTTAACGCCCACATTTGAACGGGATCAGCGCCGGGTTTCTACCTTAGTTCAGGCCGCCGCATTTCGCGTAACACTAATGCATGTAGGCAAAGCGATTCAGCTCCGATACCCAGATTACTCCTGGAATCGGTCGACGTTCTGTCTTTTCGTCTTTCCATCCTGGACAATGTATCAATGGTCGTAGTCATGTCACCACCGTTGTTATACACTCGCAGCTCATCAAGGTTCGGTACCGGGGCCGGGGCCCGCAATGACCTGGCAGCAAAGGAGCAATAGGCTGTGTTTCAAGGAGTATTATGAATAGATTGCTAATAATAGATAATTACGACTCATTCACCTGGAATCTCTATCAGTATTTCTGTGAACTGGGGACTCAGGTGATAGTACGCCGCCATGACAGTCTGGATATCGCGGATATTGAGCGGCTGTCACCGGCTCGTCTAGTCATATCCCCCGGCCCGGGTACCCCGGACCAGGCAGGTATCTCCATAGCCGCTATTCTCCATTTTGCTGGCAAGCTGCCCATTTTGGGAGTTTGTCTTGGGCATCAGGCTATCGCGCAGGCGTTTGGCGCCCGCATAGTCCACGCGCGCAAAGTCATGCACGGTAAGACCTCCGTTATCCGCCACGATGGTAAAGGGGTGTTTGCTAGCCTGACACAGCCGCTGACGGTAACACGTTATCACTCGCTGGTGATTGACGCAGCCAGTGTACCGTCCTGTCTAGCGGTAACCGCCTGGAGCCAGCGCGAGGGAAAGCCTGATGAAATTATGGCCATCCGCCATCGCTCCTTGCTGTTGGAGGGTGTACAGTTTCATCCTGAAAGTATAATGAGTGAACAAGGTCACCGGTTGCTGGCAAATTTTCTCGACCGCTAACGGCAGTCTAATTTGTATTTCTCCGGCGATAGCACTTGACTTGGATATTATTTAATATTAATATTTTTATATATATTTTCATTTCTTATCTCATATTAGACAGAGTAAACGCCTTATGAAAACAGACGATGCCGCAGTCACCTGGGAAACATTCGATCAAGTCATTTTGCCGGTTTATGCACTCGCCCAGTTCATTCCGGTGAAAGGCAAAGGCAGCCTGGTTTGGGGTCAGTAGGGCAAGGAATATGTCGATTTTTCTGGCAGCATCGCAGTCACCCCGTTGAGGTACTGTTATTCGGTGTTAGTGGCAGGGTAAAAGAAAAACACAAGGGGAGATGTTATAGCACACCATAACATCGTCACTAACGGGCCGGTGCCACTCTTGGCGCGTAAGCTTATTTATGCAACCTTTGCCAATCGCATGTTTTTCGGCAATTCCTGCGGCGAGGCGAACGAGGCGGCGTTTAAACTGGTGTGTCATTACCACCCACCATAGTCCATATAAGACTAAAATCATTACGTTTCATAACTCATTTCACGGCTGCACGTTGTTTACTGTATTGGGGGTAGCCGAAGTATTCGTATAGTTTCGGGCTAAATACTGTCGGATATCGTCCATATATCGTTTAGAAACCCCGATGCAGTGAAAGTTGTTATCGACGAATCACACTTGCGCTATTGCCCTCGAGCTGATCCAGAGGGAAGAGGGAAAATGGAAGAGGAGAGCAATAACCCCGGTAGCACCGGGGTTATTGCTCGGCGTATGAGAGTTGTGCGATCGATAAGTATCAGGCGCTGCTGGTGATGGACGAAGTGCAATACGGCATGGACCACAGCGGCAACCTATTCATCTATATGCATTTATATGCATTATAGCGTGCAGCCGGATATTATCACCACTACCCAAAAGCGCTGGGGCAGTTTTCCGATAAGCACAATATTGACCACCGAAAACATCGCGTCGACCATGGCAATCATGACATGACGTAAGGCGGTAACTCGCTGGCCTTTGCAGTGTTTGAAGTAGTGTTGTATGTTATCAATTTGCCGGAGGTGCTCTAGCCGGTATCAACGAACGCCATGAAAGCTTTATCCAGGGGCGCTGCATGGTATTAACGAAAAATATCAGGTAGTCACGCAGGTGCGCAGTATGGGTATGGGGCTTACTGCTTAGCGTAGAGCTGGCGCCGTGCTAGTTATGGATGGGTGCTGGATTTCCTGCACGTAGCCATCCTGGAAGGAGTTATGATTCTCAATGCCGGCCCCGACGTGATCGCGTTTGCGGATATCGACGAAGGCTTGACGCGGTTTGAGAAAGCTGTAGCGCAGGTGACGGGCGCAGCCTGACAGAGGGACAACGGGAACGCCGGCGCCGCATAAGCGTTCCTACCTTCCGCCACTTTTCTGCTTGAGTGGTTTATCACGCGTCCGGCGCAGCGCTTTCAACCCCGGCACTTCGGAGCGTTTTGCTAGGACGCTATTGATATCAGCCATTCTGAGCCGGCAACGTCCTAGTGCCGGCAGCGCCGGCAAAGGCGCTAGTTCGGCAGCGTGTCGTGTAAACGACGTACGAGCTAGAAACTGTGCTGAGGTCGCTGAGGCTACGGCGCCGACGAAATTGTATGCATCACGATGAGATGAAACAAATGCGCCGCAAATGGCATTCCATTAGCGTCACTGCCTGACCATGGGATTATCATCGGTGTTAAAAATACCTGGATTTTCGGTGCTCAGGCCGCTATATTTCAGCCGTTGCTGACAGCTTGGCAGCGCCAACCTCGCAGGAGAATAAATAGTCGTCCGATAACCTATCGATCAGAATATAGTGATCGCGCACCAGTGTCGTCATGGTATTGATATGTTGGACAATAAACTGACTATGGGTGACCAATAAGCGAATATCGCTCAGACAGCGGGAGTTAAAACCCGGCTCCTGATCGCCTGGCTTAGGGAAGTGAATAGGGCATTATATGCCTGGCATTATACGCCTGATTGACTCGCATGCGGGCAATGAGCCAACACGGGCGCGCCCGGATCCGGATCGGTCTGTAGAAGCAGCGGCAGCGCTTCTTGATACCGCTCCAGCGCTTGATAGGCGTTTTGTGTAATAGCCTGCTTTGCCATTGCGGCCACAGCTACAGTGTGCCGACAAAAGCCAGCATACAGCCAATCAATGTATCCCACCAGCCGTGACAGCAGGAAATGTGCGCCGTTCAACGACAGCAACTATAAGGTATACACGACCACCACCATCATACCGGTCACATCGCCAGACCGCAATTTTTGCGCAGTACTAAATAGCCAGTCAAAGGTCACTACCAGTATGCCGGTCGGGATGACGCGGTCGCTCATCTTTAACTGGAGAGTACCCGCGGCGATTCCCAGACCCGCCAGGGGTACCAGCACCATATGCTGAATAAGTACCGGGTCATGTTGTAATTTTTCTGACTGACAAACATAATGATCATTAGGATCCAGTCAGGTTTTAGCAGATTGAAAACCATGCCCAAAATACTGCCGACTGCTAGCATGAGGCCTAAGAGAGGGCGGCGTTACGTAGCGCTATCGATTTCAAGGAGCAGTAATTTTGCAGCGCTGGCTAGAACGGCAACTGCTGCTGGTTATCCGCCATCACATCGCGATGATAAAAGGGACGCTGGGAACGCAATAGGCGGTAGATACGGCTGAAATGGAAATAGCAGAACTGGCCTACTGAATTATCCGGATGTTGGTGGGCGACTTTTTCTAGGGCCGAACACGTACGCATCTGTGGAAAACCGGTCAGGATAGCGATGATAGAGAATATCGTCCGCCAGGACAAGAAGCTGAGTGGCGAAGATACACACGTTGTAGCGCAACACCACTTCGGCGTGGCTTTACTGCTGCACCAGCTTTTGCACTTCATCCGTCTGATGCAGATGTCTGATATGCAGACTCACCGCAAATGCTCTTGCAGATCTAATGCGACCTGAAAGGCGCACACCAGTCTTTTGTACTAGCTGAGATGGTTGGCTGAGAACATGTGCAATTGCTGATATACCTGCGCAATCTGGTCGATGACCTTCTCTGCTGGCAGGCAAACAGCAGTAGGAGCGTACTGTCCGGATCGGTGTGCTGAGTTAGCAGACTGTATTTTGCTTTCGATATAATCCACCAGTTCGCAGTAAAGTAGATTCAATATCTCAGCACCTCATATGTATCGGCTGCTCTTTTGCCACAACCGGAACCACATCGCATTAAACAACCCTATACCAGGCCGTCCCCGCTAAATGGAGCATCGACGACAGCCAAAGCGGAACATTTCCGGTCAGCCCTAAAGTAAATACTGCGACAATCAGCGATGCCGACAGTAAGCGACCCATACAAGCCGGTTTATTTCGCCGCTTACGCCGAACAGCAATGCCAACCACACAGCATGAGCTTAATAGCAGATGGATTAAAATACTGATCAAGGCAAACAGCAAGCCACCGGACTACCAGCCGCTTAAAGAAGTGCTTATAGATTTGATCGAGCCAGGCTAAGCTATATCAACAGGCGGGCACCAGCGAGAACAGCAGACTTACTGCAGGCTGCCGGACATCAGTCCGATGGCGACCGGCAGGCAGAGCACAGTGGTCTGCCGCAGGACATAATTTTCGGGATGGCAGATGAGTCTGTGCCACATAAGTCAACTAATGAGGCACGGCTATCATGATCATGCCCATGGTGAAAAGGGATTAGCGGGTACCGTAAACCACAATAGTTTTTCCATGGGCAGAGATGAGACTCTGATCCTCAAGCATTTTCAGAATACGGCCGACTGTTTCCCGTGAACAGCCGACAATCTGGCCGATTTCTTGGCGGGTGATTTTTATTTGCATACCGTCCGGGTGGGTCATGGCGTCCGGCTGCTTGGTTAAATTCAGTAACGTTTGCGCGATACGCCCTGTTACATCCAGGAAAGCCAGGTTGCCGACTTTCTCAGAGGTCACCTGGAGGCGGCTGGCCATTTGTGAAGATAGGCGCATCAGAATATCGGGATTGACCTGAATTAGCTGGCGAAATTTCTTGTAGGATATCTCGGCCACTTCGCAGGCTGTTTTCGCCCGCACCCATGCGCTGCGCTCCTGCCCATCTTCAAACAACCCTAATTCGCCGATAAAATCGCCTTGATTAAGATAGGAGAGGATCATCTCTTTGCCCTCTTCGTCCTTGATAAGCACTGCGACGGAGCCTTTGACGATATAGTAGAGCGTTTCTGCCTTTTCACCCTGGTGAATCAACGTACTCTTCGATGGATACTTATGAGTATGGCAATGAGACAGGAACCATTCAAGAGTCGGGTCCGTTTGCTGTTTGCCGATAACCATTCGCTGTTATCCTCTTTTGTCATCGCCCGCCCTGTTTATGAACGGCGTATTCCATGTAAGGTAAGGTGTTATTATGATGTTATTCTGATTATAAAAGGAACATAGAAAGGGAATTTATCATGGTCCAATGCTATGCTGATGACGGTTCGATCGCTCTTTTGCTCTTTCACTGTCGGTGAGCTCGATCCTGCCTTGTTTTCTAGTCTAACTTTAAGAGACTGTCTTATGTTGTCTCTCTTCAGCATGATGTATCTGTAGTTATATTGCCAGTTTGGCGGTAAAAAAATAGTCTTTTACAAAGAATATTATCAGGAGGTAACGATATGCAAGCGCGAGTAAAGTAGGTTGAAGGGTTGTCTTTATCGGCGAATCCGTCTCTGGCAGCCCGATTATCATGGATGGCATCATCGGCGAAAAAGCCCCTAGTCCGATGGAAATGCTGCTTATATCCGCCGGCAACTGTGGCGTAATTGATGTGGTATAGATTTTGTAAAAGAGCCACGCCGGTGTGTACACGACTTGTGAAGTCAAGTTAACCTCGACACGCCGCGAGGAAACACTGCCTATGCTTACCTATATCAATTTGCATTTTATCATCACTGGCCGCGATTTGACGAATAAGATCGTCGAGCGCACGGTCACGCTATCGGCGGAAAGTTTTGAGGTACGTCACCTAGACTGATATGCGGAGCGGCGCTTTGATGCTGGGGCGCGGTGTCTGCATGAAACTACTTAGCGAATCCGTTTCCCTTCTAGCAATTTATTGACTATATGAGCCATAATAAGTTCCATTTATATGTACATTTTTCCGACCGGAAATACCAGTGTATTGATATTAGAAATTAAAGATCCATTTAGCATTGCTAGTAAATAAGGAAAATCAATGTCGTCTAGACCACGGAAGTGAATAAATACAAAGCCTTCGTCTAGCGACAGGATCGTCTTGGCGGTGAACAGATTGGAGGTATCCATCGTCGATACCCCCGCTGAAAGTTGATATGGGTACGGGAAAATTGCTGTGTGATAGAATTGATATAGTCTTCCATGGATCGCACTATGGAATCCATGATCGCTTTACAGGAGCGGCTACGCTTGTTAGTATCGCGCACCAATTTCTGGATTCACTCTAGATTGACTATTGGCACTACCCTCACCGGAAAATCCACATGCCGTGCGACGTCATTATACTCGGTCACAGCGGCGCTGTTCAGCCCTTCGTAGAACAGGACATTGGTAGGCTCCGGCAGGAGCTTTCAAAGGTGCCGGAGACCTGATTATGGAGAACCGCTTCGTCTATAGGTATGCAAATATTTGCGCGGCCTGCCCGCGTCCGTTTTCGCCATAGTGATAAACGTTCTCTACAACAGGAAGTTATTCGCATCTGGGCCGAAATAACTTACGTGCTAGCCTAAATCGCGCGCTTTAAGAGTTGCTATGGCCAATTTCTGGCCGAGTGAAGTGATGAAAGCTATCTCCTTCCAGCAGCTCCGGCGGCGCCAATGTTCAACTATTGAAAGATTTTGCGAAAAGCCCCAGGCTGGTGGTCTTGGTACCAGCGCTGCTGGAGCCGGTAACCACAATAATAGGATGTTGTGCTGACATGATGAGACCTTAATCAGAGTTGATATCTCTGTCAGATAAAGTTGAGCGGGCAAAGGTTATTGTTATCATGTTTGGGGCCGCAGGGTCACCATCGCGAGACTTGCTAGTTTTCGCCATGCTGACGCCGGGCTGGGCGACCTGGCGCAGTGGTGGCAGGGCAGAACTGCATCGGTGCTGTTAATCGCGGAGGAACTGAGCCGCGTGGCATGATGTTAATACTTTCGTGCAGTTCCGACAACACCAGCACCGCTTCGCCGGATTGTACCAGGTGTAAATCCGCTACCTTTCGCTGCAGGCTTTATTCCTGCTTGCTATAATCCGTGCCTTCGCTCAGCACAAAAGATTTGATCAGATTATACAGCGTGGTGGGATTGATCTGCTCCCAGAGAATGATTATTCTCGGCGTTTCTCCAGAGTGGTTATCGGGGAAATAATGGCGTGACGAAATATCACCGACAATTCGCTTGCTGAATCGGCATCGTGCTGTTAATTGCATAAGCGTCATTGTCAGGAGAAATAGTGCGGGATATATGGAAATGGGTCTGTTTTTATCGATGCTGATTTTTCTCTGGGTTGCTGCTTATTACTCCTTATTCTAATAACATGTTGCCTACGGCCTTGGCCTCCCGTTTCTGTTTTTGGTGTTCCATACTGCTGATGCTCGGCATGCAGTATGTGTTATTGCTGGTGGCTTGCGGCGTCAGAAGTTTCATTACACTCTATTCCTCCCTGCACTTTACGCTAAAATTCGCCGGCAGCTTCCACTATCTGTTGTGGTTTTCGTGGAAAATCGTCACCGCTTATGAAAAGCTGCGTATCGCTATGCCGCCACGGCCAGTACCATTTTATCAGGACGACCTGCTATAATTTTTCAATCCGAAAGCCTGGTTGACGGCTATCAGCGTAGTGGCAAGCTTTAGCCTGACTAGGGAAGCGTACCCGGATCTGGTGATAGCGATAAGCATCGTCATCGCCGCTGTCAATGTTGTTATTGTATCCGGCGCCATCTAGCTGGTCTTTGGTACAGTGATCGGTCGGCTGCTGAAAGGGATGGCGCCCAGGTCTAGGCGCTGTTCAATCTGGCCGTGGGGCTACTATCCGCGGCCTCTGCGTGCTGCTGATTTGGCGCTGAGCATTATTATTCTGCGCTAAATGCTTGCGACAGCATTTAAAACTGTTCCTAAGCTTCCAGCCAGCCTAGTTCCGATTCCTCCAGCACCGATTTCAGTTTTCCTTGCCGCTGTAGACATTCTTTCAGTTCGCTTTTGCAGGCACTCTCGTACATTGCGCTGTCGTCCAGCCGGCCTTCCGACTCTGCCAGCTCCGCCTCAAGCGTAGCTAACTGCTGTTCATAGCGGCCGATGGCCTGACGCATCGGCTGAGTCTCTTTGTAAAATTCCGCCTCGCCGTAGCTTCTGATTTTTGCGCGTGGGCGCTGAAATTCGGCCAGCCACTGCTGATAATTCTCTAGGTCGCCGTCAAAGGCCGAAACCTGGCCGTCATCACCAGGTAAAATTCATCGGTGGTAGAAGCAAAGTAGATGGCGATCGTGGGATACGGACCACAAGCATGCCGGCGAAGTCGACAAGCGCTTCGGTGAGCGTCTGTCGCATATCCATGTCCAGCTGGTTGGTGGGTGGTTTATCAAGCAACAACAGATCAAAGAGATATCAGAGAGGCACAGCAGGGCTTGCGCGAGATTAAGGTGCATGCGCCGGCTGCCAGAGAAAAGTGCACTGTTTGCGTCAACTACGGCTGGCTGAAACCCAGACCACTCAGAAGGCTTTCAGCGCGCGCGAGAATGATCTAAGCGTCGATTGTGTCCAGTTTACCGTGTAGCGTTATGGTATGGCCATCTTTTTTTATTGGCAACAAGTAATGCAGATTCGAGCTGACGATATTCCCGGTCGCCATTAATAACATATTCTAGTGCCGGCCCGTCAAAATAGGGGTTTTCCTGATTAACCTAGGCTATCGCCTAGTTCGCGGGTATGCTAGGCTGGCGCTGCCAGCGTCGGCGTCGATGCTGAGTTCTTTTTTTCAGCAACATAGCAGCGTGGATTTACCGCAGCCGTTTTTGCCAACCAACTAGACTTTTTTTCACGTGTTGATCGTGGTTGTGGCGTTAATCCAGCAGTGTGCGGGTACCGTACTGAGATGAATGTTCAACGAGAAGAAAACAATCATAAAGTGCCATCGTTAGAGTATGTTAATTTGGCATAGTTGAATATCAAATAGTATATATCCCATCCTGAGGACTAGGATTCGGTGGCGAATTAGGCGTTATTCAAGGTTTGTGGCAACGCCCCAACGCCCAGCCATGTCACTGTACATGATCTGTATGCACATTATCCGGATTTTTTTATCGATATACCTCACGAACAATAGCTGCTACGCGATAACTAGGTGATCGTGTTCCAGCGTCCTTTGTACATCTACAGCTGTCCCGAGTTACTCAAGGAGTGACTGGATATCGTGCTGATCCGTGGCTTCGCCAGTGGTGTCGGCGACGACGCGCTAGCCGGCAAACACTAGCGGTCGATTATCCCTGTCGGCGATACCAAGAGCGCCCATCAGACCATAGGGGTAGATACGGCGGGTATGCTGCATCCTTTCGCCCTGATTATTAGGCTGTACCGTATGCGCGCTGGCTGTCATTACTGTTGACGTCGGAGGGCGAACACCATGGGGAGTAATTCCTCTTTTCTAATTGCAGTAGTGCTGTTTATTTTCGCCGCCACGGTGGTGGCGGGGTGCCTATCGCGCAGCGGTCAGCATCGGCGCACTTAAGCTATCTGGCAACCGGCATCGCCATCGGTCTCTGGGTTTTATTCGCGATGTCGACGAGATCCTGCATTTCTCGGAGTTGGGGCTGTGTTTTTGATGTTCATCATCATCGGACTGGAGCTTTGAACCCCGCTAAGCTCTAGCATTGACGGCATTAAATGTTCGGTGTCGGCGCCGTACAGGTGGCTATCACTACGGCGTTGCTGATGGCAGCGCTTACCTTCACTATAATGCGCTGGCAGGCGGCGCATATCAGCAGCATCGACCTGGCCATATCCTCAACCGCCATTGCGCTGCAGTTGATGCGCGATAAAGGCATGAACCGCAACAAGGGCAAACAATTGGGTTTTTCAGTGTTACTGTTTCAGGGGGTATAGCCGTGATCCCGGAGCTGTCGTTTATTACGTTTATTTCCAACGGCGGGGGGTCGGTGGGGGAACCGCGGAATACGGCGATTGGATGAAAATCGGCATCAATATAGCGATGTTTTTCAGTATTCTGGTAGGCGGATACTATCCTGCTTGCTGCGTCCGCTGTTTTGCCATATCGCCTCTTCGAATATGCGCGAAGTTTTCACCGTTGCCAGCCTGCTGCTGATGCTGAGAGCCGCGCTGTTGGCAGAAAGCGGGCGCCCCGTCACGAGCTCGAAATCGCCATTGAGCCGGTTAAAAACGGGCTTGCTACTGGTGCTGTTTTTTATTTCGGTAGGTGTCGGTATAGCCCTGAATCTCAGCATTTTGTATGTGCATGTGCTGACGGTGCTGGCTGGGATCGCCATACTGGCGG
>NZ_LECR01000020.1:29867-33678 GCF_001602625.1 Sodalis-like endosymbiont of Proechinophthirus fluctus
CGAATTGTATATCCTGACGCGACTGTCGGGGATCAAGCGATTCGTCCTGCCGCAATTTGCCGGCGTACTGATCCGAGGCGGAGAATGAGTGAGAGTGCGCCTGCGTCCTTATTTCGCCCGTCTCGGCGTAGAAAATCCTTACCGGGGATCAATTATCATTATTGCATCATCACATTGTCGATGATTACAATGCCGTTAATGATAAAATTGATCGATTGTATCTTAATCCAGCGCTATAATATGGTAGAAGAGGATGATGAAAAACCTTTCGTTAACGACGATGAAGCCAGAGATGATTATTGTCAGTTTTGACCGTTTCAGACAAGTGATAAGCTGTCTATTGATGGCTAAGAAAACCCGTATTACGGTGCTTAATCGCGGATATCAGCGTGGTTAGCCTGATGCGTAGCTGTAGCTATTAAGTCTATTACGGCGACGCGGCCGAGTTGGGAGCTGCTGCAGGCTGCGGGTGCGGAAAAGTCAGCACCATCGTGGTCGTAGCCAACACGCCCGAAGATAATATATATACACCTTTGCCAGAAGCACTTTCCCCATTTGTAGATTTCTAGTGTGCGGACGTTGAAGCGCATGAGTTACTGCAGGCCAGCGTATCGCAATTTTCACGCGAAACCTTCTCAAGTGCGCTGAAAAGCTGGGGCGCAAGGTGCTGCAATCTTTGGGTATGCATCCGCATCAACCCTACCGGGCGCAGCAATATTTCCGCCGGCTGGATATGCGTATGCTGCGTGAACTGATATCCAACCCCAAGAAGAAGGACGGCACTATTCGTTCGTCGTACGTTATGGAGGCGCGGCGTGCTGGAGGAAATTTTCCAGAGCGAGATACAGCAGGAGTGCAGGTTGCTCGATGGTTAGGGTGAGGATGAACAGCAGGGGAAAGGCTCAATGACGGCAAAGTATAAACGCTTTATCACTAGCACCACCTATACCGTGTGCCACAGTGGCGACACGCTGGCGGGTATGGCGCGAGGATAATAATTGACTGGGAGGTCCTGCGTCAAATGTGACTATAATAGCCCAGCGGCAAGATGGCTAAATAATTAGCGTGAAATGACCGGATAAAAAACATATTATTGGTATTTTTTCATCCTGAGTAGCGTTAATGACCAATTTTTACGGATAAAACCTACATATGTGCGGTTTTTTAGAATCAGCGCTAAATTAGTTTCCAACAGTGGAAGATATCATGAAAGTAGCAAAAGGTCGGGTAGTCAGTCTGGCCTGCCAGTTGAGGACAGAAGACGACGATGTATTGGTCGATGAATTCCCAGTGAGCGCTCCGGCCCCTACGATGAAAATCTGCTAACGCGCGTGTCTAAAGATGTTTTTATGGGCGTCGACGAACTAGAAGTAGGCATACGTTTCCTGGCGGAAACCGATCAGGGCCGGGGTTCCCGGTGGAAATCACCGAAATCGATAGCGATCATGTCGTGGTTAACGGCAACACCCCTATACTAGTTGGCCAGAATCTGAACTTTTATGTGTACGTGATTCGCCGCTCGTGAAGAGCTACCAAGAAAGAACTGGCGCGCAGTCATGATCACGAGCATAAAGGCGGCAGTCGTGCGGCCGCCACTAAGCGAAATCTGCGTAAGGACCCCCGTGTGGGCCCCATTTCACAGGAGCGACCCACCCAGCAATGGGGCAGGGCGTTTCCTCTCTTTTCTTTGCGAAGCGGTAAGCGAGGTGTTCTGCGCGCGTAACTCATCCGACAGCAAGCGTAATTGCTCTTGCAGCTGGCTAATTAATACCGTGCTGGTGGTCCGCCGCCGTCTAATTCAGTTCCTCAATAGTGTTTTCCTGGAAAACGACCCACCCATCCAATAATTCTATACGTTGTTCCAGCTGCGATAGTTCCATTATTTTCCCGTATCGATATCGATCAAGACCAATGAAACCGGCGTCGCACCGTTCCTATTTCACGGTTGCCTCGTGTGAACTATCCGAATATATTCTACCTTCTTACTTTGCACGGATCACCTGCATAAAGGCCATCATGAGGCTGTAATATAGAACCGGGACGCAATTAAAATGCATTATCAAGAAACTTCTTGTTGTAATAAAGTCCCATATAGCGTTAATCAACCGGCGTAGCAATTGTGTTATGTTTATGCTCACAGATATCTTGCTTGCCTGACTTTGCTATTGATCCAAGGACTACTATCCCAGAAAAATGGATATTTATAAAATCATTGAGTAAAGTAATCGCTGCTGGCCTCTACTCTACTATGGCATTTTCCCTTAGTGCAAGCAGCTCTCTAGCCGACGATGTGGCTCTCAGCTCCATCTCCCATCGGCGATGCCGAATGAGTTCCCGGCGCGGATGCACAGAAAAAATAAGGCTAGCGTTGTTGCCAAAAGGCCCCGCCGTCTGTGGAGCCCTGCCATCCGTGAGAGTCACGCAGGCTACCACTTTGGGGATGGATCTTCGGCCGCCTTGCCGGCCAGCGTTTCTTCCGCCTTTGACCGATGGCGGATAGTATCTATAAAGAATAATAAAAAATCTCACCAAACACAAAGACAGCATTTTACCGGATTTGCTAGACTAGCGCCCGGATAATAGAATTACAGCCAAATCTGTTCTTACTATATCGGTCTCGGCAGATTTACAACTATGGGCGGGTATTTCCACATGTCTACGTCTTTTCCACATTCTAATCCCGGCGAGATGGATTTACTGGACGAACATCCTTTCATCGCCGTGGATCATGAATTCTCGCCTCTTATGAAGTCGTTGTAAACTGCCTGGCAGTGCTTATTAACGGACATTGCAAGATTGTATTACACTCCCTGGAGGATTAGAAATGTCTGACTGTGCGTATTGCTAGGGGCGGATATACCGGACGTAAAGTGGGATCGCCGATTTCGGATCTTGCGCTGCGTATGCTGCATGATATGACTGGTGAGGACAGTAGTATTTCCTTTCCCGCGCCTACTTTGACTACACGGAAGAAAAACGGCGTCTTGATGAAATTCGTCACCATTGCTATCATAACCCGCGATTAGCGGGTGATAGAGCTTCTATGCATTAATAATATGGATGTGCTTGCCGTTCTCTCATATTATGCAAACACTTATCTCGCCGAAAACGTAAAACATCACCACCTCGGTGAACTTTGCCTTCTCGGTGTATGATCTGGTGGCTCAGACACTGGAATTCACTAATTGAGGAAGTTAACACCAATCGCAACGTAACGTATCCAATAACGCCAAAAACCGGCAGATCGTGCTTAATCTGTACGAGAAAGGCATCTTTGACATCAAGGGCACCATCAACAGGTCGTCGATAAGCTCAATATCTCCAAGCACATGGTGTATTCTGTATATCCGTTCAGTTCAAAAGCAGCAATTTTGTAGGGGATAGGAGCGGTGAGTCTGGATTACTGCCTGATGGTTACCGGACCGGCCTATGGTAACCAGCGCGCCAGCAGCGCGCTGCAGTTCTCGCAAGCGTTGCTGGCGCTTGGCCACCGTGTCGGCACCGTATTTTTTTATCAAGAGGGCGTTGCCAACGCTAATCGTCTAAACGCGCCTGCCGGCGATGAGGTGGATCTGGTGCGCGCCTGGCACGATCTAGCGCAACAACACAAGTTGGCGCTGCATGTTTGCGTCGCTGCCGCCCTGCGCCGCGGCGTGACCGATGCCCTACAGGCGTCGCTGCTGAACCGCCCCGGCGAGAACCTTCAGTCAGGCTTCGAGCTCAGAGGCCTGGGCACACTGGCGCAGGCGGTACTCAGCTGCGATCGCTTTATCCAGTTTTAAGGCCACCATGCACTATGAACCTGAACCGC
>NZ_LECR01000091.1:0-245 GCF_001602625.1 Sodalis-like endosymbiont of Proechinophthirus fluctus
GAGAGAGAGAGAGAGAGAGAGAGAGAGAGAGAGAGAGAGAAATTCTTCTTCCTCCTCTTGTTCTGTGATTGGAAAATACCTGAAAGGTCGAACGATAGGTTTGATCGTTTTCTTGGGGGCTTCCGTGGAGGTTTGCTCGACGACGGCTTCACCGATTTCTTCGTCGTATTCTTCGATTTCTTCTTCTTGGGTCTCTTGAGCCGGAGGAACCGAAGGAATTGCTTTGGCGGCAGCGGCAGCGGCTG
>NZ_LECR01000091.1:371-778 GCF_001602625.1 Sodalis-like endosymbiont of Proechinophthirus fluctus
CGACTCGATTTCGTTAACCGGATTCCATTGCTGGAAATGGCGAAATCTCTTCTATTCTATTTTTTTTTTCTGATGAAAAATCCGGAGGGGAAAAATAAAATAATAAAAAAACTCACTCCTGTCGGTTTGGTAATTTTATTGGCATTTCCAATCAAAGTTGGTCCCTTGCTTTGCCTGGACGACAAAAGAGACAATCGACCTCTTTGATGTGGAGGCGATGGCGATGGCGATGGCGATGGCGCCGCCGGAGATTCCTCTTCGTAATCGTATTCTTCGATGTCTTGCGAAGAAACTAATAAGAAGGATGCCGCGAGCAATCTGAAAAAAGAAATTCATCCATTTCTATTTTCTATTTTTTCTTTCTTTTGAAGAAGAAGAAGAAGAAGAAGAAGAAGAAGAAGAAGAAG
>NZ_LECR01000021.1 GCF_001602625.1 Sodalis-like endosymbiont of Proechinophthirus fluctus
CACTGCTTTATAATGGCAGCACCGCTAAACGGCCCACTATTCTTGTCTTTGATTCCGGCGTAGGGGGGCTATCGATTTATGATGAGGTCAGGCAAACGTTGCCTGATGCCCATTATCTGTATGTGTTTGATAATGAAGCTTTCCCTTATGGGGAGAAGCCGGAGCAGTTCATTGTCGATAGGGTCATCGCTATCGTTGGCATGATGTGGCAGCTGCGGAAGCCCAATATAGTCATTGTTGCTTGTAATACCGCCAGCACGATTTCGTTGCCGGCGTTGCGCGAGCGTTTTCCTTGCCCTATCATCGGTGTGGTACCGGCCATCAAACCGGCGGCGCAGCTAACCCGCAATGGCATCGTAGGGCTACTGGCGACGCGTGCTACCGTACAGCGCAGCTATACTCACGATCTGATCAGTCAATTCGCCGGCGATTGCCAAATTTTGCAATTGGGTACTATCGAATTGGTGGATATGGCGGAATCTAAGCTGCACGGCGAAATGGTGCCGCTGCCGGTGCTGCGTAAACTCCTACATCCCTGGTTAAGAGCGGTGGAGCTCCCCGACACGGTCGTGCTTGGCTGTACCCATTTTCCCTTGCTAAGCCAGGAATTACAGTCGATACTACCGGAAGGCACCCGCTTGGTCGATTCTGGCTTAGCCATTGCCCGTCGCGCCGCCTGGCTGGTAGAGCATGAGATAGATGTCAGCGGCCTACAGGGCGAGGCGGGGCCGAATAGGGCCTACTGTCTTGCCACCACGCCGCAGGCGGCGGCGCTGATGCCGGCATTGACGCACTATGGTTTCGGATCTTTGGAAAAGCTTACGCTCTAAGAGTAACAGCCAGGTCCTGTCCTAATAAAGGACAATGTCAATTGGACTAGGACAAGGCGTTAATCCATCCGATTCCCATCGTGCTGCTCTCACCTTTTGCACCTAAGCCACTGGCGTTTTGTCTCTCTTCTCCTTATTAGCAATCGCGACGACAGCCTTACCCTGTGCTCGCACCCCGCCGCCGGAGAGAACATTTCGTCGGCGGGCCAAAAAAGAATTGTCAATCCGTCGGCGTTAGGCATTAGAGTTGACTGAAAAACAGGTTCTTATGAATAAACAGGCGACGAAAAAAGAGCGATTCGTTTAATTTATCGCAGTTAAAACTTATTTTGCATTAGCGCTTGTCACCGTCAGTGAAGGCCCTATAATGCGTCTTCACTGGCCGGGAACATAACCGGATCAGCTAGAGGAAGGTGTCCCACTACTGGAAAATAACAGGTTTATTATAAAGAGGAAAATTGTAGTATACGCCACCCGCACCAGTAGGGAAAATACCTCCCGGTTTACGCTCTTTAACAATTTATCAGACAATCTGTGTGGGCATTCACGAGACGATATCGACACACGAAATATCAAGTCTTGAAGAAGAGTGAACAAACGAATATTCATACGAATACCAGTTTTAATTCTTTGAACATCAAGCTTTTAATTGAAGAGTTTGATCATGGCTCAGATTGAACGCTGGCGGCAGGCCTAACACATGCAAGTCGAGCGGCAGCGGGAAGAGGCTTTCCTCTTTGCCGGCGAGCGGCGGACGGGTGAGTGATGTCTGGGGATCTGCCCGATGGAGGGGGATAACTACTGGAAACGGTAGCTAATACCGCATAATGTCGCAAGACCAAAGTGGGGGACCTTTAGGCCTCACACCATCGGATGAACCCAGATGGGATTAGCTAGTAGGTGGGGTAATGGCTCACCTAGGCGACGATCCCTAGCTGGTCTGAGAGGATGACCAGCCACACTGGAACTGAGACACGGTCCAGACTCCTACGGGAGGCAGCAGTGGGGAATATTGCACAATGGGGGAAACCCTGATGCAGCCATGCCGCGTGTGTGAAGAAGGCCTTCGGGTTGTAAAGCACTTTCAGCGGGGAAGAAGGCAATGGCGTTAATAGCGCCATTGATTGACGTTACCCGCAGAAGAAGCACCGGCTAACTCCGTGCCAGCAGCCGCGGTAATACGGAGGGTGCGAGCGTTAATCGGAATTACTGGGCGTAAAGCGTACGCAGGCGGTCTGTTAAGTCAGATGTGAAATCCCCGGGCTCAACCTGGGGACGGCATTTGAAACTGGCAGGCTAGAGTCTCGTAGAGGGGGGTAGAATTCCAGGTGTAGCGGTGAAATGCGTAGAGATCTGGAGGAATACCGATGGCGAAGGCGGCCCCCTGGACGAGGGCTGACGCTCAGGTACGAAAGCGTGGGGAGCAAACAGGATTAGATACCCTGGTA
>NZ_LECR01000064.1:0-4692 GCF_001602625.1 Sodalis-like endosymbiont of Proechinophthirus fluctus
GCCGTTGAAATAAACGTCCTCCTCTCTTCAGCCGCGCCAGGGCATGGTCCACGCCAGGACATGGTCCAATAGCGGATGCCTATCCTGCGACTATCGCCGGTGGCGTCTGTAGGTCGCGACGCGCGCACTGGATCTGCTCCGGACGAGTGCCGGAGAGGTCAGCATACGACAGGCTAAATCGGCACGCACGACAGGCAACACCAATGCCTGTCATTTATCCAACTGCAGCAAGACCCGTCTGTGCTGACGCGTCCCAGCAGCAAATTCATTGCCGGCGAACCCATAAACCGGCGACAAAAAGCGTTGCCGGTCATTAGCATATCTTCGTCGGCGTGCCGATTTGCTCTACCTGGCCCTAATCGAGCACCACCAACTGCTCGTCCAGCGTCATGGCTTCGACCTGATCGCGGATCACATGGACTAGTTGTCTTGAGCCGGCGGTGCAATTGTTTTGTAGCTCCAGGCGCATTTGCGTGCGCAACATGACATCCAGATTGGACAGTGGTTCGTCAAACAGGAAGACGGCCAGTTCACGCACGGGTACGCCTCATCACGATGCGCCGTCGCTCGCGCTGCCCTGGATAATTCACGCAGCTTGCAGAATAAAAGCAGTGGCAGCTCCAGTATATTGGCTACCTACGCCACCGTGTGGCGAATATATTATTTTCCGAAACCGCGGATCTTGAGTCTGTAAGCCATATTGTCGAAAACGCTCATGTGCGGGTACAAAGCATAATTCTGGAACGCCATAGCAATGCCGAGATCCCGCGGCTTGCAATAGGTGATGCACTCGTCGCCGATATAGATATCGCCGGCCGTCCACACTCTCTAGACCCGCCACCAAGCGTAATAAGGCTGACTTGCCGAAGCCGGACAGTTCCGACCAGCACGATGAATTCCCCGTCCTCCATCATCATGTCCATCGGCTCGATGATGGTATTTTTGCCGTTATGGTTTTTAACGACATGCTGTAATCGTAAACTCGCCATAGGGCGCTATTTCTTACTGTCGATCAGGTCGCACACGAACAACCGCACGCTGCATGACTAACATAATCGCCACCGGTATAGTCAGGGTTAACAGCATTTCCGCTATCACCTGATTCCACAGCGTGGTACCGTCTCCACTGGCAATCATGCTCTGTATACCCGCCACCGCCGTATCCAGCGAGGTGTCGTTAATAATCAGCAGCGGCCAGAGATTAGAGATATTGGTTCTGGCCGAAGATAAAAGTGATCATAAAAAGTGCCGCCAAATTGATTTTAGCAGTGGTAGCAGGATGTCCCACAAAAAAACAGTAGGACCTGAAACACCTGATGCGCGTCTAGAGTTGCCGTGACCAGAGAAACACATAGCGTAAACAGGATCACTGTGAAGCCAGCCAGTTAAAGAGATAATAGCTGAAGATATCCAGCCCGTGCTGCTGTCTATCATTGATAGCGCACCTTGCACCTTTCGCTCGACAAAGCGAAACTGAACAATTGTCAACACGATGACTAACATCATTAATACTACCCGACGGCGCTGCTGAACTGGCCAGATCTAGCTGGATGAAAACCTTCGCGATAGATCTTGTAAATCAGCGCAGTCATAGCCTGACGGACCGCCGGCGGTTGCGCGGTGTCAATTGCTGGAAACGTATTGAAAAGGCATACACTAGATTAATCACCAGCAAAAAGCTAACCCGCTATATCAGGTCGCGCCAATTGAAAGAAACGGCGCAACGGGCCAGCAGCCATCAACGACTGCGGCTATTCACCATAGAGTGGGAGATATAGACTGAAGAACTAAAAAGAAAAATAGTAAGTTACAGCTTATCTGCTTCACTGTGATAACCGCCACGAAATTATTAACAACATCGCCTGTCCGGCATTGGTGCATCATTCTACTAGTAGCTTAGATCGTTCAGCCAATGACTAATAAGCCTGGAACCGGGGCTAAATAGAAAACTAGTACCACTGCTACGACCAGTGCAACCGCGTAGGGAAGCAGCAGCGTTTGGTAAAACCTTTTAGCGCACAACGCGCATAACACGTAATCGACCAGCGCAGCAAACAGCGACGCTAATAACAACACACAAGCCGTCAACGGCCACATTAAACTATAGCGTGGTACCAAAGAACGCCAGACAGCCAGGATCTGCAAACAAGCGGTAGAAATCGTCCAGATGTGTAAGCCCATCCGACTAGACCGAACGATTCGACATACTGTAGAGGATACCACATCGCCTTACCGGCCGGCTAAAGAAAAAATATTTCTGCCACTGCCAACTGCGGCAAAACCAGCAAGCCAGGGCAATGCGCGGGGCCGCTAAAGCCGCGATGGCTAGCGGTCATCATGCCCATCGTTTGGCGTCGTCACGCCAACGCAGCAATGGTTCTGGCGGCTAGTATTTAATGTTTGGATTGTTCAAAACGGCTCAGCAATTGATCACCGCGTACTACCGTGTTATCCATGGCCTTCTTAGGGATAGCGCCTTACCGCTCCAAACGCGCTCCAGCCTCTCATTGACTTATGGTGCGGATTTGCGGCATATATTGCCCAGGCGCGTCCTTTTTGGTGAATGTCAGCGGCGGTTTGTTCAACATTTGGCGGATGGCGATATCAGCGCCGATGTTATGATTGTAGTAGCCATGTTACTTGCTCAGTATATAACCGGTGGTGGTCACTGGTAGATAACCAGTTTGCTGATGCCATTCGGCGACGATTTTTCTGGCTCGGCTAGGAAATATGGGAATTGTGCTACGCCATGATAGGTTTCCAGGCTCTTGCCGGCCACATAACCCACAGCTGACGTCAATCGTCGCGTCTAGCGGCACTCTCTTCACATCGACGTCATAAGGCATCATGCCAATGCCATAATTGAATTTGGCGTATTGCCGCACGGTCGATAGCGAGCCCTAGAAGCCAGTAGCCATACCGCAGTCGCCGCCATAAAATTTTGCCATATAGGCGTCATCGCCGCTGAAATAGCAGGCGCTACCGTTCTTGAGTACATCCGACAGCAGCTGGAGATGTGTTTGACCTGTAGCAGACCGTTTAACACCAGCCGGGTATCGGTGCTAACAAAACCATTATCCTGGGTCGCAACCGATATGTTGTGCCAAGCGCTGAAGTTTTCAATTTGGATCTGGCCATGATAGCAGCTGTTGGTATAACTATAGGTCAGGCCGGCTCCGCGGAATTTTACTGTGTCCGTCGTCATTTTCTGCCAGATTTGTGGCGGCTGCCAGGGGTCAAAAGCCCTGCTCATTTAAAGGAGTCTTTATTGTAATACAGCACCGGCGTGGAGCTGTTGAACGGCTGGGAGATCAGATGGCCGGTTTTACTGTCGCTATAGTAGCCTAGCGCCATCGTCAGCACAAAGGCTGTCATTATTAATATTAATGCCGGCGCCACTGAACACATAATAAACCGGTTTGATGGCGTAGCTAGTCATCCTTTTGGCGGAGCCCACCTCATACACTTACAGAATGGCGAACGCATTGCCGGTGCGCCAAGCGGGCGATGCTAGCAGCCAGCTCTTGTGGGTAAATACCCTTATAAACCGGCACTAGGCGATAATCCAGGTGCGTCTGGTTACGGGTCGCCAGGATCTCTACCTCTTTTCCTATTTTCCTAGTTTACCTTCGATAGTATTGCCAGAACGGAATTTCCGACACTGCCTAGGCGTTTTGACTGGCGATCAACATAAGCACGGTGCGGTGCGGACAACAAAGGGCGTTTACCATGCTGTTCTCTTGAAACCTGAAGTCATTAACGTCCTATAACATAACATGCGAAGATAACAGAAAAATAACGTCGCATGGAGGATTAATGATGCCGAAGGCGTCATAGGCAGGGTATCGCGCGGTAAAATACGGTAAGTGCTCTATACTTGACGATGCCTTCACCTCTCTAAGCGAATCAGGATAACGGTAATGGCTGTAAGGAACCCATTAAACTGACTATTAAATGGATGACGTTACTAAGCCCACGGATAAGCTTGATCTGAAAAAGACTCAGCCTGCCGCAGACGTCGACGCTCTATATAACACCGGCTTACCAACTCCAACGTGTTGTTCGTCGCGTGGTTCAACGATCGGCTGCTGACGGCGGCACGGGTGGAGATAGATGCCACCTGGGATTATGGGCGGGCTAGTGGGGGCTACGTTAGCCTTTTATTTACTGGATGAAACCCGGTGCTAGATGCCGGGTTTCATCTATTTGTTAGTGACTTAGCAATCAACAACTGCTGGAGAATTCCGGCCTGACGGGGAAATTTATGACCTTCTGCAGCTTCTACGAATAGCCCGACGACTGGCATCAGTGCTAACGATCAGCTGCAGTCGACCGCTGGACACTGAAATACCGGTCTATACTATACCCATTTCCATGACTGCAGGGGCCCCTTTTGCTGCCAGCAGCGCCAGTTTGTCTGGCTATTAAACTCCGTGCAAGAAGCACCACCATCCTCGCCGCCCCCCATGTTAGCCGGCGCGGCGAGGATGGTGGTGCTCCATCGCTCAAAAATTCAACTTCTGTGAGCGTCGCATATGTCTGAAGGCGATGCGCACGTCGCGCTACGCGCTCGGCGGGAGAAATCGCCGTATTTGTCGTCAGGCCTCAATCGCCAAACGTATTTTCCTCATGGCATTTTTTTCAAGCTGGCGCACGCGCTCCGCTGAAACTCCATACCGATCGGCTAGCTCC
>NZ_LECR01000064.1:4702-7970 GCF_001602625.1 Sodalis-like endosymbiont of Proechinophthirus fluctus
GCTTTTGTTATCGTCATCCAGCCAGCGCGCGCGGATAATGTCCTGGCTGCGCTCATCGAGACCTTCCAGCGCGGTGCTCAGCTTGTCAGCGGCGTGATCGTCCCAGTTATCCTCCTCGATGCCATCAGCGAAATCGGATGATTTGTCCTGCAGGTAGAGCATGGGCGCCATAGGCCGTCCTTCTCGAGCATCATCTTCCGGCGCGGGATCGAAGGTCATATCCTTTGCGACCATGCGGGATTCCATCTCACGGACATCGTTGCTAGTCACGCCCAACTCCTTGGCCACCATTTCTACTTCGTCCTGATTGAACCAGCCCAGGCGCTGCTTGGTTTTACGCAGGTTAAAGAACAGCTTGCGCTGCGCCTTGGTGGTTGCCACTTTCACAATACGCCAGTTGCGCAGCACGTACTCATGAATTTCTGCCTTAATCCAATGGACCGCAAACGACACCAGCCGCACACCTACTTCCGGATTAAAACGGCGGACGGCTTTCATAAGGCCGATATTGCCTTCCTGGATCAGGTCAGCCTGAGGCAGACCATAACCAGAATAGTTACGCGCAATATGAACAACAAAGCGCAGGTGAGACAGGATCAGCTGTTTGGCCGCTTCCAAATCTCCCTGGTAATGCAGCCGCTCAGCAAGCGTCCGCTCCTCCTCCGCCGTCAGCATTGGATAGGCATTAGCGGCCCTCACATAGGCTTCCAGGCTGCCCTGGGGAATATAGGCTAAAACTTGCATATCTTCGTCGATCATTCATGACCTCTCGCTAGAAACTAGGATGCCGTTTTTCAAAAAGCCTGCACTAAGACGTGATGCCCCATCATTGAACGGCTGATAATAAGATCGCAATTCCGTCGGTGAATTCAGCAACTGTGATCTTCATCCGGATCCTCATCATACCAAAAATTTTTTACTCAGTCAGGTGTAAAAACTAGCTTAAATGTTGTACCATCGCCAGCCAAGTCACAAGCCGGCCAGTTATGGAAGAAATCAGCAGCAAAAATCAGCAGCAAGAGAATAGCTTCATCCTAACTCAAACCGTGCGGCATGAACGTTGTGCCAAACGCCGCCACATTCGCCACTACCAATTCGATCTGCCAGTCCAACAAGCTGGATAGCATCAGTGACAGCACCACGCCGCCCACTGTTTAAAACGGACACAGAGTAAACCCATAGATAGCGCCGATTAATCTCATAGCGTTAATGATCTCGCACCGGCTGAAAATGCCCAAACGAATGCTGTTGCCGATAACAAATAAAACATTTATAATAAAAATTATAAATATTATGGCAGAGACCTTGCCAGCTAACGGCGGCAGACGGACGAACCAGCTGTCGTCTATGCGCACTTCCATCCGCGACCTGGGTGGAGGAGATACGGTCACGCAGAGTCTTAAGCGTGTCGGCGTCTGGAAATTGACTTTGGGCGCGAAGTAGCCGCCGCCTACAGCAGATTTTCCTCCAGAATGTCCATCAGCTCTTTGCCCGAAAGACAATTGACCTTGGCGACACCTTCCCCTGCTTGAGTATGCCAATCACCTTCATAGCCGCATCGTCATCCAGCACTTTCCGGGTACACCGCCATCTACAAGCGTTGGATACCACTGCTCCGTCGCCTGGCTAACGTTTTTCCATGCCAAATAACATAAAATGGGCAACGTCAACGAAATAGCAATCACCATCACAGCTAACAGTGTATCTAGCAGCTGACGCCAGCATATCCAGCCAGGCAAGCGACAGCTGATTCGAGCCACCGCGCGGCGCCTTTTATTTCGCCGCTTTCGCCTCTCCCGCCGTTTGTATGCACGATACTTTAGTCGGAATGTCCGCACGCACTGGCCGAATTTATTCGCCACGGACGCCCCGGAAATGCATCCCTGATTAAGCGTAAAGATATAGCAATTCCGGCGCGCTATCAGCCCGGAATCATGGGTCGGCGTCATCATCATCACGCCGACTAGGTTAAATTTATTTAAACAAACGCAACATGCCTCATGACAGCCGCATTATCCAAGTTGCCTGTCGTCTTGCTCCGCCAGAAACACCGCCAGCTTGTTGACTACGGCGCGGGTAGTTGCCGGATACACTGCTGTTTCCCCTTGATAATTGCACTGGGAAATTGCCTGCTTTGTCCAGCAGGCCGACTTTATCCAGCGCCGCCAAGGACCCGTCAGCGGATTATCCTCCAGGCCGGGGTCGGAGATTACCAGCGGCATCTCCACATTATCATAAACGGTCCTATCCATGAGCAGATGATGATCCTGGAAGATCATCTCGATCTGACTGCACAGAAACGGGATTTCGCTGTTTTTCAGCCAGCTGCCATCATCGTGACCGCCAAATAAAATTTGGCCCGCGCTAGGGAGGCACTCAATGCCGAATATCAGTTTCAGTAGGGGGTACTTTTCTTTCTCCTCCCCGGAATGGCAGGTCAAAAACGCCATCTCAGCCGGACGGAGGTAGAAATCCACGCCTTGCAGAGCCTATCATCCAGCAACATAGGCTCTGCTGACTTGTTCAAAGCGAATCATCCTTTTTAATCCTCTCGAGCAAAAAGTGCCTCAATAAAATCATCGGCTTTAAAGGGCCGCAAATCCTCAATACCCTCCCCGACACCAATATAGCGAATCGGGATGCTGAATCGGTCCGCCACGGCAAAAATGACACCACCTTTGGCGGTGCCGTCCAGTTTTGTCAACGCGATGCCGGTTAGTCCTACCGCGTCATTAAATAAGTTAGCCTGGTTGACAGCATTCTGCCCGGTACTGGCGTCGAGGGTCAGCATAACCTCATGGGGAGCATCAACGTCCAGCTTTTTCATTACCCGAACGATTTTCTTCAGCTCGTCCATCAGGTGCGCTCTATTCTGCAGTCGCCCCGCGGTATCTGCTATCAGCACATCAATACCGCGCGCATTGGCCGCCTGGATTGCGCTGAAGATGACCGACGCGGAATCAGTGCCGATCTGTTGCGCTACCACCGGGATACGGTTGCGTTCGCCCCATACCTGAAGCTGCTCCACCGCCGCGGCGCGAAAGGTATCCCCTGCGGCCAGCATGACGCTTTTGCCTTCAATCTGATATTGCCAGGCGAGTTTGCCGATGGTGGTAGTTTTCCCCACGCCGTTAACACCGACCATCAGGATAACGAACGGGTCCTTGCCCGTGACCTCTAGCGGCCGCTCGACATTAGCAAGGATGGCCGCCATATCCACGCGCAACTGACTATACAGCGCCTCGGCGTCCTTGAGATGGCGACGTTT
>NZ_LECR01000082.1:0-4116 GCF_001602625.1 Sodalis-like endosymbiont of Proechinophthirus fluctus
TAGTAGTCATGGGGCCGCCCCCACCAGCAGATCACCGAGTTTGAGAAAAACCGTGCATACCAAATCCACTGCTGGTCATTACCGCTCCTGTACCGCCCTCCAGTTCCGCCAGCGCCAGCTGCACCACATCGCGATCGCGAGTCGGGTCACCGCAGCAGGAGTAGTCGTGGGCGAGCCACTGGTTGAAGTCGGTAAAATTATTGGTGCCCAAGGGGTAATTAGTGAGACGAACACAACCGAATTGCTCGTCGTTATTCAGCCCGCTGCGAACTGCGATAGTAGCCTGCTTGCGCGTCATAGTGTCACATCCTGACAAATGCTAAAAGTGAAGTGATAGAGTAAACTGCGCAAAGATAGACGTCAATAAATCTAGACATCTAAACTTCTTTACGTATATATTGAGCACAGCAACAATAACCGCTAAAATTATGCTGAATTAAACAGTTAAAATCCATTTCATATGTTGTAACGCAAGCGAAAGGCGGGGTCGAGTGCGAAACAATAGGGAATGGTGATAAAAAGAAAATTTAGCCGGCATTAAGTAAAGCGTTTCCCGTATATACGGGATAATTATCGAACTTTTTACAATTTATATTCATTCGTTGAGACATTAAGGTATCCCATGACGGAATGGAAAGGTGAATATGTCAGCCCTTATGCTGAACATGGTAAAAAAAGCAAGCAGGTCAAAAAGATAACGGTATCCATTCCACTGAAAGTTCTTAGGATTTTGACCGACGAAAGAACCCGGCGCCAGGTTAACAACCTGCGCCATGCCACCAACAGTGAGCTGCTGTGTGAAGCGTTTTTGCACGCTTTTACTGGCCAACCGCTACCGGACGACCACGATCTACGTAAAGAGCGAAAAGACGAAATCCCAGAAGCGGCGAAAGATATGATGCGCAAGATGGGGATCGACCCCGAAATTTGGGAATATTAACAGCGAGTAAACCTACCACGGCGCTCATGAAGCACATGACCAGGACCACCGCCGAGAGTTAACCGGCATCAACGAAGGTCATTGGTGCCTTTACCTCTCCCATACACAGCGGGTAGAGTGCCTGATTAGGCGCTAATCAATACGCTACTCTTTACTTACCACCCGCGTACGCCAAGCGGGTGCCTCAAATCAGGACGGACTTTATCTTGGTCCTGTCTGCTGCCCATGACCCGCAGCATCAGCTCTAGCTGTGCTGAGGCATAGTCAATTTGACTGAGGAATATCAAAGTCTCTGGGCTGTGTGTACCAACTCACTCAGCAAGCGTATACTCGTGGGGTTGCTCTATCGCTATCTTCTTTTTTATGCATATATCCTCTACTGTCCTATGACATGTTCTCATTAAAATTTTCTAACCTTGCCGGGCGGCATTCAAACTGACGACGGCTTACCGCTGTTGCCTGACTAACCGGTTTATATTATCTCCAGTTGGACAACCGATGATCTAGCTGACTGTTTTAAGATAACAGGTAAATAGTCAACGAAAGAGAACAACGTGATCCATGGGAAAATCTTTAGCACATCTCACGGAGAGAGATGCAATAGGGAGCGATAATCGTTCTCTATTATCGATAATATATTTTTTACCGTGGCTTGTGAAGCACCGTGCAGCGGCCAATAATTTTTGAAACATTGTCTACCTCGCTTTATACTCGTGATAAGACTTGTCTCTGCTGCACCAGAATTGTCTATAATTCGCAACGCTATATGTCAATCATCTATCGATTTCATATACAAATTATAACGAAGGCTGTTAATACTAACAATTTCAATCAATATCCTCTATAAAGTTATTTACACATCAAATGGAGAGAATGATAGAGATGAAAACCTATTACCTGTTTTTCATACACAGTTAAAGTTATAACATTTACATTCTGCCAAAAGAAGTATCTAATACGATAAAGATTTTATTCATGCTCAAGGGGATGAGAAAAGTCACGTTTGACGCGATCATAAAACTCTCAACGAGCAACGTTAAGATCTTTGATTACATTATTTATAATGTATGTAGACATTATTTGTCTATATTTTAGCGACGGGAATTTTTCTTTGCTAAGGTTAACATATTTAATATCTACTTGACTTAAGTTAGCAAAGATCAAATTGACGCCGGTAAAATCCGCGTCCGTCAAATAACTACAATTCAGTTTATCGAAGGTCAAATCGGCATCGATAAGTTCTGCACTGGTAAAATTCGCCTAGACTAGGTTAACATAAGATAAATCGATCTGGGTCAGGTAGGCATCGTTCATCCGGACTCGAAAAAATTAGCCTATGTCAAATTATCGCTGACCAATTCAGCACCGGATCGGTCAATACCGACCATATTATCCTGTGCTAGATTAACGTCGGTAAGGTTCCTTACCTTTTTCAGTCAAAATAATTGGATCTTGGGCAAGCTGTAACTCTTTTCTGAGCAATAATTCCAGGCATACTTTATGGTATGCCTGGATATCAATGTTATGATAAATCAAATGACTGCCTTCTCGTACTTCCACCGTCACTTTTGTTTCATCGCTACCAATCATCGGAAGTTTGAATGAGACTTCACACCACATGACATCATGTAAGGTGATATCCTTAGGCTGAGTAATATTTGTGCCATCCGAAATCTTCGGCCATTCTATCCATAATTATCGTGTACATATTTTCCCTTTCTTGACATATGCCGATAAATTTCAAAATATCCAATATATGCTGGAAAATACCTGACGTAGTTATAGTATCATTCACGGAAAGAGATGATCTAATGCCTCAGAAAAATCAAATTTCAAGGTATTTTTTTGATAGACGTATTAATTGCAATTACACTAACCTATATATAAATTGTGTATTGAGATGACTGGGAGAATATAGGAATATTACTATAAATTCAAGAATATAAGAATCACATAGAATGTTTTATTCATGATCCTTCAATATGATAATAAATTGATTTTAGCTATTTATTTTTCTTTTATCTCCATGCGAAGTTTTTAGTTAAAAATTAATCTTTTTAGATTAAATTTGTTATAGTATTTAGTATTTAGTATTTAGTATTTATCAACACAGGATAAATTAAGTTACCACATCGCAGATAATTAAATTTATCAGTGCCTTATTATTTTTAATAATTATATTTACACCGATATTATAATGTAATAAGTGCAGACGATTTTAGAGCTACAGTAATAAGGTAAACTCCTTATTTATCCGCGCACTTATTAAGGAATTAACCATCGAGTATCAATATGGAGTAGATAGACTTCAGGATAGGCCTTATTAGTCAGCAATGATTTATCGCTATGAAAAATGCGACGGATTTAATATGAAAGGATAGAGTTACTCTTTCGCCGGGCGCGAGAAAATCCCAATATCGGTTTTTTTAGCCAAAAAACAATGAAAATTGTATCGCGATTCAAAGTAGTGGCTAAACCAAGAAAAGACCAATAACACAATTTATCTAAACGTTAAGATGATTATAAAAAAGGCGCCCGAGGCGCCTTTTTTTCTTTTAGTAGGGACAATTATTTTTTGCCGACCGGAATGCTGAAACGCTTGTTGAAGCGATCAACACGACCGCTAGTATCAACAACACGTTGTTTACCAGTATAAAACGGATGGCAAGCGCCGCATACGTCCAGATTCAGGTCGTGGCCCAGGGTAGAGCGGGTCTCGATGACATTACCGCATGAACAGGTTGCAGTAATTTCTACGTATTTCGGGTGGATATCTTTTTGCATGGAAAACCTCTTCATAAAGCCGCGTCGCTATCCGGTCTCTTTAGCCAGACACCACGCGAATGGAGTTTATATCTTTGATGCAGAACGACATCAAAGGCGGTGAGTCATTAAAGAATGCTATCAATCTTTGCAAACATAATCCGTACATCAAAGTCAACACAGTGTACACTATTAGCGCTTTTTTGACACCCAGGATGAATGCATGCCCGTTGTAAACGTCGCATTACCGGTGCCACTGGCTCGGACCTTTGATTACCTTTTACCCGCTAACGGCGCGCCGGTGGTTGGGGGTCGGGTGCGTGTTCCGTTTGGCCAACGTCAGACTATTGGTATCGTCACCGCTATCCGCGAGCACAGCGGCGTAGCCCTGGATAAGTTAAAGCCTATTAGCG
>NZ_LECR01000082.1:4196-4484 GCF_001602625.1 Sodalis-like endosymbiont of Proechinophthirus fluctus
GCCGGAGAAGTTCTGTTCCACGCCTTGCCGATCCTGCTCCGTCAGGGAAAGCCTGCTGATATGGCGCCACTATGGCAGTGGTTCGCCACGGAACAAGGGCATAGTACGCTGCCCGATAGCCTAAAGCGGGCGCCAAAACAGCAACAGGCGTTGTCGGCGCTGCTGCGCGGGCCAGTCTATCGCCACCAGGTGGGCAAGCTGCTACTTTCCGGCCCGGCGCTGCATGCACTGCGTGCCAAAGGATTATGCGATCTGCGGCCCCAGGAGGTGGATGCATGCGACTGGCGG
>NZ_LECR01000082.1:4630-7909 GCF_001602625.1 Sodalis-like endosymbiont of Proechinophthirus fluctus
ATCTGACGGTGCTGGAGAATATTCTGGCCAAAGGGCAGCAGGCACTGGTGTTAGTACCGGAAATTGGTCTGACACCACAAACGATCGCCCGCTTTCGCGAGCGCTTCAATGCGCCGGTAGAGGTCCTGCATTCGGGGCTCAACGACAGCGAACGCCTTGCGGTCTGGCTTAAAGCGCGATGCGGCGGATGCGCTATCGTCATCGGAACTCGGTCGGCGTTATTCACCCCGTTCGCCCGGTTGGGGATTATTTTCATCGATGAGGAGCACGATATTTCTTATAAGCAGCACGAAGGCTGGCGCTATCACGCCCGCGACCTGGCGGTATTTCGCGCGCGGGAGGAAAATATACCGGTAGTGCTCGGCACCGCCACGCCGGCTCTCGAAACCCTTTATAATGTGCAGCAGAAAAAATACCGCCAGCTTACCTTGGCCAAGCGTGCCGGCAGCGCCCGGCCGGGAAGCCAGTATTTGCTGGACATAAAGGGGCTGTCACTGACCCATGGCCTCTCGACGCCGCTGCTGTATAAAGTGCGCGCGCATCTGCAAGCCGACAATCAGGTCATGCTGTTTCTTAACCGGCGCGGCTTCGCGCCGGCGCTTCTGTGCCATGAGTGCGGCTGGATAGCCGAATGTCAACGCTGCGATCACTACTACACGCTGCATCAGAATCAGCGCCAATTGCGCTGCCACCAATGCGAAAACCAACGCCCGCTGCCGCATCAATGCGCACAGTGCGGCTCAACCCAATTGGTCGCGGCCGGGTTAGGCACTGAACAGCTGGAGGCAGTGCTAAAGCAGCTGTTTCCAGACGTGCCGGTAACTCGTATCGATCGCGACACCACAGCCCGCAAAGGCGCTCTTGAGGACTATCTCACCCAGGTGCAGCGCAGCGGCGCACGCATTTTAATAGGCACCCAAATGCTGGCCAAAGGCCACCATTTTCCGGATGTTACACTGGTATCGCTGCTGGATGTAGACGGCGCTCTGTTCTCTGGCGATTTCCGCGCCACCGAACGTTTCGCCCAGCTTTATACCCAGGTTGCTGGCCGCGCTGGCCGCGCTGGCAAACAAGGAGAGGTTTTACTGCAAACCCACCATCCCGAGCATCCCCTGCTGCAAACGTTACTGCATCGCGGTTATATGGATTTCGCCAATCAAACGCTAGAAGAACGCCGCCAGGCGGGCCTACCTCCCTTTACCAGCCATATCCTGTTTCGCGCGGATGATCACGACAACCGCCAGGCGGGCCTGTTCCTTGATCAATTACGCCAGCTGCTAGATGCCAGCCCGCTGCGAGATAACGCTCTGTGGCTCATGGGGCCGATCCCCGCGCTGACACCCAAGCGCGGCGGACGTTTTCGCTGGCAGTTGCTCTTGTCGCACCACTCGCGTCCGCAATTGCAACGCCTGGTCGGCGCCAGTTTACCGCTAATAGGTACCCTGTCCCAGTCGCGCAAGGTCAAATGGTCGCTGGATGTAGATCCCATCGACAGCTGACGCTACGGGTTTTGCGATCACGCTTCGGCAATAGCGTTAAAAATTAGCGTGAAATTGACCCCTGCTCGCCGACGTGGGATCTGATATAAAGTGAGGTCGTTGAGGATGAATAGGGCCAGGGTGCCCCCAGGAGTAATGTGTAGAGCAGAAAAGGATCCGCGCCTACACCACGACAATGCGAGATGTGGCGTGTGCAGCATCGGTTATGCACCGCTACTCGCGCGACCGCCTGATAAAACGCGACGAGAGTGCTATGCTTCTGGCGTTGGTGCACGATAGCGGAGATCCGTATCTCAGCGATGCTTACGACATTCAATCCAGGAAACCACCGTCGCGCAAGGTTTTTTGGCTACTGCTTGCCGTGTCGCCTTGCGCCGACGCAGAAAGACGCCTGCGCTGCCGACGATATATACTGATAATTTGGCCGAGGCCTAGCGCTCAGTGGATTATCTCTATATTGACTGGGCCATTGCTGCATCGTATCAGCGGTCCGGCCCAGTTACTGGTATGCCGATTGCTGCGTCTGGAGGGGTATTGTCATGCGCTGCGGCGTACGACATCACGCCGCGGGAACAGCGTGTTTTTCAAGGCCTGCTAAATTACTAGACCGAAAAAATTAATTAACAATATTGATTTAAATACCACATCCACCTACAGATATCTTTTGCTATAGCGATATGATAGCGCTAGGGGCGCTGGCGAAACTGCTCGGCCTCAAGGTACCGGAAGAATTATCCCTGACCGGATTTAGCAATTTAACGGCGGCAGCCTGCTGTTGCCCGCCGCTCATGAAGGTGGCGCCACAACTATTGCATAGAACACGAAGCAGTGCTGTTACTCTTGGCTATTACTCTTGCGCCAACTCAGACAACATGCGATAAGGGCGGCAGTATCCTTGATGCTCGACAGTGAATTCGTCATCCGCGAGTCCCAAGCGCGCTGCTCCAGATACATCACTGACACGCATTTCGGAATACTGACGCTGGTCAAATATTATTACTTTCAGTAACATGACGGCCTGATGATTATCTCAAATTTAGCGAAACGATAGTGGCACAAAGAGACTATGTAGGCCGTGGCAAGTCCTCGGACACGAGGCGTAAAATGACCAACCGTAAAAAGAAACGTTCTTCCTCCGGCACGTCCAAAACGATGATCGCACTAGCGGCCGCCGCATTGATTACGTTTATTGCCGGTCTCTATTTCATCACGCATAAAAAATCTGATGAAGCGGTGATTATGCCGAATCGCGGAAAGAACGCCGGCAGCTGGTTACCACCCAAGCCGGAAGAACGTTGGCGTTATATTAAGGAACTGGAAAATCGTCAGATCGGGGTACAATCTTCCACCGAGCCAACCGCAGATAGAGAGGTACACTCGTCTGCGCAGCTGACCGATGAAGAGCGTAAATTGTTAGAACAGATTCAGGCGGATATGCGCCGTGAGTCCACGCATTTGAACGAAGTGCCCTATAACGATCAGAGCAAAGCACCCGCAGCGGGCATGGCCCAAACCCGTCCGACCACCCAAACACCGCACAATCCGTTTAGTCAGCAACCTGTGCAGGCTACGCGTCAAACGCCCGCGTCGGCGCCTATTCAGCCGGTTCAGAAGAGTGCCGAATCAGGTGCGGTGAAAGAGTCGCCGAAAGAGAAGCCGCAGCGCTGGCTGGTCCAATGTGGTTCGTTCAAAGCTATAGATCAGGCGGAGTCGGTACGTGCCCAACTGGCCTTCACCGGCATCGAAAGCCGCATTATCACCGGCGGCGGCTGGAATCGCG
>NZ_LECR01000082.1:7953-14051 GCF_001602625.1 Sodalis-like endosymbiont of Proechinophthirus fluctus
GCCGATAAAATCTTGCAGAACGTACACGCCGCTGGAGTATCAAATTGCATCCCCGTTGCCGCCGGGGGTTGAAAACCCGTATTCCCGCCCCATTTAACAGTTATCCTCGCCCCTCATTCTTTGCGGGGTGCTCACTACTTCCATTCCAAGGGGTTGCTCGTGACAACAATCGTAAGCGTACGCCGCAATGGGCATGTCGTCATCGGTGGTGATGGACAGGCTACTCTGGGTAATACCATCATGAAAGGTAACGTGCGAAAAGTACGTCGCCTATATAATGAAAAAGTTATCGCAGGATTCGCCGGCGGCACCGCGGACGCTTTCACCCTATTTGAGCTGTTTGAACGTAAATTGGAAGTGCACCAGGGGCATCTGGTCAAAGCTGCCGTTGAATTAGCCAAAGACTGGCGCACAGACCGCATGCTGCGCCGTCTGGAAGCTTTGCTAGCAGTGGCCGATGAAAACGCCTCGCTCATCATTACCGGGAATGGCGATATTATTCAGCCGGAAAACGATCTGATTACTATCGGATCTGGCGGCCCGTATGCCCAATCTGCAGCGCGCGCGCTGTTGGAAAATACCGATTTCGGCGCACGCGAGATCGTCGAAAAAGCGTTAGGTATTGCCGGTGATATCTGCATCTACACTAACCATTTCCAAGCCATTGAAGAATTAACGTTCAAAGCGTAAGGATCCTGAAAATGTCTGAAATGACCCCACGGGAAATCGTCAGTGAACTCGATAGTCATATTGTAGGCCAGCACAACGCCAAGCGAGCTGTAGCCATCGCGTTGCGTAACCGCTGGCGCCGAATGCAACTGGACGAAGCATTACGCCATGAGGTGACACCGAAAAATATTCTGATGATTGGCCCCACAGGCGTCGGTAAGACGGAAATCGCCCGTCGCCTTGCAAAACTAGCCGGCGCGCCGTTCATTAAAGTCGAGGCCACCAAATTCACCGAAGTCGGCTATGTCGGTAAAGAAGTGGATTCCATCGTCCGTGATTTGACTGACACGTCTATCAAAATGGTACGGCTGCAGTCTATTGAACAAAACCGTTTACGAGCAGAAGAACTGGCGGAAGAACGGGTGCTTGACGCCTTGATCCCGCCAGCTAAGAATAACTGGGGACAGCCGGAGGAGAGCTGTGGTGGGCCGCCCTCCAGCACGCGCCAGAATTTTCGCAAAAAATTGCGTGAAGGTCAGTTGGATGATAAGGAGATTGAAATCAATCTCGTTGCAGCGTCGATAGGGGTGGAAATTATGGCCCCTCCCGGCATGGAGGAAATGACCAACCAGCTGCAATCGATGTTCAAAAATCTGGCCGGCCAGAAGCAGAAGCCGCGCAAGATAAAGATCAAAGAGGCCCTGAAGCTTCTGGTAGAAGAAGAAGCGTCCAAGCTAGTTAACCCAGAAGAGCTGAAAGAAAAAGCGATCGAGGCGGTGGAGCAGCATGGCATCGTATTTATCGACGAGATCGATAAAATCTGCAAACGCGGCGAGGTGTCTGGACCAGACGTTTCCCGGGAAGGCGTACAGAGGGATCTACTGCCGCTGGTGGAAGGCTGTACCGTTTCTACCAAGCACGGAATGGTGAAGACGGACCATATACTGTTTATCACTTCCGGCGCGTTCCAGGTTTCCAGCCCATCGGATCTCATTCCCGAGCTGCAGGGGCGCTTGCCGATCCGTGTCGAGCTGGAAGCCCTGACCACCGAGGATTTTGAACGCATCCTGACCGAGCCGAGCGCTTCTCTCACTACCCAATATATCGCCCTGATGGCGACGGAAGGGGTGAGTATCACCTTCACCGAAGATGGCATTAAGCGTATCGCCGAGGCAGCCTGGCAGGTAAACGAGCGCACCGAAAATATCGGCGCCCGCCGTCTGCACACCGTTCTGGAGCGTTTAATGGAAGATATTTCCTATGACGCTAGCGAGTGGAACGGTAAAACTATTTCTATTGATGCAGATTATGTTCGCAGCCACCTGGATGAGTTAGTATCTGATGAAGATTTGAGCCGTTTTATTCTGTAACCCATCGCAGGGCAATCGACATCCGCAACGGGGGAGGGTTTCAGGCCTCCCATTTTTTTGGCGCTCCCGTGTCACCGTACCGTAGAGAAGAGCACTATGTGAGCGACATAGCCACACTCAGCCTGACAAAAGCCTGGATGATCAGCCTGCGGCTACATACCTTGCTGTTGGCGCTATTAACCGCTTCCATACTGCAAATTCTCTCTAATCTGGCCAACGATTACGGCAATGGGGTGAAAGGCAAGCGCGACCGCTAACGGATTAGGCCCCTGCGCGGTGTATAACTGGGGATGATTTCCCACGAGCAGATGAAATTCGCGCTGCTGCTGGCATTGGCATTATCGCTGCTGTCGGGTTGCGCTATTGATTTTTGTGGCCTGCAACACCGCGGCGGACGTGCTCTGCTTTTATGTTTTGGCGTCTTGTCAATTATTACTGCTGTCACCTATACCGTCGCATCCTCCCCTACGGCTACATGGGACTCGGCAATCTGTCAGTGCTGAATTTTCTTTGGTTGGCTGAGCGTGGGCAGCAGATACTACCTGCAAATCGGCACCTTCTACGCCGTAGTGATATTACCCGTCACTGCTTGCGGCTTGCTGGCCACGGCGGTGTTGAGTATTAATAAGTTGCGCGATATCGAAAGCAATCGTCAGAACGGCAAAAAAACCCTGGCGGTACCGCCTGGGACCGCAACAGGCGCGATATTATCACGTTTTCCTACTGGCCAGCGCCGTGTTGTGCCTGGCGATTTTTACACTGCTAGAGCTGCATAATCGGTTGGCTGTTTTTGCTCGCTGTCCCGGCGTTGTATGTGCAGGCGCGTTACGTGTCCCGTACGAAGCGGATCCGTCCGGTATCGGGCCGATGCTGGAGAAAACCGTGAATGCGTGTTGATCATGAATATTCTGTTCGTGCTGGGCTTGCCTGTTAGATTAAACGCCGGCGCTTTTCTGACGTGCGTAAAGTTCACCTTTGATGACTTTAGTAACTCTGCCGAGAACGCGATATACCTGCGAATCCAGTGGAAAACGGACGTAAATCCTATGAAATAGAATACCTCAGAATTATGTGATATCTATCAGGAAAATGTGAATGTTGTTAAACCTCTTTTCACTAATTTTAGCGGCAGAACTTCTTTCGGCAGTCAAATAACGCGACCGTGAAGTGTTTTGAGGATAACAGTTTTCTCTATGAGCTGCTGGAAGAAAACGGCCACGGCCACGTCCTGCTGGTGAACGGCAGCGGATCGGTACGACGGGCGCTTATCGATGCCAGAACTAGGTAATCTGGCCGTGCAGAACGAATGGGAAGGGATCGTATTTTACGGCGCAGTGCGCTAGGTGAACGACCTGGAAGAGCTGGATCTGTGTATTCAGGCTATGGCCGCCACCCCAGCCGGTGAAAGCATTGACGAATGCGATATCCGAGTGAATTTTGGCGGCGTCACTTTCTTTTTTAGTGATCATCTCTATGTTGACAATACCAGGGTCATCTTATCCAAAGACGAGCTAGATTTAGAATAATGCTAACGGCTCTCCACGAGCGCGCCGTGAGCACGCTGTCAATAGCAGAGCCGGCGTGCTATGTCGGCCTGGCGGAGAGATCTCTTGGACAACGCCCGACGCCGGCAAACGGCTCAGTGGAGATCACCGCTGGGTATACGTCAGGTCGTGATGTGATGTGTAGTACCGATGCCCGAACGCACAAGGCGATGCGCGCACCGATCCAGCAGGCAATCCCTGGAGGAATTTAAACCTCATCCATTTTACTTAACAGGCCGCGCAAACGCTCTTGCCACACATGCTGCTCCTGCTTAAGCTGCTCGTTTTCGTTTACCAAAGATTCACGGTTGCTCTGCGCTTCCTGAATTTCCTGGCTCAGGCTAGTGTTCTTTTCTTTTAGCTCCTCGATTTCCATCTGTAGAAGCGTGATAGTATCAATCGCCTGCTGGACTTTCGCTTCCAGTTTCTGAAATACTTCAAATACCATTTGTTTCCCCTTAAAGACACAAGGCGTCTCGATCATTGGTTACTACACACCATTGTATAACTCGTAAAATCCGACCGCCCAGGCATTTTGACGCTGCCTTTTACTGTGACTGATACCGGATTGTAAGTAGCCTGCCTGTTCGTGTCCATACACATTGTCTCAATTAGGGCATTATGCCTCCATCTCCATGCCATAATTTCGGCCCAGCGACGGAAGAATCCGTCATGCCGGCTTCTTTCTTCCGGCATGACGGATGTGCGTGAATTTTCCTTTATAAGGAAAAATTAATAAAAAAATAAAGGTACTTATTGGCGTAATAAAATGGGTATTAAAGAACCAAATTTTAAGCGAATGAATGCATTTTTATGATATTATAGCTTACACATTCAGAGTTCGATATTTCTCTTTTTTACTCGTTAACGATAAATTCACATTATTACTATATAAGTTATTACTACATATTTTATCAGCAATAAGAGTGTTGTATCAGCTTAGTTCGACAACTTTCCAGCCACAGGAACCGCTTATTAGTCAATTAGCATCATCGATAATAAAAGGGCAATACATCGTCAAATTCCTCGGGATAGGATTACTGATTTTTTTCGGCTCCGGCTGTGTTTCCGCCATGAAGAGGTGGTGATTTCCGCCACAACAACGCGCTATGGCTGGGGATATGCAAGGCCAGCTGATTCCGCGGCATTAAGGTGAAAATCGACAGCAAAGAGGGGAACTGCCGAATTAGCGCAGATGAGCTTGCTCACTGCGCGGAAAAATGGGAATCATAGCAAATTGAGTGCTGTGGCTGGAATGGAAGAGATGACCCACAGCGATGACATCGTTTTTTTCCGCCACCGGAATCACCAATAGGAGATACCTGCTGAACGGTTATCATACGCAAAAGCAATATCGCCACTACAAAAACGCTGCTTATCCGAGGAAAAAGCCGCACCATTCGTCGCATTACCTCGATTCACTATCTCGATCGTAAGGATGCCTAGCTGCATCCCCTCATTATTATGGACCACTGAACCAATGCCCGGCCACAGCCGCGATATATACCTACGCGTTCCTAGACGATTTCCGAACCCTGGCGAGACATGGTTTGCGACAGCGGCAACCAGCACAGCAGAATTAGCATATCCATGGCGAAGGTTATTATCCCCAGGCTGAAATGGCCTTGCTGCGGCAGAAGCGAGGAGAAGCCGGCAACGACGCCTGAACCGATATTTTGCAGGCCACCGACCAACGTGCCTGCGGTGCCGGCCAGATAGGGATAAGGTTCCATCGTGCCGGTGGTGTGGCCAACGGAAACAGCATGCCGCCGCCGAAAAAGAACAGGCCGGCAGGCAACAGCAGTGTCCAGATGGTCATGATACCGAACAAGCCCGGCAGCCACATCATTATCTCTGCTAGCAGGAAGCTCAGCACTGCCCGCCACATCAGCGCGCTGAATGATCTGCCCGCGCGCTCCGCATACCAGGCGCTAAGAAACCTGCCCGGCAACGGCAGGATAAATAACAGGCTGACCTGCCGGCCAGTAGCCCCATTCTGCCTAACAGAACGCCGCTACCAGCCTCGAAAGCGATAATCCCCGCTAATCCGCCGACCAGCATTAATAGATAATGATTAAACACCTTTTCACTCAATAGTGACCAAAACCCAAGGCTTCGGCCGCTGCTTGGCTGGCCGCCGCATCGAAAGCGTCTCTGGTAGATGGAACCAGACCAGCAGACTGACGACTCTGTAGCTCAGTAGCAGCAAAAACGCGAAGCACACGCGCCAGCCCAGCTATTCGGCAAGCACGCCGCCGATTAACGGCGCCAGCAACGGACTAATCAAAATGCCCATATTGAGAGGCCGTTGGTCCGCCGCAGCGGGGGGAGACTATCGCAGATGTCGCGCGGCAACTTCCGTGCCATCACGCCGCCGACACCGGTTCCGATACCCTGGATGCCGCAGGCGAATGTCATTATCGATAGCCATTTACTTAGCATGGCCAGCATTTGTCCCCAGGAAAAAGATCGCCATACCATTCAAGATGACCGATCTTCGTCCTACCTGGTCGGA
>NZ_LECR01000082.1:14114-26633 GCF_001602625.1 Sodalis-like endosymbiont of Proechinophthirus fluctus
GTATCGCTCTCTCGCGCACCATCAAATCGCGGGCGATAATAGAAATGTTAGGCACGTAAATAGTCTGAGCCATCTGCCCAACAGCCACCAGAATAATCAATAGCATTATAATTACTTATATAGATTATTAATTATCTACATTTATTTTAAATAGTGATATATACAGAATATTGGTTAATTTTCCGACATAAGTACCACATCTAGGCCACAAGTCCAATTAATATCTTAAATATTCCGGCGCTCAAGCTGTAATGTTCAGTGGACAGATGGTAAATTTTTCTGTACGCGCATCGTAACTTACGCTTGCCGCGCCATGGACTAGATGCGTTAACGAAATTAGCTGATAATGGTCAGTTCGCAGATTCGTGCTTCAGGCCGCACCGGTGGTCTCCGGCGTGCGGCCTGAAGCACGAATCTCAGCCGCTGTGACAGAGCGGATAAACGCATGTTAACCGGGAAACATCTGGCAGGAACTAAGGGAGTTAAACACTATGACTGAATGGGTAACGGGTAACGTGGTCCAGGTGAAGCACTGGACAGAGAGTCTTTTTAGTCTGATCGTGCATGCACCAGTCGACCCCTTTACCGCTGGACAATTCGCCAAGCTAAGGCTGGAAATCAACGGCGAAAAGATTCAGCGCGCCTATTCTTACGTTAATGCGCCGCGAAATGACAACCTGGAATTTTACCTTGTAACTGTGCCGGAGGGTAAACTCAGCCCGCCGCTGCATGCGCTTACGCCCGGCGACACCCTGATGGTGACTAAAGAAGCAGCGGGATTCTTTGTGCTGGACGAGATTCCTTCCTGTGAAAATCTGTGGATGCTGGCGACGGGTACCGGACTAGGTCCCTATCTATCGATTCTCGATCAGGGCGAGGGACTTCAGCGCTTCCAGCAGATTGTTCTGGTGCATGCAGCGCGCTTTGCTCAGGACCTTAGCTATCTGCCGCAAATACTGGAGCTACAGCAGCGCTATAACGGTAAGTTGCGCGTCCAAACGGTGGTCAGCCGCGAACAGGCTCCAGGATCGCTTACCGGCCGCATCCCCACCCTGATTGCCGATGGTTCGCTAGAGGAAGCAGTGGATCTGCGGTTGGAAGCTGAAAACAGCCACGTTATGCTGTGTGGCAACCCGCAAATGGTGCGAGACACGCAGAAGATGTTAAAGGACAGCCGTAGCATGCTAAAAAATTTTAAGCACAAACCAGGTCATATGACCAGCGAGCATTACTGGTAATGGCAGTGCCGTTCTCTGCGCCGAACAGCCAGGGGCGCCACATAATACCGCCGTAGAGCCTGGTTGCTGGAGATACTTTGCGCGATAGGCATCGGCGTCGCCTGCGGGGAAGCGATACCCGCCGTGGCGCAACACGCCGGCAACACACCGACCACGCTGTATTTGCTAGCCGGCGCTTCCACTTTGATACCACGGTGACGAAATTCCACGAACGGTACAATAGCCATAATCCGACTTTGCCCATTGGCTAATTCTGCGCGTTTGGAGGGCCTGAGAGAACCGGAGAATCTTACCCACGCCGCCAGTAAGATTAACAAAACATTGTATACCTCCGCGGCGCTGGAGAAAGGTAGCGGCAAGATCAAAACGCTGCAGCTTACCTACCTCTCGGTGGAAGACGGTACCGAAAAGGCCGCTCGCGCGACTGCTATCGCCTATATAGCAGCTCTACTGCGCGAATTTGAACCGGCGATAAGCGTGGAACAACAGAGCACGGCACGGGTGTTAAATCTGCTAAGTCGCGGGCAGGGTTCACGCTTTTTCCAACAGCAATGGGGCACACTGCGCTAGCTACGTAGTAGCGGACAATGGTGATAAAGGGCTGACATTTGTCGTTCGAACCCGCCAAACTTGCGCTGGTCGAGCCCTGATTCATGCACGATAAATGACAAAAAGCCACCTTAGTATTTTTCTTCTTTAATACTAAAGTCAGGCAAAATTTGCCCTATGACAGTCATTTTCATCTCTCGCATTCCCTGAATGGAGGAATAACAATGCGACATCCATTAGTGATCGGTAACTGGAAACTTAATGGCAATAAACACATAGTCATCGAACTGATCGCGGCTCTGCGTAACGAACTTAGCAGCGTTGTCGGCTGCGACGTGGCCATTGCCCCGCCGATAGCCTATCTAGACCTGGCGAAACATTATTTGGGCGGCAGCCGAATCGCTCTGGGGGCGCAGAACGTCGACACCCATCTTTCTGGGGCCTTTACCGGCGAAGTTTCCGCCGAAATACTCAAAGATATAGGCGCGAAATATATCATCATCGGTCATTCCGAACGCCGCACCTATCATAAAGAAAGCGATGACGTTATCGCCGAAAAATTCGCCGTGCTGAAAGAGGCGGGTCTGATTCCGGTATTGTGTATCGGTGAAAGCAAAGTGGAAAACGAAGCCGGACAAACTGAAGCGGTATGCGCTCATCAAATTGATGCGGTACTGAACAGCCTCGGTGCCAAAGCATTCGAGAATACCGTTATCGCCTATGAGCCCATCTGGGCCATCGGAACCGGCAAATCTGCCACTCCGGCGCAGGCGCAAGCAGTGCATAAATTTATCCGCGACCATATCGCTAAACATGATGCGGCAATCGCGGAACAGGTCATTATCCAGTACGGCGGCTCGGTCAACGCCGATAATGCCGCTGAACTACTTACCCAGAAGGATATTGATGGAGCCTTGGTCGGCAGTGCATCGCTGAAGGCTGACGCCTTTGCCGTGGTCGTTAAAGCTGCGGTGCAAGCGAATCAGGACTGACAGCCTTATACAAGAAGATGGAGTTCTTCACCGTCATCCTGAAAAATCCAGGGCTGGTCAGAGAATGACCAGCCCTGGATGGTTTATGGCTCTAGGACGGCGGCTTGCCCTCCCGCCCTTGACGTGAACTAATCTGATAGAAACTGCCGCCGTTGGAGAGATGTTCCTTCTGGACCTTGGTCCAATCGTCGAAGGTTTCAGCCAGGGTAAACAGCTGTAGCGTCGGAAACTCTTGGCGTATTTCCTCACTACAGCCGCATCAGGCGGACGATAATATTTTTGCGCCGCAAAACGCTGCCCCTCGATTGAATATAGAGATGGTTAAGGTATGCCGTGGCTACATCCCGGGTTCCGCGCTTATCTACCACTTTATCTACCACCGATACTGTCGGCTCGGCTAAAATCGATTCACTTGGAGTGACGATCTCAAACTAATCCTTACTGTTACTGTTCAGTTCATTAATCTCCAATAATTCCCTATTTTCCAAAGCGATAAGTACATCCTCCTGGCCGCTGCTCAACAAAGGTTTTAGTTGCGCCGCGAGCGCTGGAATCAAGCACTTCTACATTCTTAAACAGCGCTTTCACAAGCATCTGCGCTTTGTCCTAATCGTTATTATTCTATTGCAGCGCATAAAACCCCCAGGCCGCTAAATAGTTCCAGCGCGCGCTGCCAGAAGTTTCCGGATTAGGGGTAGTGGTAATCGACATACTAGTTTTGATCAAATCGCGCCAATCATGAATCTGTTTCAGGTTTACTTTTACGCACCAGGAAAACGATGGTTGGTGTGCAAGACGTAGAATTGTTGGGCAAGCGGGTAATCCAGTTTTATCAATGTGTCCACGTTCGGCGATAGAGTCTACATCTAACTCCAGCGCTAGCGTGACCACATCCGCTTCAATGCCATGATAACGAAAGTCGCTTTTTTACCTGAACCGCCGTGAGAGACACTGGTGGCGCACCGTAACATGATCGCCGGTTTTTACTGCCAGTATTGGCTAACTGCCTTATTGTATTGCTGATAGAGTTCGTGGGTAGGATCATAGGAAATATTCAGAAGCTGTACATTCTTAGCCATTACACTTCCTGACAGGAATATAAGTAATATACTAGCACACCATTTGGACTCTTTTACTCCCTCTGGAAATTTTTTGGACGTGAAAACGTTTTCTGAGAAAGTGGCAGAAAAACATAGCCAGGTAAAAGAATAAAAAATATTTTTTATAACTATATAAAATAATGTGGATTAAAAGCATGAGGTGGCTGCCGCAAAGCGCGCCAATACTCTTACCATCAGCAGCGATGGCAAGCTAACCGGCAAAATCAGAAGAGTTTTTTCGCCGTCTCCAGAATATCGCTGCGGAAGGGCCGTTTCATATTTTCGATGGCGTCGATGATATCGTGATGCACTAACCGTTCATTTTGCACCCCGACACAGCGGCCACCATAGCCCTGCAACAACAGTTCGATGGAATACGCGCCCATGCGCGAGGCCAAAATACGATCATATGCCACCGGACTGCCACCACGCTGGATATGGCCTAGCACCGTGGCACGGGTTTCCCGTCCCGTTTCTTTTTCGATGTATTGCGCCAGCTCGGCGACATTACAAATGTGTTCGGTGATCGAGACAATGGCGTGTTTTTTGCCTTTAGCAATACCCGCCTTGATTTCGTAGACCAGGTCTTCTGGTTTGAATTCCACTTCAGGTAGTACAATGAATTCGCAGCCGCCTGCGATGGCTGCTGCCATGGTCAAATCACCGCAATAACGCCCCATGACTTCCACGATGGAGATACGTTGATGTGACGTAGAAGTATCGCGCAGGCGGTCAATGGCCTCAACGACAGTTTCCAGCGCGGTAAAGTAACCAATGGTGTAATCTGTGCCCGCCACGTCATTATCAATCGTACCAGGTAGACCAATGCAAGGGAAACCCATTTCAGTCAGGCGCTTGGCGCCTATATAGGATCCGTCGCCTCCTATCACCACTAGTGCATCCAGTCCACGCTTAGTCATATTTTCAATGGAGATAACGCGTGTGCCTTCCTCTCGGAATTCCGGAAAACGCGCGGAGCCGAGAAAGGTACCACCACAGTTAATCATATCCGAGACGCTATAGCGGTCCAGTTTCGCCATCCGATCCTGAAACAGGCCTAGGTAGCCGTCATAAATTCCATAAATTTCTATACATTCGGAAATACCAGCCCGCACGACGCCCCGGATGGCCGCATTCATTCCTGGTGAATCACCGCCGCTTGTCAGTACACCGATTTTTTTAATCATGACTAACCTCTGAACTAAAATAACACTTGTATAATACGTTTGTTACCGCTTTTCCCATCAGCAATGAATGCTGATGATTGTGATGAAAGAGTATAACAAAATGCCAAAGATGAATTAATTCACGTCAGAATACTTTCCAATACTCAGCGAATAAATACCCATTTTGCGGTACATATCATACTGTAAAACGTACCTGGCCGCTTCCGCTTTAATGCGCCCGCGCCCGCCGCCGTCGTCACATCAGCGAGTGAAAAACCCTGCTGCCAAGTGTTTACCAGTGTTATTAGGATGCTCCTTATATACCTTTTTTAGTATTAACCGAGCGCGACAGGGCAGTGTGTTTACCGAGGTAACGTGCCCCCCCTGCCTTACTTAAACTGCAGTTAAACCGGACGCCGGTTAACCGTCTCAGTCTAATTTTGTGACATAAATCACATTTAAAAGCGTTATACTGCCGTAGAGATCGCCAGATAATGTTAACGTAAGGACAATGTTAATGTAGGGTGGTGATACCATGATTTCCGGAATGCGTATTGCCGATGCACTGAAAATAGTTTTGAATATCTGCCCGGTATGCTTGAGTATAATCTTGGTTATTTTCTTAGGCAGACAAACCTTCGATTTGGGACAGGTACTACTCAACTCTAGGGAAAAATTTACACCTACATGCTAATAGCAAGCATCGTCATTTATTTTATTTACTTTAAATTTATCGATCTGATAGTGAAATATTTTCAATCCGGGTAATCAACTTTCGCCTACGTTACTTTATTTATATTGGCATCGCGGCTCATCATCCGACTCATCGTTGTCGATCATGAAAACAGGCTGGACATTCTGTGTTATTTTCCGCCGCCACTTTGATATTTGTGGTAACATTGTGGCTGACCAATAGCCCTCCGATACTGATGCTCAAATAAACCCACGCGGCGGTCTATTTTTTTCGGCGTCCGAGATACCCTATCCACGCCGCCGCTATCTAGCTCGGTTTTCGCTGTCGCTTTTATCTGAGAAATTTGCTCTCCACCACGCGCGTTTTGGTGTCGCCTTGTAGCGCGATAATATCCGCATCCGCTCACGATCGGCAATGCGGCGCGTCCACACGATAAATATCGCCATCGTGCCATATCTGCCCAAAAAAATGCGCATCGCCCCACAGCAGCACGGATAGAGTGATTTCTTTAAATAACGATCCCCCCGCATTGCTGCTATGCTAGCAGCAATGGCCTATTCGGTAGGCTATGGATAGGCCGTAGGGACCAGCACCGGAAGAACCCATCCTGCCCAGGCATCCCCAGGAATCCCCAGGCATCGATGAAAGCAAGGATCCCCCGGACGTTTTCTGCCGGGAATGGATGAGGATTGCATCCATTCCCGCTTTCTGGTAATCCGTAAGCCAGGCTCAATACTTCTTCCTGGCCCAGCCCTGCCATCAATGCTTCAACCCAGGCTATGATCACTAAATTATTATCCTGATGGGCGTCGATAGCGGCGCAAATCTTACCCTGAAACGTCTCAATGTTGACTAATTCTTATTACCCACCGGAGCGCAGGAGGCTCGTGTCTTTTGGATAGGTTTTATCCTCCATCATCACCGCCGAAACGCCGGACGCCTCATACTATATCATAACATAGCTGACATTTAGCGCGCTACCGAATCCGGCATCGATATCCGTGATCACAGGCGTCGTGATGACGGCAGCGATGGCACGCGTCATCTCCAGGTGAATACTCATGGGAAAAATATTAGCGTACGGCACCGCATAGCTGGCCGCCAACTCAAAACTGCTACTACCCCAGATGCCTCAAAGCCCGCCTCTTTAGCAAGCCGTACGCACAAGGGATTATAGAGCGGCTATGACGGTGAAAAGCCGCAGATCGTTAAAGCGTCTAGCGCAATATTACGTGCCTAGACATATTTTATTCCTTATCAGGTAAGATCATGGATCGCGGCAGCGGAGGCGCTGGCTTTCCCTCCGCCGCTCATTGCTTTTCGCGCCTGGGTGCTATAATACTGACCGATGACAGGGTAGTGGCCTATGGTGCAAGCGATGTGGCGTACATTAACAATCAAAGCAAGCATGTCGAACAGGCTAAAAGACTTTTGCCGCTGGTTAAAACGGTTTATCCACCGGAATATCATCGCTAGAAAATACGCTTAACCACGCGCCGGGTTAATTCGGCGGCCGGGGATCAACCATACTTTCTGGCGAATTTATCATTATATATACATAAATATATTATAAATTATATGATCTAGATAAATGCGATGATGAAGGTTCAGCAGAACAGTAGTAAAGCAACCCCTTACCAGATTTTACCTAGATAGAGAGTCTATGAACGCCGAAGAAACAAAAAAAACGCAAAACAGTGCGGCGGCAATGAGGTTTTTAATGCCAATGACGCTAATGATGGCACTAACAGTTTGAGCAGATTCTTGCTGTTTCATAGATTTCCTTCCCGCAGCCCCGCCAGTAAATATAATTTCTCATCGTCATAATCCTTATTGAATTATTTTTTTAATATAAGTCGTTATGCAAATGCTTTGAAATATAATTTCACTGTCCTAAATAATCCTTATAAGGCCCTTATCAACAACGTCCCTCGGGAATCTTCGGATTAATGTCAGCCTGATACCTCTTTACGACGCCGTTTGCCTCATGGCCGACGTCCCATGGTAAGGGTTTCTGCCATAAGTTTTATTCCTCATTTTAATATTCTTCAAAACTATATTGACACTGGGAATGTATTTTTTAAATGAAAAGTCACGCTTCATCTATTATGTCTAGAATAAACGCTATTCGCTATCGTTTTTTAGTAACCTTTCTGACGGTTCATTCTAGTTTAGTTCACCTCCATATACCTGTCAATAATTATTAAATTGATCTTAAAATAAAAGCACATTTGCAAAATGAAATAATTCTGCTCTCCGGGATACCAATGTGAAGACTCTTTGTCATTGAGACCGTCAAAATAATGGAATCCCTTGCGTCATATTTTCCTATTATCATCAAGAAATTATCGTTACGTCTTCCGCCTCAAGATAATTATTGTGGCGCGCGGAGGTGGAACCACTCGTGCTAAATCAGGCGGATAAGAAAAACACTGGGCCAGATGCTGAGCTGAAATAAGGGGCATCAGGATAAAGATACGCGGAAAATCGGCACGCATGTATGAGAGGGCATCACCTACTTCATCATAATCTGATCACAATAGAGAAATTTTCCGGCTGTTTTTGCTCCAACCCTGTGAGCCTGAGCTCCAGCTTTATCTGGCGAACAAACAGAGGCGGCAAACGATAAAATTATGCCGGGATGGCGAAGCCAAAGCTCCGGCATTGTGCCGGATCTTTTCGCAACGCATCACAGCCGTAAAAGACAGCCCGGGTCATTACCCTAAACGTAGGGTCTGCAACCCTTGACTGATGCCAAACATGGACCTGGCATTGTCGTCGTTTGTGTCGGCTTAACACTACTTTGCTCTCTGTTTCACGTTAGGCCGAGAGAAAGAAGATTTAGAAACGCTCGATACGAGCGGCCCCCCACCCACACGGGAAAATAACATTAAGCCAGCTTAATTACAGGTTAATCATATGAGTAATATAGGAATATTTTACGGCTCCGCTAACGACAATGATCCGGTTTACAGGAAAGACGCAAGCCAGGTCGAACTGATAGAGGCCGTTGCTGATGCGGCGTTGCAGCACGACAGTTCTATCATCGAGGTGATTCCCCGCAGTCGTTAGTCGAGCGTGAAATCACCCATACCGGATTAATCAACCCACTTTCACGTTGTCGCGAACATACATGAACGAAAAATGAAAATAGCAGAGTTGGCGGAGATTTTCATAGCGCTGGGTCGCCCCGCGACGCAGAAGAGATTTTCGAGCAATGTACATGGGCTTAAATAAGGCTTCATGTCAAGCTTTGTGCCTTTTTGGGGTCATTATTTTTTATCTCCCATTGCAATATATGCTAATTTTTTCCAAAATTATTTTGGAAATTAAAGAATATTTCGCTAATTACCACGTGCCAGACATCAAACGGTCGAGATAAGATAAGAGAAAAGAACATGGCGGATGAAAAAGCAATCCATATCGCTACGGCGGTGATCATTGACGGGCTTGGCCACAGATATTGCTAGTCGAAAAAACGGAATACGTCCTGTTTTGTGCAGCTGGGGGTAAAATCGAAGCTAGCGAGCGGCCGGACAACTGCGTTGATGCATTAACTGCACGAGGAGCTTCAGATACAGGCTGTGGAGCAGGACGCCGCTTTTCTCTGGCAATTCCACCGAGATCACCGCCAACGAACCCGTCTACAGATTGATTGCAGATGTTTTTCCATGCCGGCGCAAACTCATATTGTCACGGCCTCTGCTCCGCGGAGATAGAAAACGCTATTTAGCTTATTCTATCAGCCAGTGAGAGTATCCATTGGAGCCCTTTACTCAGAAGCAGCTTCTACCTTTGCTAATGAAAGCTGGGAGAGGGCTTCCGGTCAATCCATAAGGTTCGACGGCACTGCTTTTGCATCAGGATGCAGGTGCGACCCCGTTAGGGACAAGGAGGTCAAACATCACGGAACCTCTCTGCCCACAAAGTTACCAGAGATCCTCTTTAACGTCGCCCGTGGACACAAACCATTGTAGTTACCCTGGAGCACGCAAGAGGTTTGCTCACAGACTCGCGCGTGGCGCGCTTTGCTTTTATCCACAATGCACAGAGGACCTAGCAATCCGCTTTGGTTGATTTTAAGCGTTTTCATCCGCCACAAAAAACCCCGCTGATAAGGCGGGGAAAGACAGGGATAGTGTCTATGGCGGAGAAAAATGACTCTTTATTCGCTTGTTACTGGTATTGTTGTTGGCTTCTGGGCAGAAGCCGAAATCCTGCCCGACATCTGCAGCTTCAACTCATTGATCCGCTGCATATGCTTTTGCTCTAGAATCTGTCGCTGTTCCAGCGTAAGCAAATTATACATTTGGTTACGCACTCGAGCTATTTCAACCTGACGAGCAACCTGCTCCTGGGCTATTTTTTCCGTTTGTTCCTTAACAGCGGCTTCGTCAAAAGTTTTTGCGGTCACGAGCGTATGCATGCGTTCCATTTCACTAATATTGATGCAGGGCGTAGCGCGACTTGCAAGGCTCATGAGATCCCGCAATTGCTGCCGCTGCTGTTCTGTAAGCTTAATACCATCGAACATACTGTAATGGCCTTCCTGTACCCGGTGCGTAAGGGCATCATCCTGTTGCCAATTTTCCAACGTATTCTTTTCAGCGGCTACAACACTAACAGAGACCAGCGCGACAGCGACGAACAAGGTGACATATTTATGCATCCCGGCCCCCTTGGCATGTTTCCTTGTCGCTATATGATGAGAATTAGTTTACCCAAGCCGATGCAAACATGCGTCAGGCGGCGTAAAGCTACGTAAAGTCATAGATTAGAAGGGATTGATGACGTATTTTTCTTCAGGAGGTGAATAAAATGAATAAAATCCTTTTGGTTGATGATGATCGCGAATTAACGTCGTTGTTGAATGAATTATTAGAAATGGAAGGCTTTAATGTCCAGATGGCCCATGACGGCGAGCAGGCGTTAAGCCAGTTGGACAGTTCTATTGACTTATTGCTTCTTGATGTGATGATGCCGCGCAAGAATGGCATTGATACTCTGAAAGAACTGCGCCAGCAGCATCAGACGCCTGTGATTATGCTGACCGCCCGCGGCAGTGAGCTGGATCGCGTTTTGGGCCTGGAGTTGGGGGCGGATGATTATTTGCCCAAACCGTTTAATGATCGCGAATTGGTGGCGCGCATTCGGGCAATACTGCGCCGTTCGCACTGGACGGAGCAACAGCAGACCGGAGAGGCAGGCACGCCGTCTCTTGGGGTGGATTTTCTGCGCCTGAACCCAGGCCGGCAGGAGGCGACCTTCGACGGTACGCTGCTGGAATTGACCGGTACTGAATTTACTTTGCTATATTTGCTGGCGCAGCATCTGGGCCAGGTGGTGTCGCGCGAACACTTAAGCCAGGAAGTTCTGGGCAAGCGATTGACGCCATTTGACCGGGCCATTGATATGCATATTTCAAATTTGCGTCGCAAGCTGCCAGAACGCAAAGACGGGCATCCATGGTTCAAAACGCTACGCGGCCGGGGATATTTGATGGTATCCGCTGCGTGATTAATAAGTTGACCGCACGCATATTCGCCATATTTTGGTTGACCCTCGCTTTGGTGCTTATGCTGGTGCTCATGGTGCCCAAATTGGACTCTCGCCAAATGACGCAATTACTTGACAGCGAGCAGCGTCAGGGCGTGATGTTGCAACAGCATGTGGAGGCGGAACTGGCCTCCGACCCAACTAACGATTTGATGTGGTGGCGCCGGCTGTTTCGCGCCATCGATAAATGGGCGCCGCCAGGCCAGCGTTTAATTCTGGTAACCAGCGAAGGGCGGGTCATTGGCGCCCAGCGCAACGAGATGCAAATCATCCGTAATTTCATCGGCCAATCGGACAATGCTGATCATCCGCAAAAGAAAAAATATGGCCGCGCGGAGCTGGTAGGTCCTTTCTCCATTCGTGACGGTGAAGACAATTATCAGCTTTATCAAATTCGTCCGGTCGGCAGCGCCCAGTCGGACTTCATTAGCCTGCTGTTCGATCGCCCGCTGCTACTGCTGATTTTTACCATGCTTATCAGCATCCCTCTGCTGTTATGGCTGGCCTGGAGCTTAGCCAAACCGGCGCGTAAACTGAAGCATGCCGCCGATGAAGTGGCGCGCGGAAATCTGCGGCAGCATCCCGAGCTTGAAGCGGGGCCGCAGGAATTCTTAGCGACTGGGGTCAGTTTCAATCAGATGGTCAGTGCGCTGGAGCGCATGGTGACCGCTCAGCAGCGTCTGCTGTCCGACATCTCTCATGAGCTGCGCACGCCGTTAACTCGACTACAGCTGGCGACCGCGCTCATGCGCCGACGGCACGGCGAGGGATATGAACTTGCGCGCATTGAGACCGAGGCGCGGCGGCTTGATTCAATGATTAACGATCTGTTGGTGCTGTCCCGCAATCAGCATAAAAACGAGCTGTCGCGGGAAGTATTGAAGGCTAATGATTTATGGTCTGATGTGCTTAACGACGCCCAGTTTGAAGCGGAGCAAATAGGCAAAAGCCTAGAGTTAACCTCACCACCGGGCAACTGGATACTGATAGGGAACCCTTCCGCGCTGGACAGCGCGCTGGAAAATATCGTGCGAAACGCCCTGCGTTATTCACACCAGCGGATCTCGGTCGAGTTCAGCACTGATCAGCAGGGCATCACCATTACCGTGGACGATGATGGCCCCGGCGTCAGCGAGGATGACCGCGAGCAGATTTTCCGACCGTTCTACCGCACCGATGAAGCACGAGATCGCGAGTCCGGCGGCACCGGCCTGGGGCTGGCGA
>NZ_LECR01000082.1:26669-32077 GCF_001602625.1 Sodalis-like endosymbiont of Proechinophthirus fluctus
GAGGATAGCCCTCTCGGCGGACTGCGGCTGATTATCTGGCTTCCTATTTTGGCCCAGCGCTGATATGGCACACCCAGGAACAATAGGAAGGAGGCGGCCGGGGAGAACTACTTTGCTATTCTGCGCCCTGCTCTTAAGGGGCATCATGCTGAAAATTATGTTATACGAATCGGAAATACCGCCCAATACCGGAAACATCATTCCACCTGTGCGCGAATACCAGTTTTCACACCTCATTGAACCACTGGGATTTACCTGGGACGATAAGCGCCTGCGCTGGACGGGGTTAGATTATCATGAATTCGCTGCAATTCGGTATCATCTAGATTACACCGCCTTCCTAGCGCAAGGAGCAGCCGGCGCACAGCTCGGTAAGCTACCAGACAGGAGACTATTTGCTATTTGGGGCGGAAACTCGCGGGCTACTCACTCCGTCGTCAATTCTTGACGCACTACCTATAGATAGCGCAGAAAATCTGAATCTCGATGCAGCTAGACAGCTGCAGCATAAACCAGTCTGATATAGTGTCGGTCATGGTGTACGAGGCCTTGCGCCTGCTGGTGGATTGCACCGGCGCGCGACAATAAACGCCGTCAGATGCCGTCGCTGAATTCAAAACTGACCGCCAGCGCACCGGATTGCAGATAGAAACATCATCTTCCACTACCACGGTTTCGCCAATGACGATCCACGTGGCGTTGGTCGAGGATGATGTGCCGCAGATGATGCGCGCCATCGGACGTACATCCACGCTAATGGACAACGGAAATCTGATTTTGGAAATAAATCGCCAGCCCCTCTGGTAGTTTTTGATACCACAGCCAATGGCCGATACGATAAACTTACAGGGCGCGGAATCCATCGCCGGGTCGCACAGCCGCACCACGTGGATACCGCGCGTGGTGGAGAATATCATGCCTGGATCAGCGCTGTAGGTCTCCCCTACCACTTCACGAATGGCGATTGCCGGCATGAATGGGATTGCTGAGTTTATTGGCCAGCATATAGCCCAATGCATTGCCCAAGTTTTCGTGCTTTAGCGGGGTTGCGTGGAAAGAACCGGCCAGCATGGGTTCACAATCAACTAGCAATAGCGCTTCAATTTTAATATCATTCCATACAAGTTCCAATTTTTCTGTCGACATACCATACCGCCCGTCTTTTCTTTTATTGTTGAGGGACCCGGACCGGGTCCTTAGCCGCCGGCCCTTTCATCTTTCTGCGCGCGGCTCAGCAGCGTCAGCGCCGCCTGATGCGCGTTTTTGTTCTGATACAGAACCTGATAAATCTGCTCAGTAATGGGCATCTCCACCCCGTAACGATTGGCAAGCGCCAATACCTCCTTGGTATTACGGTATCCCTCCACCACTTGCCCAATCTTTTCCTGCGCGTCCTCGACGCCAGCACCTTGCCCCAGTAACATACCGAAACGGCGATTGCGCGACTGATTGTCGGTACAGGTAAGCACCAAATCCCCTAGTCCTGCTATGCCCACGAAGGTGATGGGCTCCGCGCCCATCGACGCGCCGAGGCGCGACATTTCTACCAGACCGCGAGTGATCAATGCGGTGCGCGCGTTGACGCCAAAACCGATGCCGTCGGATATACCAGCGCCGATGGCGATAACGTTTTTCACCGCGCCACTGAGCTGAACGCCAATGAGGTCGGGATTATTGTAAACTCGAAAACTTTTACTACAGTGTAACAGCCTCTGTAAATCAGCGCTGAAAGTAGCATCGGTGGCGGCCAACACGATAGCGGTGGGCAAACCGGCCGCCAATTCACGTGCGAAAGTCGGCCCCGACAAAACCGCCAACGGTATCTCGTCACCTAGCACATCCCGCGCCACCTCCTGCAGTAGCCGCCCGGTATTCGCCTCCAGTCCTTTGGTAGCCCAGACAATGCGTGCATCTTGTCGCAGATACGGTTTGAGTTTCGTAAGCACGCTGCCAAATACGTGGCTCGGGACAACAATCAGCACATCGCGGCTGGCGGCCAGAGCCGTCGGCAGCGATGCTTCCAGGCGCAGCGTCGATGGAAAGGGTAAGTCAGGCAAAAAATCCTGATTGCAGCGCGCCGCCTCTAGTTCCTGAATGTGGGCCGGATCGTGTCCCCATAGCAACACCTCATGACCGTTACGCGCCAGGGTGATAGCCAGGGCTGTACCGTAAGAGCCGGCACCAATAACAATCATTGAAGCATCGCCAGGCATAATTAGGCGTCCCGAGACGGCTGGCTGCCTTCGCCGTCAGATTGTTGCTGCAGGTAGCTCATGAACAACGCGTCAAAGTTGACTGGCGCCAGATTTAGCTGCGGGAAGGTACCTCGGGATACCTGGCTGGTGATGCACTCGCGGGCGTAAGGGAACAAAATATTCGGGCAGTAGGCACCGAGGCAGTGCGCCATCTGGGTGCTGTCAATGCCGGAGATGGTAAAAATACCTGCCTGCTGGACTTCGCATAAAAACGCGGTGTCATTATCCAGCGTCGCCGTCACGGTGACCTGCAGCACGACTTCATAAATATCTTCCGCTAGCTGGCTGGACGCGGTATCGAGATCCAATTTGATTTCAGGTTGCCATTCCTGCTGGAATAGCTTGGACGCGTTCGGCGCTTCAAACGAAACATCCTTGATGTAAATGCGCTGAATTTGGAATGCCATCTCAGTATTATTTTGTTTTGACATTGAAAAACCCTTTGGTTAAAGTGCTGGGTACGGGCACCAAGTCTCACGCGCCGTCTGTTCTGCTTATTTAAGTAGGAGGTCTAGGCCGCCGTGCGTATCAAGCGCATGCAGATCATCGCAGCCGCCCACATGTTTACCATCAATAAAAATCTGCGGCACCGTGGTGCGACCGCTGCGCACAATCATCTCTTCCCGCAGATCTACGTCGCCGTCAATGGGGTTTTCCTGAAACGGCACCTGTTTGCGAGTGAATAACACTTTAGCCCAATGGCAATAGGGGCAGGTTGGTTTGGTATAGATTTCGATACTGGCCATGGTTTTTCCTTCCTGATGGAAAAAGAGTTACTTACTCCGGACCAGAGGTAAATTTTCCCTGCTCCATCCGGATATACCTTCTTTAAGCACATAAACCTGATCAAAGCCGGCTTTGATCAGGTTTTGCGCCGGATCGCGCGAGGTGGTGCCGCTGGCGAAAACGACAATGACCGGTTTACCCTTCGCTTTCTCTAGCTCGCCTAGATTGCCGGATTTTATGTCCGATGCTGCTAGATTCAGGCTATTGGCAATATGCCCTTTACGGTAATCATCCCGTTTGCGTAGATCAACAATCACCGCGTCTTCCTTGTTGATCAGGCGGACAGCTTCACCGCGGGCGATGTCACCCACCTTGGAAAATCGGCTTTGAAAAGTGGTAAAAATTACGGCGCCCAAAAGGACTACCCACACTAGACTAAGTATAGGATAATTGCCGACAAATTGCATAATTTCTTGCATGGGGCGAAAAAGCTCCCGTTAGTAGATGTCCACACGTCAAAGCACCCGAGTATACCATCTTCTCCTGGCAAATTCAGCCAATATACCGGATACATCACCAAAAAACTGACAGCAATGCGCCCTCTCGACGCAAAAATCTAGGATAAACCGATGCTAAAGCGCTAATAGATGACTGGTAAGCCGCTGTTCAACGTGAAACAATCACCGCTATGAAGGAAAAAGCACCGTTGAAAAATTCATATCCTGCGCGCGCCGACGATCGGCAGCACGACACCGGATTCAGGTATCGCCTTTGCGCCTGCATGCTTTATACCGGTGGTGCGCTGCTGTTGCCTATCGCCGGTCACGCCGCGGATAACAAGCAACAGCTTGAAACGGTGCAACAATCTATCCTTGCCAAAAAAAGCGTTCAGCAACAACAAAAAAAGTGCATCGCTTTGCTAGGCCAAATAAAACAGCAAGAGCAACTCATCGCCAGCTCGTCCCATGCCCTGCTGGATACGCAGCGCGCGCTGNGACGCTGAACCGCGATATCGATCGGCTGACGCGCTCCATTCGCCAGGAGCAACGCTCCGAGCTGCAGTTGATCCTCAGTAACGAGGAAAGCGTGCGCAGTGAACACATTCTAGTCTATTTCAACTACCTTAACGAAGCGTGCGCGAAAACCATTAATGATCTGCGCCAGACCCGTACCGACCTCGCAGCGCAAAAGCGCGAACAGCAGCAGAAACAACAGCAGCAACAGCAAACGTTGCAAAGTGCCCGCGGCGCGTGTCAGAAAACCCTGATCGGTCTGAATTCGTCTATCTCGGAAGATAAGCAGCGCTTGGCGGAGCTACACCAAAACGAAGTGCGGTTGCGCGATACCATCGCCCGCACTTCGCGCTCGGCGCGGACGAAAAGCCGCGGCAGCACCTATAAGCCCAGCGAAAGCAAGCGTGCGCCGTTCGCCCTTACTGGCGGCCTCGGCCATCCGGCGGAACAAGATCTGTGGCCGATGTGGGGCTGCGCACGCTGCACAGCTTTGGCGGCGAACCTCAACAGGGTGAACTGCGCTATAAAGGCTAGTGATTGCGGCGTCATAAGGCAGTGAGGTGAAAGCAATTTTCGCCGGCTAGGTACTTTACTAATAGCAGACTGGTTGCAGAGTTATGGACTGATAGTCGTGATTGAACACGGCAAGGGCGATAAGAGCCTGTATGGCTATAACCAGAGCACGCTGGTCAACGTCGGCGACAGGTCAAGGCCGGGCAAACCTATCGCCCTGGTTAGCACCAGCGGCGGCCAGGGCACACCGTCGCTTTATTTTGAAATCCGCCGCCAGGGACAAGGTGGTCAATCCCATACTCTAGTTAGGAAGGTAGTTTGTCGATTAAAACTTTTAGCACCGCTATTGTAATACTCCTGACGCTGGCAAGCTCTGTGGCACAGGCCGGGAAATTAGCTATCGTCATTGATGATTTAGGCTACCAACCCGCGACCGAAAATCAGGTATTGGCCATGCCGGTCAATATTTCCATCGCTGTGCTGCCCGATGCGCCCTATGCCCATGCGATGGCGGTGAAAGCCCACCAGCAGGGGCGAGAAATCCTGATACATTTGCCGATGGCGCCGTTAAACAAACAGCCTCTGGAGCACAATACGCTTACGCCGGCAATGAGCCGCGAACAGGTGGCAGACATCATTCACCAGGCGAGTCAGAAAGTGCCTTACGCTATGGGGTTGAATAACCATATGGGCAGCGCTATGACCTCCAGTCTCATCGGTATGCAAAATGTCATGCAGGCATTGAGTCGCTATTCCTACTATTTCCTCGATAGCATGACCATAGGCAACAGTCAGTCGGTACCCGCCTCCGCTGGTACCGGCGTTCAGGTGCTCAAACGGCGGGTATTCCTGGATGATACCGCCAATGAGACCGACATCCGCGCGCAGTTCAACCGTGCAG
>NZ_LECR01000082.1:32097-34465 GCF_001602625.1 Sodalis-like endosymbiont of Proechinophthirus fluctus
CTGCTATCGCTATCGGTCATCCCTATCCCGCTACCGTGCGTGTACTGCAACAGATGCTGCTATCTCTGCCAGGCGATATTGTGCTGGTACGTCCGAGCATGCTGCTCAATGAGCGGCCCGATCCGGTTACAGCGGCGCCGCCGGTGGGCAAACCGGCATCGACGCGCCGGCATCCTTTCTGCGGTGACGTGCCTTGCTGTCCGAGTGGCCAAGCGCAGCCTCCGGTCTATGCCGAAGCGTCTATGCTGAAGCCATGTTAAGCGCCATCGCATCAAGCGTCGCCGAGACTTGGCGGAGAATTTTGCGCGGCGAGACGACGCCTGATGCCGGTAAGATTGATCTCGGTAAACCTGACAACAGCAAGCGCCCGACACAAGCAAAACTAACGTCTTTGAATTGGCGGCCGACGACACGCGCAACCTTCGCTAGCCTCTCAGGCAAAGGGGCTTCGACGGGGTGTTGCTAGCGTTAGGCCATCAGAAGGAAAAGGGTAGCCCGATTGCTTCCTCGCCTCCCAGGAACCGCGGCCATAATACCGGACGTTTTAGCAAGCCCGATCCACCTTTTCCTGCCTGGCATCAATAACTGTGGTTCACCTCCTTACCGCGGTGAAATAGTGAGTGGTATAGCATCTATGTTACTATGCGCTAAACTTATAGATAGTCTGTCCAGTGGAAAAGCATGATGATGCCATAAGGTCGGTTGAAAATTCTGCTGTTGAATAACGATAAAGAATAGGGCAGCAGATCAGCACTAACAAACTGTTATGGCTTCTCAAACATATCGACCGCTACCTCTTTGATATTACGTGATATTTTACTATAATTATCGGCGCAACCATAAAGAAACCATCGGCGACGTCCTAAATGCTATAGGTATTCCTACCCAGTTCATCGTACAACGTCAGCAGCCATTGTACGCCAAACTAAGCAAGGAGATCTTGCACAACCTATACTTTTTGTTCGCCGACTGGCGCAGGCGCGCCGTGCAAGCCATTGGCCAGTGCTGACGCAACGTACCAATTAGCGCCTTCGCCGCAGCAGTTTACCATTGAAAAATATGTCGCCGGCGTCGAGGCTGCGCTCTCAAGCGGAGATTCATCCTGAAGCTGGGTATGTTTACTTTGTCAATGCTAAATACCGTTGTCAATGCCAATGCCAAATACCGTCGCATTCATGCACGATGCGCGCCACGCTCAGCGATGGAAACTCGCGGCGGCGATTACCCTATAAGCAAATTTTTCTCAGCCTCCTGATTAAAACGCAGGCGCCGCTAACAGGCTCGCACCGATGGCATCCTGATGATCGATTCGGATCTGAATTTGCAATACTGCACATTGCACTACGCGATGATTATCTCTACTCTACTCTTTAGCTTTCACCGCGGAAAAATGATCGACAAACTGAGCAGTCTCGTACCGGAAGTGGTGCCGGCTTATTGTTGCGACGTGGTGCGGCCGAAACTAGTGGACCATGTCAACGGCGCCTTTCTCGTCCCCAGCCGCCAGGCCTGGCTTCGCATGTGTCCAATAATATAGATCGCATTTTTCCGCTATAACCTGGTCGGGATCTCAGCCGCCGACCGATACAACTGCTGTTAGCAGCAGTGCTGGATGCGCTGGACATTCGCACTATCAATCTGGGCAAATGGATGAACTGGCCAGTGGCGAAACCCAAACCCATTGGCAGCACGGCTTCGGTCATACCGCTGAGGTAGTGGGAGTACACTTCTTATTCTCTCTGTTGGAATGGTAAAAATATTTACAATCACAAGAGATCGATCCGTTGCTGTTCAAGCCGCAAACCTATGCCAGTAAATTTGCGTTATCTAAACGATAAAGAACGGCTTGTGCGTGCTGCGACACCGCATTTGCGGTCAACTGGGAAGATATAAAGCCAGGGGAGGAAATGCTATGATAAGACCATTATCAGGAGCTGACGTTGTGACAGCTCTGTCAGTCACACAAGGGTAACCGATGATAGTTGTCACTGGTGGGGCCGGTTTTATCGGCAGTAATGTCGTCAAAGGGTTAAATCAGATCGGCTACAACGATATTTTGGTGGTGGATAACCTGAAAGACGGCACTAAATATACCAATCTTGTCGACCTCAATATCACCGATTATATAGATAAAGAGGATTTTATCGCTAACATAGTCGCCCGCGATGATTTTGGCGCTATCGATGTGGTATTCCATGAAGGCGCCTGTTCTTCCACCACTGAGTGGGACGGTAATTATATTATGAATAATAATTATAAGTACTCAAAGGAGCTGTTGCACTACTGCATAGAACGTACTATTCCCTTCCTGTACGCCTCTTCCGCGGCAACTTACGGCAGTCGGACGGAAAACTTCATTGAAGATCGG
>NZ_LECR01000082.1:34497-36895 GCF_001602625.1 Sodalis-like endosymbiont of Proechinophthirus fluctus
ATGGCTATTCCAAATTTCTCTTCGATCAATATGTGCGAGCGCTATTGCCGAAGGCCGAGTCGCAAATTTGCGGCTTCCGTTATTTCAATGTTTATGGCCCGCGCGAAGGGCATAAAGGCGGCATGGCGAGCGTGGCTTTTCATTTGAATAACCAAATCAACGCTAATGAAAATCCAAAATTATTCGCTGGCAGCGGAAATTTTAAACGCGATTTTGTTTATGTGAGCGACGTGGTGGCGGTGAATCTTTGGTTCTGGCAAAACAGCATCTCGGGGATTTTTAATTGCGGCACCGGCCGGGCAGAATCTTTCCAGGCTGTTGCAGACGCCGTGCTGGATTACCATAAAAAAGGCTATTTGGAATACATTCCGTTTCCGGAAAAACTTAAAGGGAGCTATCAGGCCTATACCCAGGCAGATCTAACCCAGCTGCGCGCCGTTGGATACTATCAGCCGTTTAAAACCGTCGCCGAAGGGGTCGCGGAATATTTACGCTGGTTGAACCATAATCATTGATATTCTTCAGGGCAAGAAAGAGAGTAGCGGCATGAAAATACTGGTGATCGGACCATCCTGGGTCGGCGATATGATGATATCTCAGAGCCTGTATCGCCTTCTAGTGCAGCGCTATCCAGACGCGCAGATTGATGTGATGGCCCCGGCCTGGTGCCGCCCATTGCTTAGCTACATGCCAGAGGTCAACCAGGCGCTGGAGATGTCGTTCGGCCACGGTGCCTTGGCGCTAGGGGAGCGCCACCAGCTGGGGAAGGCGCTGCGGCAAAGTGGCTATCACCAGGCGCTGGTCCTGCCTAACTCGTTCAAATCGGCGCTGGTGCCGTTTTTCGCCGGCATCCCGCAACGCATTGGTTGGCGCGGCGAGATGCGTTATGGTCTGCTCAACGATATCCGCACGCTGGATAAACAGGCCTTTCCGCTGATGGTACAGTGCTATACCGCCCTAGCCTTCGATCGCCAGGGGATGCGCAGCGCAGCCGATTTACCCACGCCGCTGCCCTGGCCGCGCCTGACGGTCAGCACAACGGACATCGATCTGGCCCTGCACACCTTTGTGCCCGAAGGCGCACGCGCGCTTATCGGTTTTTGTCCCGGCGCGGAATTCGGCGGCCCCGCTAAACGTTGGCCGCATTATCATTATGCCGCTCTGGCCACGGCGCTCATTCGCCGCGGCTATCAGATAGCACTGTTCGGCTCCACCAGGGACCAGGCGGCCGGGGAGGCTATAGGTGCCGCGCTGCCTGAAGACTGTCGCTGCCACTGCTACAATCTGGTCGGCAAAACTTCGCTGGAGCAGGCGATAGCGCTTATCGCCGCCTGCCAAGGGATCGTCAGCAACGATTCTGGCCTAATGCATGTCGCTAGCGCGCTGGATCGTCCACTGGTGGCGCTGTACGGGCCCAGCAGTCCGGATTTCACCCCGCCGCTTTCCCACCAGGCCCGAGTGATTCGCTTAATAAGCGGTTACCATAAAATACGGAAAAACGAACAATGCCACCATCAGAGCCTGATTGCTATCCAACCTGCCCAAGTGCTGAACGAACTGGAAACATTATTGCCCTCAAAGAGGAGAATTAATGCAGGTTTTGATCGTCAAAACATCCTCGATGGGTGATGTATTGCATACTCTGCCTGCGCTGACAGATGCGGGGCATACCTTGCCGGGAATCCGTTTCGACTGGGTGGTAGAAGAAAATTTCGCCCAGATCCCTACCTGGCATCCTGCGGTGCGGCGGGTTATTCCGGTAGCGATTCGCCGCTGGCGTAAAAACTGGTTCGGCACGGCTACGCGGCGGGAGCGCTGTGACTTTAAATGGCAGCTGCAACAAGAGCGCTATGACGCAGTTATCGACGCGCAGGGCCTGATGAAAAGCGCAGCACTCGTCACCCGCGTGGCGCGTGGTGAAAAGCACGGCCCTAATTGCAAAAGCGCGCGCGAACCCTTCGCCAGCTGGTTTTACCACCAGCGGCATGACGTGAGCAAGCAACAACACGCCATAGAGCGCATCCGCCAGCTATTCGCCGTCAGTCTGGGTTACTCGCTTCCCACGACGCCCGGAGATTATGCTATTGCTGGCCACTTTACCCCTACGACAGGCAGTGAAGCCTATCTGGTCTTTCTGCACGCCACCACCCGTCCCGGAAAACACTGGCCGGAAACCCACTGGCGAGGGCTTATCCGGCTTGCCGCTGACGCCGGTTATCGCATTAAGTTACCCTGGGGAACGGAGCAGGAGCAGCTACGCGCCCAGCGTCTGGCCAAGGAATCCGGCGCCGCGCAGGTGCTCCCCCCATTGTCGCTTGCAGAGGTGGCAGTACAGCTAGCGGGAGGACGAGCGATCGTGTCGGTGGATACCGGTCTCAGTCATTTGGCCGCCGCCCTC
>NZ_LECR01000082.1:36994-40102 GCF_001602625.1 Sodalis-like endosymbiont of Proechinophthirus fluctus
TATGGAGAGTCTAACGTCGGAGAACGTCTGGCGGATGTTGCAACCTATGTTATCACCAAGAGAACAGGGGTAGCCCATCATGAATTATCTGTTCATCTTTCTGCTGCTGTTACCAGTGAAGCTACTGTTACCGGTGAAGCTACTGTTAAAACTGATACAGAGACCTACGGGAAAAATCTGGTTATCCAGACGGCGAAAATTGGCGATTACGTCAATATTACTCCGCTGCATAACCATCTGAAACCGTCAGATGCGCTACTCAGCCTCGCGGTCTCCAGCCGCTGGCAGAACCGCCTGTATATCGAAGACTACAAGCAAAATCTGTTTAGTAAGATCCGCTTCCGCTTACGCGGCTGATGAATCGTCGCTACGGACACGTCTACCTCCTAATGCATCTCAACAACGGTAATTTGTTTTATGCTGCCCTGTGCAAAACGCGCCTGAAAAAAGTTTCTCAGTATTTACACACACGCAGTGCTGGTACCATAGGTTTTTATCTCACTGCCAGTGGCGTTGTCGAGCGTCAGCGTGATACGCTGACTCTGCAGAACTATCTGCGGCTGGTGGATCGTCTTTAACTTGGCGTAGCGGCCCTAGACACTCCACCTCACCGCTGTCGAAACAACCCTCGACGCCACGTGCAGAGCTAACAGTCCCCTCTGATACCCTCAACATCGATATTAGCATATCCGCCGGAAATAAGACTAAAACGCTGCCTCCTTCAGTGTGGAGAGAAATTTTACGCTGCCGGCTAGCCTGCCGTGCTGCTATTATGTCTTCGGTCCCACCAATGAACAGAGCTACCTTGATGCGCTTATCCGCGATGCCAGCGCCGAGATGGATATCGTCAGCCTAGTAGGTTTTCTGCCCCTTGAGGAGGTCCCAGATGCCATTCGCCGCATGGACTGCTTATATCGCTACCGATTCTGGCAATATCTACAATTGTCGATGCGTTATATATACTGGTGATCTGCTTTGTGGGTCCCGGTGAAATCAAAGAACAACGGTCGCTAAACAATATACTGATAATTTGCCCCGATGCTATCGCACTCTCATCTTTTATCTTCGTCGCGCTGTATCATTTCGCTCACCTGGCGACGGAACTTTACGCGCTAACCACCTGATGATAGAGTGAATATTGTTAATTTTGTGAGGAGCCATTGCCCGCTAGACAGCGGCTGACCGCCAAGCGGTCGGATGCGCCTGCCTTCTAAAAGGGGTCCTATTTGGTGACTGCGCTAAACTCAACTCTATGGCGTAAGAATCGAGATATGAGCACATTTTTTAAGCAGATTTACCGATATACCAGACCGCGCTCTTACCGGCACAATGAAAACCTCTGGCCCTTTTGCCGCATCACCCACGCCTTGACAGGCGACATTACCCAACTGCGTTATAAGGGACAGCTGGTTCCTCTGGTGCCTCTGACAGACTGGCATCACCGTTTCAGTGGCGATGCGCTTATCACCGCTACCGGTCTCTCAATAAACGAGATGGATTTCGCCGGGCTGCCGGCAATGACCGTTGTGGGCGTAAACGGCGCTTACGCTCTTAAGGATCGGCTAGATTTTCAATTATATATCATCGTCGATATGAGCTTTATCGACCGCCGCACCGACGTTCTGCGGGCTATTATTGCCGATCCGACGCTTACCTTATTCACCACCTTGCACGGTATCGCGCGGATTATCGACCGTTTCACGCTGCCGGCAGTGCGCTGCCGGCTGGCCCTGATTGAAGACGCCTGTTATCGCATCTATCAACCACGAGTGCCTGGAAACGGAGTAGGCCGCCACTTCGGCCAGGATCCCCACATCCGGTTCAATCCAGACTATCCTGATATCGCCTTTACCACCGATATCCGCAACGGTATATTCGACGCAGGCACGGTAGTGTTCTGGGCACTGCAAATCCTGCTTTATTTGGGGTTCACACGTCTTTACATCGCTGGGCTGGATATGACCAATTTCCATCAGCCACGCTTTTATGAAAGCGATTATGACAAGCTGCCGTCGTTCCTGGCGGAAAAATTTACATCGGTCATCGTTCCCGCTTTTACTCTAGCTAGAGAAGTGCTGCAGCAAAACGGGGTAGAGGTGAAAAACCTTTCATTGAACAGCGCGTTATGTGGCGAGATCTTCGAGAAGGTCAGTTTTGATGATACTTTCCAGGATTAACATTTATGCGGAGAAGGCATTCGTAGTTTTGTTTCCACTATTTCTTTTCTTCGGCGCTATTTTTTGCGGCTATACGCGAGTCAATAATCTCTTTCACCTGTCCGCTCTGTGCCTGTTAGGGATGCTGGCGGGCAATCCCATACTGCGCCGTCAACTCTTCAATGACCGGCGGTTCAATACCGGTCTATCTCTGAGCGCTTTGATGCTGGGCTATTTTTGCCTATCCACGCTATGGTCCGCCCAGCCAGTGAACCTGATTTCCGAACTCACCCACGCTCTCTATCTGCTGCTGTTTATTGTTATGTACCGATCAATAGCCCTTCAGGGCCTTCGGTTGATCGCGCTATGGGCCGTGGCCGCCGGGATGATGGTGATAGTGGCGCTGACGTTTTTTACCGTCAATACCCAGACGATCTTAAATAATCGCCTGACGGACGGTTTCTTCGGAGCGCCGACTAACGTTATCGATCTGGCGGGCTATTTCGCGTTAGGCATCTTAATGTTCCTTATCATCATGCGCGACATGGACATGCGCTGGCTGTATTTTCCGGTCACCTTGTTATTGCTGGCCCTCTTGCTTACCCAAAGCCGCGGCCCTTTGCTGTCGTTGCTCTGCGCGCTAGCCGTTCTGTTGACTTTACGATCGTCTATGCGTAGGCGCCATCTGGTAGCGGTGGCGCTGATAGGAGTTGGGATGCTTGCCCTGCTGTTTATGACCAGCTTTGGCGATATCTTTTTGCAGCGCATGGCGAGCGGTTACCAGCAAAGTTTCATCCGCTTTGGCATCTGGCGCCACACGTTGGAGCTGGCGGCGCAAAAACCCTTTTTCGGCTGGGGACTGGATAAACAACTGTCGTTTATCAACCTGCTGGGCGATAACATCACCACTACCCATAGCCTGTATCTAGCCACTCTGCTGAAAGGCGGCGCA
>NZ_LECR01000082.1:40140-42545 GCF_001602625.1 Sodalis-like endosymbiont of Proechinophthirus fluctus
GGCTCTGGTAATAAGCTACGGCTGCATCATGGCCAAACAGCAGTGCGATCATCATCAGGGGCTGGAGGGGGCGCTGTTCCTGTTCACCGCCGGTTTTTACCTTACCCAGGATATGCCTATTCTTAGCAATCCTAACGTTGCCTGGTACGTGTTCTGGTTACCACTGGCAGTGGTGCTGACACTGCCGTCGCCCGCCTCTCAAGCCGACGTTCCCGTCTGCCCTACACAGTGCTGATAATACTGCGCCAGGGTCATACCAGTTACCCGGTTTTGCAACCTGTCGAACAGCATGTCCAAATCGTGATATAGCCGCTCTATGGCAGCCTTATCCTTGAACGTCGGGCTACCGCTCGGCATAAACTCGGACGAATGTAGCATAAACTCTACATAATCACTTCCGGCGGCCAGGCTCTGCGCCGCCACCTGGCACATTTGCGCAGCGTTGCCGCCAGCGGGACGCAGCCATTGCACCGAGGGGCTGCGCCATTTGCCGCGTAGACGATCGTAAACCTGACTGACCGCATTTACCCATAGAGCATGCTTGTAGGCGGTGGTCATCGGCACTTCCAGCAGCCATGAAGCGCCAGGACGTGAAATATCCTCGGGATCGATAAAATAGGCGCGATTGGGAAAATGGCGGTAATTGCTGCCACCCGCCCCTGACGGTGCTCCGAGAGAGCGACGCCAGTCCACCTGCGGAGTGACGGAGCAATCCACCTGATATCCCAGCTTAAGCAGCATCGCAGCGTAACGCTCGTTAAACGCCCAGCGACCAGCGCGATGGCTTAGCATTTTTATCTGGAAAGTATCTTCCAGCAGCTGCGTCATGAACAGAATTTTCTCCCACATCACCGCTTCGGGGTATTCGATCAGGTAAGGCTTATGACGCCCGTCATTGCCGGTAAGATCATGGTCTGGCGGGCTATTCCAGGCGTGCAGATGCATGCCGACTTCCGCGCTGCCGCGCGCTATGGCGTCGCGAGCGAAGTCCACAAAGGCGTCGTCCATCGCCATTTCATAATTGGTGAGATACACCGGCTTGAAGTGATGCTTTTCGCATAATGCCTGAAAACGCGGCAGAAAACGGGCGTTCTCGGTAGTAATACGCCCATGGTTTTGCCAGAGATTGTCGCCTTCTGTGTCTATAGTAATAATAAAAGCAGAGATAGCCATACTAGATCCAGTCTGAAATTAGAAAAATCCATGTTACGCAGCCGTCTTTAACAGCGCAAACTGGATCGTTCGCGATAATCTACCAGACAGGTGTGAGCCAATGTGATGAATACCTTCATGGACTTAATGAAACTTAAAGAGATTTTCTTCTCGCCTTAGGGTATGATCACTGGGAAAACAGACCGTGTACAGCGGCATATAGCGGAAATCAACATGCGTATATTAATGATTATTGATGGTTTACCCGGCGGGGGCGCAGAGAAAGTGCTGCTGACGCTCGCTCAGGGGTCAGTGTCCCAGGGCCATCAGGTGTCGATATTTTCGCTGCGGGGGGTGTGCGACTACACGCTACCGGACGGTGTTGAGTATCAGATTATTGCTGACCACGCCAGTACTCCCTGGCGCAAACTGACAGAGCTGTCGCGTCGGGCCCGGGCGCTGGATAAGGCAGTACTAGCATCGCAACAGCGCAACGGCAATTTCGATCTGGTGGTCTCCCATCTGCATAAAACCGACCGCATCGTGGCACGTAGCCGCGTATTGCCGCGGAATCGCATCTGGTTTTGCCTGCATACTATGTTCTCATCAGGCTATTTGAGCCATCGTAAGGGCTTTTCGCACTGGCTGAAGCGCCAGAAAATTCATGCGCTCTACCAAAACCGTAATATTATCGCCGTCTCGCGCGGTGTCCTGGATGATATCCGACAGATCTTCAACGTAATACCGCGCCAGGCCGAAGTGGTTTACAATCCCTTCGATTTTACCGCTATCCGCCAGCTGGCCGAGGCGCCTTGTGAACTGGCCGGTCAGGATTACCTCATTCACATTGGTCGTTTGCATGAAAATAAACGCCAGGATAGGTTGCTAAGAGCCTACGCCGAAAGCGGTATTCAGGCGCCTCTGGTGATTATAGGTAAAGGCAGCGACGCTATGCTGCGGCGGCTTAAGTCTCTGGCGCAAGATTTGCAAATTACCAATCGGGTGCTGTTCAAGGCATTCAATACCAATCCTTATCCCTATATTCGCCATGCCCGTATGTTGATCTTAAGCTCCGACAGCGAAGGTTTTGGTAATGTGCTGGTAGAGGCGCTTATCTGCGACACGCCGGTGGTCAGCACCCGCTGTCCCGGCGGTCCGAAGGAAATTCTGGACGGCGAGCTTTCCGCGGGTCTGGCGGAGTTGAGCAGCGTTTCGCTGGCGAAAACTATGCGGGCGGTTTATGACCGGCCGCC
>NZ_LECR01000082.1:42552-44776 GCF_001602625.1 Sodalis-like endosymbiont of Proechinophthirus fluctus
GCGACGATTTGCCGGCGATATATCGCCTTAGCGCAAAGTGATTCCTGACGCCGCTGCGACGCAGCGAATGATTGTCAGCGATATTTTCAGCAGCAGCACCCATAACTGCATGATCCGGAATGTGCACGGCATCCGTCAATTGTACCAGTTACTGCTGTTGCTGTTCCGTCTCTACGCCTGGCGCCGGCGGTAAGCTGTGCGCCATTACCCCTCTGACGGTATAGCGATAGCTGAAGGCCCGGTGCAAAACAGACCGCCGGTTTTTTGTTACTCCGTTAGTGCGACGTTCAACTCCGGTGATAGCGTCCCTCTTTCATTATTTGCCTCAGAGTTTTCTATCCTACGGCATTGAAGGATTATCCTTTGCCATTTTACCCTGCTCATCCGGAGAGTGCCCTCCTCCTGCGCTCTTAGGCTGCCGCTTCACGGAGTTGGCGCATCGGCCCCAAAGCCTGTCGATACCGCTCGCAATGATTAATGAGATATTACGAAGCCGCTACCCGCCGCGTAATCCCCGCCCTGAGCGCGAACTGGAGCGCCCATCGCCTAAGTTGCCGCGTTTATCCCTTTCTCTGACTAACGTTTGCTTGATTAATAGAGGTTGTCAACACTATTTATACTTATAATTACATTATTATGTCATTTCTTACCGGAAGTTACTGGATAAAGCAGGTTTTCACCCTTAGCAATTCTCATTTTCTGCCCCCACAAGATCCTGCTGATTAAATTACTCCACCATGGTTGGTCATAGCGACATGATTTTGTCCACACCAGTAATCAATAATCTGCGCTGGCATTATCTAGCGGCGGAAATTGACGTGCTCTTGTACAAAGAAACGACGCTAACCCTGTCGAATCATCCGGGCTATAGCCAAGATCCACGTAATCCATCGTCAATGGAAAAATGGCCCGTTACATCAGTTGGAGCAGGAATATGCCTTAGCGTAAACTTTACGTGCACGCCATTATGATCTTGTCATCAATCTTGCCGCTCAATGGAGCAGCGCGATTATCACGCTCCTCAGCGGAGCGGCGGCGTTGAGCATCGGTTTTAACTATACTAAACGCTGCTCTTTTCTCTTGCGCCTGGCGCATAATGCGCCTGGCGCATAATCGTTTATTGGCTATCACCAACCACTCCCAGCTGAATACAGTGGAACAAAATCTCAGTATTTTGGAATCGCTTAACCTTGCCATTACCGACCGCAATTGCAACGTTTTACTACACGGCGGCGGATAAAATCCGGGGCGAGACATTATTGCGTAAACAACGGGTAACGGACGACTGGATCGTCATCCAGCTGACCTCATATTGGTTGTATAAATGCTGGGACAACGCCAAAATGGCGCAGCTGATTGAAAGATTGGCAACCAGCAGGTTGCCGGTAGTGCTGACCACCGCGCTGGACAAAAAAAGAACAGGAGATGGTTGATCATATCATTTCGCTTTGCCGCTAAGTCAAACCTGCCTCCCTGGCCGAGCAGCTCTCGCTTCCCCAACATGACGGCAGTCATAATAGAGGGTGAATGCCTGTTTATCGGCGTCGATTCTGCGCCCGTGCATATAGTGGCGGCGCTGCGCTAGATACCACTGTGTAGTGCTGTTCAACTTGACTAAACCGCAGCGCTGGCGTATCTGGAGCGAAAAGAGTACCGTTCTGTGGGCCGGCTATTATGCCGATCTGCCAGATCTGTATATAATTGATACCTAAAACTGGCAGCGTCACCTCAGCGTGATACCGATTAAACCGGTACTGGCGGCAGCAAGAGGTTATTTATCAGCACCACAGACCCGCTGACGGTAGTGGATCTTGCGGCGTAAACACACGGCGTCGAAGGAAAAGAGTACCATCAGCATACCGTGCGCGGTTGCCCGCAAGGGCATATGCACCATCGCAAACGGCCGACCGAGGATCGCGTCGGCAAGGGAAAATCCGAAATGACAACTATCCGTCTGGCGATAGTACGGCAAAAATACCGTCCCGACGGCGGCGCGGAGCGCTTTATCTCCCGAGCCCTGGAATCGCTTGATAACAGCGGACTTGAGCTGAACATCATCACGCGCCAGTGGTCAAGCGAACCGCAGCAAGACTGGCATGTGCATATCTGTAACCCACGCGGTGGCAGCCGCATCGCACGCGAGCGCGGTTTTGCCGATGCCGCCCAGAGGTACTGGCAACAGCACAATTTCGATCTGGTACAAAGCCACGAGCGCATCGCCGGC
>NZ_LECR01000082.1:44920-45973 GCF_001602625.1 Sodalis-like endosymbiont of Proechinophthirus fluctus
CGCAGCTAAAGAAAATCATCTGCAATTCGGTGATGGTGCGGGGCGATATCATACACTATTACGGCGTAGAAGAGGATAAATTCGCCTTGATTTATAACGCCATCGATCAAAATAGGTTCGCTCCCGCCGACGGAACTCAGCGCCGGGCAGCCCGGGAAGCGCTATCGATCCCTGAACGGGCCTGCGCGCTGATTTTTGTAGGCTCCGATTTTGCGCGAAAAGGACTGCGGCAGGCCCTTAGCGCGGTGGCCAACACCGATCGCTACCTGATTGTCGTCGGACAAGATAAACATCAGCGACGCTATCAGGCTCTAGCGCAAAGCTTGGGCTGCCTGTCTCGCGTGCGTTTCGCCGGCGTCCGCCAAGATATGCTACCCTGTTACCACGCTGCAGACGCGCTTATCTTGCCGACTCTGTACGACCCGTTCCCCAACGTGATCCTTGAGGCTATGTCCTGCGGCCTGCCGGTCATTACCAGCCAACGCTGTGGCGGCATGGAATTTATCGAGCAGGGTCGCGAGGGCTTCGTCTGCGATGCACTGGATATCGCCAGTCTAATGGCGTTCGCCGCAGAAATGCCGTCCCGCGAACAGGATCCCGCAATGGGCGCCTCCGCACGTCAGCGGGTAAGTACCTATACGCCAGAAAATCTTTCACGTCAGCTTATGAGTCTGTATCGGCAACTACTATAATAACCTTAGAGCCAGTCTAGGATGACTCGCGCTCAGTACTCTACTAATCAGATAAATGCCTCCACGCTAATGAGCGATGATGACTTATCTGTTAGCATATTCCCAGTTTGGGGAAATTCACATTATCTGGTTAAAAACTCACTCAGCACACGGGTCGCTGTGCCTTAAAATAGTTAATTATGATAATATATAATATAATTATATACTTAACACAGCCTCTGGTGTGGATACGGTTATTATGGCGCAGTAGAAAAGCTCCTGCCTACTGCCGACGCTGGCCCGAACGTTACGGCTTTTGCCAGGGCAAGTTGAAACCTGGTGGCATCATGCTGCATTCCGTGTCGGTGGGCGAGACGCTGGC
>NZ_LECR01000082.1:46019-46371 GCF_001602625.1 Sodalis-like endosymbiont of Proechinophthirus fluctus
CCAATTACCGTAACCACGATGACGCCCACCGGCTCCGAGCGGGTACAGTCGGCGTTCGGCAATGATGTCCATCATGTCTACCTGCCTTATGATCTGCCCGGGGCGATGAGCAGTTTCCTCTATTGGGTCAATCCCAGGCTGGTCATCATTATGGAAACCGAGCTGTGGCCAAATCTTATCAAGGCGCTGCACCGCCGTAGCATCCCGCTGGTGATCGCCAACGCGCGCCTCTCAGCCCGCTCCGCTGCCAGTTATAAAAGGTTTAACAGCTTTGTCGCCGACATCATGCGCTGTATTACCCTTATAGCGGCGCAAAACGAAGAAGATGGCGCACGCTTCCTCGAGCTTGGCC
>NZ_LECR01000082.1:46464-46676 GCF_001602625.1 Sodalis-like endosymbiont of Proechinophthirus fluctus
TGGGCGTCGAGGCGCCCGGTATGGATAGCTACCAGCACCCATGAAGGCGAAGAGACACTGTTATTGCAGGCGCATCGCCAGCTGCTGGCCAACTTTCCCGATCTGTTGCTTATCTTGGTCCCGCGTCACCCGGAGCGTTTTCCGGCGGCGCGGGAGATGACCATAAAAGCCGGCTTCCGTTACATCATGCGCAGCAGCGGCGAAATTCCGTC
>NZ_LECR01000089.1 GCF_001602625.1 Sodalis-like endosymbiont of Proechinophthirus fluctus
CTAGGAAAGGGGCCGAACTTCCGACCCACGAAGCGATTAATCTAGGTCAAGATCGTTCATGGCGGAGATATTAAAGCCACCATCCACATGCACCACCTCGCCGGTGATGCCAGCCGACAGATCGGAGCACAGGAAAGCAACGGCATTGCCGACGTCCTCAATGGTTATTGCGCGGCGAATTGGTATCACCGACTCGCAGTAGGACAGCATCTTTTTAAAGTTCTTGATGCCGGATGCGGCCAGAGTGCGGATAGGACCCGCGGAAATGGCATTCACACGCACACCTTGCGGCCCCATAGCGTTGGCCATATAACGGGTATTGGCCTCTAGAGAGGCTTTGGCCAGGCCCATGACATTATAGTTGGGGATGGCGCGTTCTGCGCCCAGGTAGGTCAGCGTCACCAAAGCAGCGTTGAGATTAAGCATTGGTCGGCAGGCTTTTGCCATGGCGACGAGGCTGTAGGAGCTGATATCGTGCGCGATGGCGAAACCTTCGCGAGTCACGGCGTTCACATAATCGCCGTCCAATTGGTCGCCGGGGGCATAAGCGATGGCATGTACGAAACCGTCAAACGTCGGCCAGATATTGGCTAGACGGGTGAACAGCGCTTCTATACTGGCATCTTCCGCCACGTCGCACGGCAGCACGATGCTGGAATTGAAACCGGCAGCAAATCCTTCCACCCGTAATTTCAATTTGTCATTCTGGTAAGTGAAAGCCAGCTCCGCCCCCTCACGGTGCATAGCCTGAGCGATGCCATATGCAATTGAACGGTTGCTGGCAACGCCAGTCACCAGAATACGCTTACCGATAAGAAAACCCATAGCATTAATCCTTGTGATCATTATTTCATGTAATTTTGTGCCCAGAGATGAACCCGTGCAGCAACGCTCTTCGTTGATAAACCCGGCGGAGAAGTGTAGCATGTTACGGCTCCTGAAATATCGTTGACACATCATGTCCTGTCGCACGACGGTTTGCCAAGCATGATGGTTTCGGCGGTACCGTAATAGATGGATTATATCATCAGCCACAGATTATTGATCGCCAGAGCGATGCGTGTCACAGTCGGATACGGATATCGTCCAGCGTCAGGCAGCAGCTTGCGCGTCAGGTCGGGTAAGCGATATTCATCCCGGGGCGCAATATCAGCCGCAGGCGAGGATCGTCGCGCAGAATGGATAACTGGCTGTTGGCGGGATAGGACAAAAAACATCGCATTTGCTGGTCAAAAGCCGTGATAAACGTCCGATCCTGCCCAAACTTAAACGATCACCACTTGCTGCGCCATACACAGCTTTCAGTGCCAATAATTTTCATAGCGGGTGAGACAGATAAATTGTACAGAGTGGTATTCATTGAGCATAAACGACCCGGTACTGACCGGTAGGCTATCCAACTGCTCCTGATGGCTGCTAGAGCCGTAATAAGCCTGTCAGAATATTCCACCGACAGCACTAGCGGTGAGTTTCCATATGCTATAAAAATTAGGCGTCATGGCTTTCTAAATGGAACTTCACAGTGTCGTTGTGATACATTTTACGCATTGCACTGTTTAAGGGAATTGCAAACTGTCGAAAAAAGGTAATCAACGCCGTTGATGCCGTGCCAGGGGTGATGGGTGTTGAGATGTTAGACAAGGGCAGATGATCGATGCCTCTAGGACTCCTCTGCCGCGGTCGGCAGCACTTGCTGAGTAAAATGCTATGGGTTTTCTTATCGGTAAGCGTATTCTGGTGACTGGCGTTGCCAGCAACCGTTCAATTGCATATGGCATCGCTCAGGCTATGCACCGTGAGGGGGCGGAGCTGGCTTTCACTTACCAGAATGACAAATTGAAATTACGGGTGGAAGGATTTGCTGCCGGTTTCAATTCCAGCATCGTGCTGCCGTGCGACGTGGCGGAAGATGCCAGTATAGAAGCGCTGTTCACCCGTCTAGCCAATATCTGGCCGACGTTTGACGGTTTCGTACATGCCATCGCTTATGCCCCCGGCGACCAATTGGACGGCGATTATGTGAACGCCGTGACTCGCGAAGGTTTCGCCATCGCGCACGATATCAGCTCCTACAGCCTCGTCGCCATGGCAAAAGCCTGCCGACCAATGCTTAATCTCAACGCTGCTTTGGTGACGCTGACCTACCTGGGCGCAGAACGCGCCATCCCCAACTATAATGTCATGGGCCTGGCCAAAGCCTCTCTAGAGGCCAATACCCGTTATATGGCCAACGCTATGGGGCCGCAAGGTGTGCGTGTGAATGCCATTTCCGCGGGTCCTATCCGCACTCTGGCCGCATCCGGCATCAAGAACTTTAAAAAGATGCTGTCCTACTGCGAGTCGGTGATACCAATTCGCCGCGCAATAACCATTGAGGACGTCGGCAATGCCGTTGCTTTCCTGTGCTCCGATCTGTCGGCTGGCATCACCGGCGAGGTGGTGCATGTGGATGGTGGCTTTAATATCTCCGCCATGAACGATCTTGACCTAGATTAATCGCTTCGTGGGTCGGAAGTTCGGCCCCTTTCCTAG
>NZ_LECR01000017.1:0-3786 GCF_001602625.1 Sodalis-like endosymbiont of Proechinophthirus fluctus
CGCGTCCTTGTCGCTATTCCAGCCAGAATCCCACCTTGCGCCAACGCTTGCCGATGCAAATGTTCGCTATCTTCGCGTCCTTGCTATACGATGGAGACGTAGCGCTTTCCAGTGCATAGTATAGGCCACGATCTCAGTCGGCCGATAGGCACTAAACAAGACATGAAATGCCATCAGCCGACGTTCTAGCCTTGGCAACTGTTGCAGGTGTTTCTCATCGCATAACATGCGGCCGAACGCGACCTCCAATTCCGCGCTGCGCGCGCAAGCGTCGTGTCGGTGAAGTGAACTGCTGGCGAGCGCCAGCGAGTTTTTTGCGTGTATCCTCATCGGCGGTATTCTGCCAGATACTGAATATTAGCCAGTAGGTCAGCAGCTCTAGTTTAGTTTGCAGATAGATAGGTAGATAACAGATCGCTTGGGGATCCCGCTCGTTCGGCGGCGATTAACGGCATAATACCCGTCAGCAGCGCGGTTGTCTCTTTCTTGCACCAGATTACCCATCACGCGGAAAGTCACACGTATCAACATAATACCCTCCAGCACGCCGGTCTTGCCCTGCGGCTCTCCGCGCAACCAGAGCTCTTCATGATATTGCTAATGATCCAGCGCCAGATGCAACACTGNGCTCATTCTCTCTCGTCACCGGCGCAGTAGGATCGCAGTAGGATCAAGTAGCCGCCACGGCCGAATTGCGTATCGAAGATTTCCCCACTGAAGATGATAACTACGCTCGGCCTTTTTGCCCAGCTTGCCCAAACGGAGGTTGCGAGCATAGCTCAGCGTCTTGGCGAAGGCGAATAGATCGCGAGTGTTGCCGATAAGCAACACTATTTCCAGTTCGCAAGTCGTCTCGCTTAGAGGGCCAGAACCGACTTCCCCCCGATCCAGCATGATCTCGATCTGGCTTTCACCCTGCGTTACCCGACATTTCTGGCGACCGAAATCGATGGTGAACAGAGGCTTAAGCCGCGATTGCAGCACGGCGTGATTCAGCCCCTCCGGCCACGCCTGTACCGGAGCCACGTTGCAGTTCCAGCGTCAGCCCCGGCAGCGGCATATTATATTCGAGGTTCTGATGTAATCCTTGGGGTGCTGATGTAGTCCGTCGATAACCTGCTCGGTAGTTTTCATCGTCATCTCAATTTGCCCGTCCATCTGATAAATGCGTAATCCTATACTGTGGCGGAGTAAATAAAAACCGACCGTCTCAAAATACGTATTGGTCAATTGCAGGAGCGGATGACCGTTTATGACCCGTTGCCGATAATCGCTGCCGTAGTGTGGGCAGAGTCCGGGTTGAACGATAAATTTTAACTTGATTTCTTCATTCATAGTGTTATATGGCTATACTGGTGAAGTTTACTAATGCTTAAGTTATCCCTTGATGAGATCAACCTGCTTGAAATGAAAGTATCAACGCCTAATCATGACCTCAATGGAAAAAATGACAAGCTCAACGGCACTTTTCTTACAAGGCGTGGTCCAACGTTTTTATTACTTTTGACGCGTTTTGTAATTTTCATCCCTCCCAACCGCCGCGGGTGGCAAATAGGGCGCGCCGTTAGTGGCATCAGCAACGGCCTGATGCGAGTTCGAGAGTAAGGGTGTTCTCATTTCAGACACGACGTTGCATCGTCAAACTAAAGCCACTACTATCGTGAAACCATTTATTTAAAAATTACGGAATAATTCTGAAATTACGCCATATTTACTTCACCCCAGTCGGTCTAGGTCTCACCGGCGCCGATGAGGAACATTATGTTTCCGACGACCTACTGACCTATATACATAGCAGCCCGGGCAACTAATATCGCATTGTCTGTACTTTGAATTCCGGCGACGCCATAACGCTTATCAACCAAAGCGACGACGACAGCTTCGTAATATGTGCGCGAAGAAGAAGGGCCGTGCCACTTGGATCCCGCTAGACTAGTTGAGCACTCAACCCAGTCTACGCACCTGGGTTGCCGGAGCTAGAGTAGCAGGTGCAGGATTTGACCTAAACGCTCAATACCCTCGATGCTGATTGGCATCAGAGCTCCGAAGACATGCAGAAAAAATGGCCACTAGTGATGGCGATGGCGTTATCAATAATCTCAAAGAGCAGAATCAGGCGCTGTAAGGTAAGGGTCAACTCACGACGGTACAGTAAAGAAGTCAACACGGCAGCGGTTTAGTTCGACGATAAAAATCGCACCATTATATGCAGTGTTTCATGCATGGCTGCGGCGTGGCCAGCGTTAACCTGTTGTTGGGCCTGCTGTTTCCTCATATCATTTCCCGTCGCAGAAGACAACCGCTGGATGAACTGACCCGCGCCCGCAACGCCGCCAGTGAATCGCATGCGAGATACGGCTACATTCAATGGACAGTACCGATAAAGACAACACCGGCTTTGCCAGGAGTGAATTGTGAAAAAATATCTGGTGGGTGGAGCCGTGCGTGACGGTATATTGCAGCTCCCTATCACGGAAAGGGACTGGGTCGTGGTCGGTGCGACGCCGCAAGACATGCTCGCACAGGGCTATCAGCAGGTCGGCAAATATTTTCCGGTTTTCCTGCATCCTGAGAGCCGTGAAGAGTATGCGCTGGCCCGCACGGAGCGCAAATCTGGCCAAGGGTATACGGGTTTCATTTGCTATTATTCGCCGGAAATCACGCTAGAAGAGGATTTGCACCGTCGCGATCTCACCATCAACGCCATCGCCCGCGATGACCAGGGTCATCTGATCGATCCATATCAGGGACAGCGAGATATTCACCAGCGCTGGTTACGTCATATCTCTGATGCCTTCGGCGAAGATCCGTTGCGGGTGCTGAGGGTCGCCCGTTTTGCCGCGCGTTTTGCCCATTTGAATTTTCGCATTGCGCCAGAAACGCTGGCGCTCATGAAGCACATGACCGATGAGCTGCATCTGCTGGCCCCAGAGCGGGTCTGGAAAGAGACCGAGCGAGCGCTGGCAACCCACAACCCGCAAGTCTATTTTCAGGTATTGCGCGACTGCGGTGCTTTAAAAACAGTGTTCCCAGAAGTGGATGCGCTGTTTGGCGTCCCCGCGCCGGCTAAGTGGCATCCGGAAATTGATACCGGTATTCATACCTTGATAACGGTATCAGTGACGGCCCGGCTATCGGACGATATCGCAGTACGTTTCGCCGCGCTTTGCCACGATGTGGGCAAGGCGCTGACCCCGCGCGAATTGTGGCCCAGCCATCACGGCCATGGCCCGGCTGGTGTGAAAGTAGTGGCAGAACTGTGCCAACGTCTAAAAGTGCCTAATCCTCTACGTGACTTGGCGAAGATCGTGGCCCAATATCATGACCTGCTGCACAGTGCTGAGAGCCTGACACCGAAGACGCTAATAAAATTGTTCATCGCCATTGATGTCTGGCGCCGTCCGGAGCGTCTGGAGCAAATGATCCTTGCCAGTGAAGCCGACGCCCGCGGGCGTAGCGGTTTTGAAAACCATCCCTATCCACAGGGAGACTTCCTGCGCGAAGCATTCCGCGTGGCTGCGTCGGTTACCGCTCGCGACGTTATCACGGCGGGATTCAGCGGTGCCGAGATTGGAGAGGAGCTCACCCAGCGGCGCTTACAGGCCCTAGCCAGTTGGAAGCAACAGCAGGAAAGCAGCGCACTGAAACCATTCAGGACTGAACCGCTGCCAAAATAAAGCGATAGATGGCAAACTTCACGAACGAGATGCGCTTGATAATTTGCAGGAAAAATTTGATGGCGAACACTACCATGAAGGCGGTGACGAAGCCGATAGCGAACATCGG
>NZ_LECR01000017.1:3801-4695 GCF_001602625.1 Sodalis-like endosymbiont of Proechinophthirus fluctus
CGAGGAGAGGCAGGCTTTTGTAGAGATTAAATACCGCGGCGGCCAGCATCATCTGCACCGCTAATATATATAAGGAAAACTCCGATAAGGAAAACTCCGATGCGGCATAACGACTTACGCCGACCAAAAGACCGCTGATGGATGATGGAGGCGGTGCCGGAGTGGGAAAGCCCCCGATCACAGTACCAAAAACCGGAAACAGCCGATTAAAAAAGCCTGCGGTTAGGTCAAGTTATCAATGCCTGCCGCACCCGGTTGTTTAGGTTTCAGAAATTCCGCCTCTAGCAGAAGTAACCCTCTGATCACCAAGGGCATACATGATGTTAATGTGGCGCAAAGATGGCTTTAATTTTCTCATGTAAGACTAATCCCAGCACCACCGCCGGGATCATGCCCAACAGAGTATACCCTAAACGCAGACGACCTCTGCCGATCCCCTCGTGGGGTACCCTGGCCGAAATAAATACCGATAAGACCAAACAGCCGGCGCTAAGACATCGCTACCACTCCAGGATCGGCTTTAACTGGATGATAATCTCGAATGTCTTGGCCTTATCATCCGTAAAGCCAAGCAGACTACCGACCAATAATATCATATGCACCGTCGAAGAAACCGGCAGAAATTCCGTTAACCCTTTTCCCTTTCCACCATCCCAGAATGAACGCGATAAACCAATCGTGAATATCCGCCATACAACGTTTCCCTCAAAGTCACAATAATAAAAAAGTGACGGTATATAAACAGACCAGCCGCTAAATCTCCCGCAAATTGCGACAAACATACGGTAATTTGGTTGCAGCGACATAGCCAAATGATTACCGCTACGCTATTTTCAGATTTTTCGCCGCCTGCGCTCAATGACGATGCCGACATTGGCCGCTTGCGGTATAGCA
>NZ_LECR01000017.1:4709-5325 GCF_001602625.1 Sodalis-like endosymbiont of Proechinophthirus fluctus
TGACGCGTATCCAGGGCAATTTAAACTTGGTCATCAACCGATTCGCTGTCTCCTCGGCGACCCGCTCCACTAGCGCAAAAGTCTTTCCGTTCACAAGCGACAGCACGGCCTCGGTGACATCTGCATAGCTCAGACAGTCCGCCACATCATCGCTAAGCCCCGCCGGACGGTTATCCCAGCCCATTTCCAGATCGAAAACTAATTTCTGTAGGCGTTGCTGTTCCCAGTCATAGACGCCTATCACCGCCATTACCGTTAATTGCTCAATAAATACAATGTCCATGTGACATACTCAGTTTTTGTGGCTATTAGGATACCACCTCCTCGGAAATATACGTATTATCCACAGATAACGAAATAAAACGAATGTTGATGAATGGAATGTGATTATGGATGCTATCGCGATTGGCATGATAATCCTCGCCTACCTGTGCATGTGCGGCTCAGTATCCAAGCGCGATCCTGATCTGCAGGCTTCATCACGCGCCTGCCGGATCCACGCACCATCAGTTCCGGCAATCCCGGCGCCACAAATGTGTTGCGACTCGGCGGCAGGATTGGAGCCGCGGGCGTGACGGTATTCGATATATTTAAAGGGATGATCCTGGTGTGGATA
>NZ_LECR01000017.1:5363-5710 GCF_001602625.1 Sodalis-like endosymbiont of Proechinophthirus fluctus
CGATTGCCGCCTATCTCGGCCATATTTATCCAGTGTTCTTTCACTTTCGTGGCGGCAAAAAGGTCGCTACCGCCTTGAGGGGTTATTGCGCCCATTGGCTATGATCTGCTTTGCCTGATGATAGGCACCTGGCTTCTGACAGTGCTGTTCTCCGGCTTATTCTTCGCTGGGAGCGATCGTCAGCACTTTAATCGCACCTTTCTGTGTCTGGTAGTTCAATCTACAGTTCACATTCCCAGTCGCAATACTATCCTGTCTGGTGCTCCTTGCACCACCACAACAATATTCAGCAGCTGTGGCGCCGTCAGGAAAGCCGCATCTGGCGCCCGATGATAAAAAGACCGGGA
>NZ_LECR01000017.1:5928-6083 GCF_001602625.1 Sodalis-like endosymbiont of Proechinophthirus fluctus
AGAGAGTGATTGGCGCTGACGCCGCCGGCCATCACTAACCGCGAAAAACCGGTGAGATCGAGCGCGTGTTGGCACTTTATCATTAGCGTCTCCACCACGGCGTCCTCAAATGCCCGCGCGATGTCCGCGCGCGTCTGGTGGTCATCATTGCCGGC
>NZ_LECR01000008.1:0-793 GCF_001602625.1 Sodalis-like endosymbiont of Proechinophthirus fluctus
CCATTTTCCGCCGTCCGCCGCGGTACGGTCTCCTCATCCGGTGTGACGTCCGTATCCAGCGTTAGAGTCACGCTAGTGTCCTGATGATTTTCCGGCACCGCGGCATCGGTAATCACGATCAACGAGGTGACGGCATCATCTTCGGATAGCGGGGTGACAGAGTTGTTCTCGGCGGCAAAAGCAGCGGCCATTGGCGTTTTATCGCTGGCGACGGCGTGGCTCCGCCACGTCGCCACCTGCTCGGTAAGAGAAACAATTTCAGTAGCGATGCGCTGTGCGTCACGCTCGCGGGCAGAGGTATCTGCTGCGGGCATACCAGCCTCTGCATCCGGTGTCGATGTCTGCTCAAAGGCGGGTGTTTCCGCCTCCGTATCCGTATGCGATAACACCTCTTCGCGCGCAGCGGTGGAAGCAACTGTCGCGTTAGTTCCGTCCTCAGCGTCGGCTGCGTCGGTTTCCCGTCCGGCTTCCGGCTCACTGCCTGCGTCATCGTCCTTAGGGTTAAAACCTAACCAAGAAAGGAAACCGATTTTTTTCTCTTTTGCCATTTACGACTAAACTCCTCTCCTAAGATAGAGGGCGGATAAATAACCTGTCCGATAATACCTAGAGTTTACTACTTTACCTTGGCGGAAAACATACGTCTCGGCGGGTTTTGTCTCACAGGACAAACAAATACGAATTACTATTTCCCCCTTCTCTTTGCCCCGTTAGAATAGACTATCGTTGACATTCGTTGTGGTCTTTGCGCGCTTTGACTCGTAACAAGATATCTATGGCAAATAACAATACC
>NZ_LECR01000008.1:865-2244 GCF_001602625.1 Sodalis-like endosymbiont of Proechinophthirus fluctus
ACTGAGGCCGACCACCGACCGCGTGCGGGAGACGCTGTTCAACTGGTTGGCGCCTATCATTCAGGAGGCTCGCTGCCTGGATTGTTTCGCCGGCAGCGGCGCATTAGGTATGGAGGCCCTATCGCGCGGGGCCGCGAGCGTCACGCTGCTAGAACAGGATCACGCTGTCAGCACCCAGCTCGCCAGGAATCTGCAGGTATTGCAGGCACAGCAGGCACAGGTCATCACTACCGACAGCCTGCGCTGGCTCGCGCAGCCTGGCGATGTATTTAATGTGGTTTTTATCGATCCTCCCTTCCGGCAAGGCATGATAATCGATACCGTGGCTGTACTGGAGCGGAACCGGCGTCTGGCCGACAACGCCTGGATTTACATTGAAACCGAAACGGAAGGCCCCGCTCCTGATGTGCCGGTTCACTGGCAGCCATATCGGGAAAAAGTTGCCTGGCAAGTAGCATATCGGCTCTATATCCGTCACGCCACGCCGGAGAAGAAAATATGATACTGATTAATTTGGGCCGTCTTTTAATGCAAATGATATGGAGATTTTTGTTGTTCAACCTGATTCAACCGTTCCCGAAGCTGCTGAAATATTTCCTTGTCCCGCCCAGCCGGCCACGTTCGTTAACGTCCGTCAAGGTTATACGCAGAAACACCATCGCCCCACGGACGTGGCTATGACGTCTTCACAATATCTTGCCGGAGAATTACAGCTTTTTACCGGGCAAATAGGGGAATATCATCACGTTATCGCACAAATCGGAGATGCAGGCGCTGCCCTTTTCCATCACGACGTCGATGCGAATAACTGCTTGCAGCGGAATGTAACTATAGCTAACGCCGCTGAACTCCATCTTCAGTTTTTCTTCAGATGGATCGACCACTAGATTGGCGTGGCTGGTGAACACAAAATCGCCGATTTCGATAAAGCCGAACAAAGGGCTCTAATTCAGCTCACGTACAACTAACTGATAATTTTTTCCATTGTTAACAAACTGAATGTGATAAATAGGCCGCTCGCTGCTCATAAGCCTGCTGTCTCCCACAAATATGTACGCATGAATTGCGTAGGAAAAAAGTGGCGCTAACATAGTATGATGGCCGACAGCGCGCATCTGCCTCGATAAAGATAATCAAGGCCATCGGCACGCCAACACCATTGCTCGATGCCACGTACGCCCGCCATCGCGGGCTAAAACGCCGAAACTCCACTCACCACGGACCAAAAGGAACGCCAATGCTTTGGTCTTTTATGACAGTAGTCTTATCGGGATAGCTATACGTAATGTGAACCAGTCTGGCAGCGCTGACTGTTTCAGACCATCACGCTGCTGTTGCTACTGGCGCTTGCCTAGCAGGCGCCAGACCTAAATGCCACC
>NZ_LECR01000008.1:2270-15356 GCF_001602625.1 Sodalis-like endosymbiont of Proechinophthirus fluctus
CTTGCTGGCTTGCTGGCCGCGCTGGCCGGCGGCGCTTTGCTTCTGGTGGCGTCGGGCATGTGGTTAATCAATCATTACCGCTGCCCATTCAATGCCGCCAGCGCGCTTATCGCCGCGTGCTACTTCTCCGGCCATTTTTCGATCGTGTGGTCGCTGTATCTTTGACTCTCTATTTTTAGCGGCTGTCTGATGTCAGGCCTCCCCTCCAACGGCCGCTTACGCAATAAGTAGCGGTAGGGCAGCTGTTCCGTAGCCTCCGCCAACAAAGTATGCTCCATGAACCGGCAAAAGCCGGGAATATCACGGGTGGTAGCAGGATCATCGGCGATAATGAGCAAGGTCTGCCAGTCGGCCATGTAGCGCACGGCTTTACGCACCATCATGATGGGTTCTGGACAGCGCAGGCCGCGAGCGTCCAGGGTTTGATCCGCGGTGGGAAAAAAATCAGACATACATAAATTCCACATTAATCTTTAATGCACCATGGCGCTAGTTTACGCCGGTAAACGATAGCTGTAATCGGCGCAGTGGTTTAAACGATTCCCCCATTGCATTGACGGTAAAAAACGGTATCATGTGCGCCGCGCGCTGAAAAAATGCGCATGGAATTCTGGGTTCCCTCCCTCACCCCATTTTTAAAATGGTTACGTCATGTTCAGATTTTCGCTACGACAGCGAACAAACATCTTGATAGGGCTGGCGCTGTTTCATTATATTGATTATAACATCGAGTAATTATCTGGTGAAGCTGCCAGTATCTATTTTTGGCTTCACTATAACGTGGTGCGCATTGGCTTTCTTTTTATCTTTCTCGCCGCTGACTTTACTGTACAGATTTTTGGTGCCCCGCTGGTGCGCAGGATCATTCTCACGGTGTGGTACCCGCGCTGCTGATTATTCTACTGCGTCTCGTCGCTGTTTTTATTTATCAAGGGGAGAGAATGGCAGGAAGATTTGCCGCGCTGGGAACGTTCAACCTGTTTGTAGCCCGTATCGACTGCGCCAGTCTTATGGCTTATACCCCACAGATTCTGAATGTACACGTTTTTAATCGCCTGCATACGGCCGGCTGGTGGCGCTTCCTTGACGACGTCATTTATGACACTGCCACCTGCCCTCCCGGTGGCCTACGGAATGGCTTGGCGCAGAATGATGACCATCGACAAAATCAATGCTAGCGAAAAGATCTTGATTCTGGGCGCATCAGGCAGTCGGCACCTGCTGCGTGCAGTTAGCCAAATTGGCGGGCGCAGAGGTAGTTTGCCGCCCCGTCAACTGCGGACAAGCTAGAACGCCTGAAAGCACTAAGGCGAGAATTGTTTTCTGAATTACAAACAGGTGATGTTATTAAGTGGGTGCTTACTCACTTTGGTAAGCGCCATCGACGCCTTTGTGAAGCCGGTATAGATGTAGTGGTGAATTTCACCAGTGGCCGGCCGTACTTGGGTAAAATCATAGGGCTCCTAACCTATCAACCGGATAACGATCCGATGCTGGCTGACTGCGTCAATTTTGATAATCCACGAACCTATACCCTCAGCGATATTGCAACGATATTTACACTCTAGCCGAGCCGATGCCTATGCGCTAGGCCTGGTGAAGCGAGGATTAGCGCGCAAGCCAACTACGTGGCGACTCTCAACATTAATTGCGCGGAATATCTTATCGCCTATTTTGGCATTATGCGCGCCGGAATGGTAGCGATTGCCGCCTAATTATAAACTGGTCACGGAAACTTTATATTTCATTCTGCAAGATTATAATTCTAAATTCGCATTGATTGACGGGCCCCCCAGCAAGATCTGGCCCTAACCACTCCGTCCGTCAGGCTAGATTCGACTGAATGGGCGGCGTTTCTCGACGGGCGCTTTTGACACCGTTATCCTGGCCGAAGACACCTGCGCCATAATTCTGTATACCTCTGGCTCAATAGAATAGGGTGTACCAAAAAGGTAAACTTCCCATCGATGGCAATCTGGACATTAACTTCGTAGCTCCTGCACTGGCACAATTTAAGTAGTGAACGTATGATTATTGCGGTGCTCATGTTCCATATTAACACGTTGGGTAACTGCAAATTCGCGATGGCGGGGCCATGCCTGTATTATCCTGTTGCCCAATTTCCAGACCCGGAAGTTTATCACCACTGTTTATTAATCGCCACCAAATGACCTGGATTACCTCGGTCCCAACGATGATGGCCATGGTAGTGAGCGAAACCCAGGTTCTATCGCATATTCAGACCGCGCAGGTGAAATTTATCCGCATGGGGGATCCGACCCCCGCGACTCAGTAGCTTTACTGCTCGGTGCAAACGACATTTCCCAATGTCAATCTGGTGGGCAGTTACGGCCCCATAGTTTTAGATCTACCGGCGGGCGAAAATTACCCAACGACGGCGGTTTTGGCTGGCTATTCCCTAAGGTAGAAATCCACATGGTGGATAAAAATAAGGCTGACGTGAGCGAAGGCGTACTCCGGATGTACACTCCGCCAATATGATGGGGCATTTGAATTTGCCGGAAAAAACCGCATAGGAGAGACACGACGGCTGGTATATTTCTGGTGATTTATCCCACCGTGATAAAAAGCGGATGTTATTATTTTATTGGCCTTGAAAATGATATTTTCAATTGCTGAGGATAGCAAGTTATAGAACACATTCCCGAAGTCATGCAGGCCTGTTTTGTATCTATTAATGACGACATTAAAAGGAAAAAATCGTCTCTTTTTTAGTACAGAATTATAGTAAAAAGATAACCGAAGAAGAAATTAAACGCTTTGTGCTCGCACACGTGCCAGCCTATCAATATCCTCTTCGCGTTTTCTTTCTGGACTCGTTGCCTTGCCGCTGGCGGCAACCAATAAAATTAACCGTAAGCAGCTGATACAGAGATNGGAAGAAAACGTGAAATAATTGGGTAGTCTAGGTATGTTGTGGCGCACGACAGATTAATTGGTACAACATCAATGATTGATAAAACCGATCGTAAGATTTTATCCCTACTACATAGGGATTGCAGACTGCCATTAAAGAATTTGTCCGACGCAATCCATCTAACGTCCATGCCGTGTGCTAAAATCATTTAAAAAGATTGTAGGATGAAGGGATTATCAAGAGCAAGGTCGCGCTTTTAAATAATGAAAAGCTCGGATTTAACCGAACCGTGTTTATGATAGTGAAAACGCAGTAGCATACCCAGGAATTATACAGCCGCTTTGTCATCCACGTGGAATCAATGCAGGAAGTTATGTTTTTTACCATTTATCCGGTGAATATGAATATTTACTACAGGTCCTGTTTTCTGATATGAAAAATTACGATATTTTCTATAATCGCTTGGTTGCTGGCGTGCTTGGCCTTCTGAACATGACATCAACCTTCGCTATGGAAAACACTAAAACACAACTGAATTACTGCTGGATTTATCCGTCGATAAAGAGGAGACGTGATAAATGACGACTTATGTATTATGCGCATTGTGTAGAAGACTATTACCCCGGCATCGGACAGTGGCGCTTTGCATAAAGACATGACGATCAGAGATAAATAATATGGTCATCCCTCTCTTCAAGTCTCATAGGCGATTGGCGTATCAGACCAGCACAATGGTTGCTTATCCCCTGTGCACGTTTAGTTAACACCGGATGCAGTGTCAATATGTTGTTCAATGCTTTCAGCATCACATCCCGCATGTAAATCAAATATTCCAACATAATAATGATAGCGACATCCGCGTTACCATTGAGTATTGCCTGGAGTAGTTCATTATGATCGTTGTTGCGCTCACCCTGCTCCGCTGTAACAAATAATAGCACGCGTTGATAGATGGAAAATTCCTCTGCCAGAGGCTTAACCATCAAATAGAGCCAGTTGCTGCCAAAATTTTCTATCATGATAAATTTTGTCCGCTATGCCATTCAGGATTATACCTATCAGGTGGCTCAGGTAATGTTTTCTGGGTGTGAACTAGGCGGTGATATGCCGACAAAAAACGCGCCTACCACTCAACATCGCGGGTTTCAATCGACTTACCCACCGCGATAATTTCAAATATTATACGTTGTTCAGTTAATTCAATTAGCTTTTCGAGATTTAGGCTGCGCACACTAAAGTCTTGCTGTGGCGCAACATCAACCAAGAACTCCCGCTAGCTGGCTCAGAGCTTTGCGTACCATATTTAGGCTTATACTAAATCTCTGGGCGATCTCTGAGATATTAAGGTTATGCCCAGGAACAAGTTGCCCCGTCAGAATCAATCCCTATACGAGAGAATAGATCGTCGTATTTAACGATCTGACATCTTTAAAAGCCTTCATTTTACTTATCCAGTAAAATTATATTTTTTAGTAAGGTAAAATTACCTCTCGGAGATGTATCACATAACAGTATAGAATAGGAATAAAAGGACATTCATATAAAAAAATATAATATATATTTTTATTTTAAAAATTTTTTGTTGCATATTATCAATATCAATGACAAACGCGTGTGCCGAGAGCCAATATGTCCGTACTGTTAAACAAATCATCATTTAAATTCGAGAGAATGCAGGTAGTATGGACCTAATTGGCTTTAGTATCAGCGAGCGTGAGCCTGAAAAAACTTACTTTAATTTAACCTTATTGGTCCGTCAGGCCAAATCGATGCTGGATAAGACTGCAGCGCCCGCGATTGGCATCATTAGAAATTCACATTTTGCGGTCATTACCCTCTAGATCACCGATAATTATCTATATATCTCAATCGTATTGACAATGGAGATATATAGGAGTTCCATTTACCTCTACCTAGGCCACTCAACTTATTTTTCTTTTCTAGAGAAACCGGGAAGAAATAATGTAGATACTTAGAATTATTATTCACGACAAGTCGATTATTGATGATTATTATAATAATGTCAGAGAGCCGGAATTATTCGATCATGGATATTTTAACTATTTTAATGAAATGTTTGAAGGAGATCCTCAATACTATTTTAAAAAAAACGACACCAAACTTTATCGCATTCACTGTCCAGTTATTATGCTGCATGATCTAAACGATATTCCTTTTCCACCTAGTAACAATGCTGAATATCTATTTTTTAAAATAGAGATGGATAAAAAGTCAGATATTTATATCGTCAAGATCATGGACACCTGCACAAACTGTTAACGTTGGCATAAACATTGGAATAAATATTATTTCCTCAGTAACTTTATTTTATAACTATAAATAATTATATAATTCCTTTCATTCTGTTAAATAACGAGTTAGATAAAATAATTAGTTTTAACTCTAGAGGAATTCTATTTCAAATTTATTTTTTCTTCCCTTAGTTTTTATCAAAAAACTAGGATATTATAATTAATTATAAATTTTCTTTTAAAGGAAAATCTTCATCATTATTTTAACCTATTTTCTAGCATCAATCCTCTTTATCCATTTTTACCCTCTCCATGGCGAACGAAGAGAAAGAGAGATTCGCAGAATTGATTGCATCTCTTAAGGCTGAAAGGATTTTTAAACTGGCAGTCACTGTTGTTCATTTCAATGATGATTTCTATAAAAAATTATCTACGGTATCACCGATGAAGAGAAACGCTCAGGAGTGGATGTGGTTCAGATCTCTCCGTGGCAGGCGCTTATAGCAATATGAGTGAGCAATTTTCGAAATTGGAAGTGTTCAAAATCATAGGCGCCGATATAGCGATTCTGTCATCCGCCGCTTATAGCTGTTTCGGCTCCATTATCAAATTATTGAAAGCGAGCAGAATAAAGGTTGCCTCGGTCGGGATCCCGGTGGATAGTAATAATATCTATTTTAGCGTGCTACAGGATGATACCTATACCGGTAAATTAATAGCAGAGACCGTTTGCCATTCCTCAGTCAAGCCCAAGAACGTGGCGATAATCCCTGTCCCCGATAGCGCTGAATAAGTACGTCTTCTTTATGACGGTTTCAAGGAAGAAACCAAGAATGCCTCACCCTAGTCTCAGTTTTTGAAACGAGATTCGGCAGCGGTATTAATTTGTAGGAAGAGCTTACTAAAGCGTCTGATCTTATGTTACTTAATCCTGAGGTGAACTTTATCTATGCTCCGCAAAATCACCTTGGGCATAGGGTCGGTAAAGGCTATTCTCTAACAACATCGCTAGGATTCTGTTATGAGCTCGGCCATGGTGAAGGTGAAAAGGATCGTACCGATGATCGAATAAGGGAAAATGCTGGCCGCTGTATCCGAACCCGGCATCATTATGGGCCGTCTGGATGAGCCGTTTAGCAGTATACACCATTCATTCCATAGAAGGAAAACCCCTTCCCAACTTGGCTACTGCAGGAACCGATGGGCTGAATTATGCCCACTTAAACGTGTTGAATAAGGCTCTGGATAAGAGCAATGTGGCAACCTGCCCCTTTGAACCATATAGAATCTCTCCTGCCGATTGGAAAATCCCCATCATACGCCATATAGTAAGTCAGGTACCAGGAGATAGCGATGCAAACAGAACAACTCATGGAAAAGCCGGTTGATGTTCATCACTCGTTGCTGCTGCGGATCGATGGCTTATTAAAGCGAGTTGGCGCGACGTAGGTGCTGAACAGTGTTTTGATCCAGTTCCAGGCGGGAAAGATCCATTACGTGCTCGGCGAGAATAGAGCGGATAAGTCATCATTGGAAAAATTATTAGTGAGCTATATAAGATTGATGATGGCATTATCTGGTATGGCGATCTACAGGTCTCCTTTGGCAGTTCCCGTGAAGCCAGCCACGCTGTGGTGGTGATGGTATAGAGGAACTTTCTCTTACGCCGAACTTGTCGGTGCGCGCCAACCTGTAGTTGGGTGTGGAGAATGTGGCAGAATGGTGCTATCTCTCACGCGTAAATCGCAAGAGGTCACGCACGTGCAGGAAATTCCACCAACTTGGCCTCGCTGACATTGACATAGAGCAGGTAGTAGCAAGTTTTCCGATTGCCGTGCAGGAGTTCATCGAGATTGTCAAATCGCTCATATCCCGGCCGAAGGTGATCATTCTCGATGAACCACGGACATGCTCATCGTGGTTGAAACAGATTGTTTTTCAAACGTATTAAGAAGAATTCGATCCACGGGGATGACCTCGACCTTCGGTCACCTACAATACTTGAAAATGTCCTTAGCATTAACGATAAGGGAAAGAAAAAGTTCTCGTTATTGCTCGACTTCGATCGCCTGCCGGTGAACAGAATGAGGCCCTTACCCTTAACGCGTCTTTACTGTTAGGTAGGAGCGGCGAAGTGGTGTAGGCATTTACGGGATCGTTGGGTGTGGTGGTGAAGATCTGCTACGCAATCCCAAACGAGGGCCTCCACCCTATTCCGTTTAGAAGGCTATGAATAGGCCAAAAAACGTCATCGAGGCGCTGAAAAAAGGCGTGGAGTGGCTACCTGGTAGAGTGAGCTATTGTGTTTATACGACATTGAACATCGTGAAAAACTGATGATCACACAGTTAAAAACTGTCACCCGAGTCGGATTTATTATTACAAGACAAACTAATGTGATAGTGGATAAATTACTGCAGGAGTGCGGCGTAAATATGACAGTAAACATGATCTTCTGACGAGTATGAGCAGCGGTAATAAACTAAAAGTCGTGCTCGCCAGAGCCAATAGCCAGCGCCAGAAAAATACTGGTTCTGGAGGATACCTACTGCAGGGGTCGATATTGGTGCTAAACATAAAATACACCAGAGAATACGCGCTCTGTCTTCCTCCGGCGTAGAGGTGATTATTCTATCCAAAGATCTAGTGGAAACGATGATCCTGTGCAATACGATCTGGACAATGTTTCATGGACGCATGGTGTTCACTTACCGTAATCCTAATAAGTGATTAGGCCTCCATCATCTCAGACGTCGTGGGCTAAGCCAGCCCCGCCCCTGCAGAATATTTAAACGCAAGTAGTATTGAAATAGGAGTTTATATTATGCAGAGAGATGGGGATATTTTTCTCAGGAAAAAGAGAAAAAAATAGAAAGCATTCATTGTCATACTGGATGCTTCCCCTACTGATTGTGTTAACCGCAATCTGTTCTGACATTTTTCAGCTGATATTCCTGTCGGTCAGTAACGGTATCAACCTCACCTGCCAGTTAGCCCCTTTTCTTATTATATCGCTTGAGTAGGCTGTTGCATTAATACGAGTAGGTCTAGATTTATCCCTTTCGTCTTCTATGTCCCTGTCGGGTGTTTTTGGTATGATAGTGATGAATCAATTTGGCATTTCTACGGGTCTAGTTGCCATGCTTCTCTTTGTCACTTTAACCGTGACTGTATCAGGGATAATGATTGCAATGTTTATACCTCCCCTCTGGTGATTACTTTAAAGATGCTCTCTGTCTCCCAGGCATTGGCACTCATTCTTTCAGGCGGCGTGCCTTATTTATGGTTTTCCAGCCCTCTATATTGACACTGTGAGCTACGGCACATGGCTCGTTTTACCTATGATGGTATGGATTGCCGTCGCTTTGATTCTCTTTATCGGAGTATTGCTCAAATATAATCTGTTCGGCTGTTATACATATGCGATGGGCTCGAATGTGTTTGCAGTTTCAAAGTCAGTTATTAACGTAAGGTTCAACACGGTTCTGGTGTAAATGGTAAGCAGTTTTTTCTCGGGCACGGGGCTACTATCTGGCATGGGGGCTACTATATTAAACGCGTGGATTAGTTCCTCCCAACCTATCGCCGAGGCGAATTTGATGCTGCAATATTTTTCTGTGGTCGTTCTCGGCGGTATATAGTGCTAGCAATCTCCGTCAGGTCATTGCGGTCGTGATCGTTTTAACGATACTTTATAATATAATTAACATAGTGGATGTCCCACCTATTAATAAACTCTCTCGGTAGGTATCGTGATTATTTCAGACGTTATTTTGACATATTTCGATGTCGAGAATCACATCAATAATATTATTATGTTTTTTCCATCTGTCGGTGTAATATGACATTATGGACGCTTCACAGAACACCGGCAGTTATTTATTTACCCGATATAGATGTACCGTGATTCTGCTTAAATGCAGAAGATAATTATCAATTTCACATTCAACTATACAGGAGAATTACTATTTCTGACAATGTTCTATATTAACCCTGATAACTCCAGTTCGGATAAGGGCCTTTATTCAAACTTGAAAAAATTGAAACCTGTTGATCTTTATTATATTTATTGGCAGATGTTGGTCTGGTAAGAGACAGTAGTGGCAAAGGTGATTTTAATTCGCAGTTTACGCAGATATTTAAAAATTTTGGGATGTTCTTATCTACGGTCGGCTGCGATTATAACTAAGTAGTGAAATTCAACACTTGTCTAGTAGTTTCTCGGCATATTAATAACTTCATAAAAAATATGAAAGCGCTATTTCCCGCACTGTTTTTCATGGCTGATTATGCACCGAATACGATCCTAGTGGTGGACAGACTAGTGAAAGAGGATTTTCTTATTGAAATTGAAGCTGTTGCCCATGTATGTGATTAATAATTTATTTGACTGTATTTGTTAATATGAAGCTGGTTACGTATCTACTCTCTTCAAGAAAAAATAGGTGTGATTAGCATATCAGGAAACATTGTCGATATGAATGAGATTATCGAAAATTACACGCGCTATGATATTACCCTAAAAAGTATAATAACAGCCCTGATGAGGGTGGACTTCCGCTCGGGGACGTTCGTTTGCTAGAGCCTATCTCCTATTCTCGACAGAATATCTCATGCGTCGGTAAAAAATATTTTACTCATTCTCACGATTTAGGCAATAGTAGCTATAACTCTCGCGCCGCCTCGGGTAATAGATACTGGGTAAAGGTATCGATGTATTTTGTCCTGTGGGTCCACTTAGTAACCTAGGATGAATTTGTAGAGATCGGTTATAAAATTCTTTCCTGCAAATTCAACAGTAAAAAAATATGGTAATCCGAAATCCGTGATTTGATTTTTGACATTCCTACTCTTACTAAAACTATATGTAAAAATATCAAGTTACTACCTGGATATATTATTGCTACCGGTACTCCTTCCAGCGTTTTGTTAGGTTTCTTTCCGCTAAAATATTTAAGCCTGTGCGACAAGGTGGTGGTAGCTATAGCTGAAATAGGTGAATTATACAATAGCATTATCTGATGATGGCAAGTCATATTTTTGTCCATCGAACTTAGTGTTATATCGAATAACTTATCTGTATTGATAAGAATCAAGTCTGACTTGTATTCAGTCTCTATAATTATAGAAATACAAAGGGACATTTACAGGTCTGTTATCTTTTTAATAATTAAAAATTATTGATTTTATGAGGCACTATTATGGCCAATATTGTAATTGCAATTAGTATGTCTCATATTTTCGACGTTCTGGGTTGGGTGGATGAACTCTAGGCACAGCAGCGTGAGATCCTGGCGATGATCCATGCGAATATTGGACAGGCAGAATACATGATGCAAGCTCTGAAATTTGATAAAAAGTACAATATTGCTAGTAACGTAGAAATCTTGCAGACACTGTTGGAGAAACTAATCTACGGAAGTTTTGTTGTGATACGAATGGGGATTATTGAATATGGTAATAACCTAATAATGCTGCTTTTATTTATTAATCCCAAGTTCAATATTCCAATGATACCCATTTATATCAACGTATTCTCTCCCCTTCCTATACCAGTATTTCCGAGCGTATAATTTTGGCTTAAAAGTGCATAAAATTATCTATTTATTTCTGGATGATTATCGCGTTTACTTCTTGGCAACGGATCTTTCTCATTTACCAATGTCCTGGATATAGGACCTGCTAGAAATGATGAACTGCTACAGCGTATGAAAGTTTATCAGATCGTCGGCAAGAGATCCCTTATTGAAGATCCCACGCTTTATTTCTATTTTTCCCAGTATATGATTAATATGATGAGCAAAATGGAATGGCCCCTGTGCTACAATCATCCACCGATCAACGAAGAGTTGGATCGCGAAATAGATTAGGATCGCGAAATATTGGAGCTTTTCGAGGCTGCTGATATCAACTATATGCGTTCCATTACCTATGAGAAAGTGGGGAAGCGTAGCGGTCACGGTAAGAATGAGGATCTTAAATAGGTAACAATGGTAGACAAAATGAAAGGGGCCAATCCTGATTATGTCGCTTATGAATATAAGCCAGAATGGATAATAGGCATGAGCTATTTAACCTATCCTAAGAAATTCTGATTTTTATCGTCTTATAGATATTTATCTCCTGGGGAAAATGCAAAAAAAACACACCTTCTGATCAATAAGGCTCCCTGCTCTGGGTACCTTGATCTGGGACGTTATCGATAGTTGTTATCTTACTCCTGCCAATAATTTTCCCTCGGATCTTAATAAGGATTTAAGGCTTTATTACGCTAAATAGCCCGGAGTCTCACTTTCGTCGAAAATGACTAGAGAATACTCACGATGGCACAAATCGCAGTAATCAGAGCAGGTATAGGCAAATTAGCCTTGCTGTCGCGATGAGAAATAGTAGGCACGAGATATCCGTCTATGAACGGGAAAATAAGCTGATCGAGCTCGGAGTAGGCATTTCTCTTTGGGCGAATAGCACACGTCTGTTTGACGAGATGGGCATTGCGTCCCCAATGGGCCGAACGGTCATGCGAAACGGATGCGGCCTATTTTTTCAATTGAAGACGGCAGCGGGGGGGATTTGCCTCCTCCTACCAGCGGATGGCGCGTGATAATAAACACGGCTATCCCCATTATGTTATGGCGCTTTTAGAAGCATCCTTAAATCCTCCCCTTACTGGGTGTCGTTGGCCGTGAGACCATCCTGCTCGGTAACCAGCTGACCCGATTAGATGATTCCGGTGATGAAGCAAAGCTTTACTTTGCTGACAGCACAATAGCTACCGCTGATTTAGTAGTGGGGTCTGACGGCATCAAGTCAGTAGTGCGACAAACGGTAAGCGATGACGATCGTCCGGTATTTACAAGAATAGCACGTTTCTCCGCGGAGCCAAGACAAAAATGTCCTGGACTGTCCTTCCTGAGCCTCATTCCTTTACGGACTAGATGGGAGATTGGATGCACGTACTTAATTTTCCCATTGGTAACGAATTTGCTTATCAGACGATCGTGGTTTTCATGAATGGTCCGGAAAAATGGTAGCATAACGACTAGTGAGTCTGTCTCCCGCCGATGCCGCTGCCATCCAAAGTAAGTTTACACACTTGCATCCCGCGGTCGAGCAACTGCTTGAGCACGTCAACCTTGCTGAACTCTGGGACATGTTCCAGGTCAGCCCATGTCCTTATAGCATCTCGGGCGTGCAGTGTTAATCGGTGATGCTGCACACGGTATGATACCGCATCATGGCTAGGGGGCGATTTCTTCGTTTGAAGATGCTGTCGCCCTCGACCATATTATCAACAATAACTGATTCTCATCTATGCAAGTAAAGCTTGCGGCCTTTAAGCTAGAACGTAAAGCGCTCGCTGAGTAGATTCAAAAATAATCGAGAAGCAGCAAAATGATTGCCTGCATCTGAATGAGGGGCCGCGCGCTTCGAACGTAAGCACATACTGAATTACACTTGGCAGACATTTTTCATGGCTTCATAGCTATATAGTCGATGTTTAAAAACCCGGGACTAGAGCCCAGTCCTGGGCGGAGCTGAGCTCTCTAGTCCCACTGTAAAGTTATAGCGGCCCAGCCAACCGATAACATCGACTAATTCGCCGATAAAACACATTCCCCGCACAGTGTGTTACACGCCAGCGTTTTGGGGGACAGCCGCGGGTATCCCCACACCTCCATGGATCACTTAATCTGTGCGCTAGCGTTAAGTGCCGTTGGGCTAGGCCCGCTACTGCTGCAGCGGCGATACCCACTGTACAATATAATATGATGGTGCAGAGTCAATAATATGATGGTGCAGAGTCAGCTGTTTCAAGCTGATATCCAGGATGTCATGCGGCTGATACTAATATTCTACCAGCCGGCGTGGCAGTAGTTTCGCGAGGGTATTTTTCAGACTCTGGTTGGGATGGGAGACGATTTTCTTGCTTAGCAAGTCCAGCGGCGCCCCCCC
>NZ_LECR01000008.1:15383-17675 GCF_001602625.1 Sodalis-like endosymbiont of Proechinophthirus fluctus
TCGATCGTCAAAAAACTCGCCTGTTTGCCAGAAGATGGAAATTTACAAAAGGCCGATCCAGACAGCCCGTAGTGGATAAAGAGCGTATTTTCGCGAAATCAGGTGCTATCTTCAGCACTGACGATCGCTGGCACCGCGACGGCGGCGGCGCTATGACGTCCAGACCAAACTGTTGGGCAAGAGACGGTAGCCAAACGGGGTCGCCCCTAGTCCGGGCATTTACAGGCCGCCTTTGGCGATAACCAGCGCGGGGGAGAAAATCTCCCCCTATGGCAGCGTCAGCAGAAAACCGCCGTTTTGACGGGTGACGGATAATACATCTCTGAGCAAACGCAGTGTTACCTACCATTGCCAGCACACTCCGCCAGCAGGAGATCCACGATCTGTTGCGCAGAGTCATCATAGAATAGCTGGCCGAGGGTCTTCTCATGCCAGGCAATCCCGTAGCGCTGCACCAGACTGATAGAATCCTATTTGGGTATAACCTTTCAGGACCGATTTGCAGAAATAGGGATTTTGCGACAAATAGGCGGCTGTTTCTATATACAGATTGTAAAATTGCAGCATCCGTCGCCCGACATTAGGGTATTGCGGCCCGGTTTTGCCGTTATCCAGCAAGCAGTACGCAGCCAGCCAGACCGGGCGGGCCCCCCGCCGCGCTGGAGTCGAAGACTACGTCCCGATTGTAATGAGGCGGGCGGCACATTGCTACGGTAATAAAATGCTATATTGGCTAAAAATCGTATCTTGCTGAATTTGCAAGTTTATATGGGGTAGTACATGCTTGTCTGCGGCAAGTTTATTAAAATAAGGTCATATTTTCCTTTTCCCCTGGCCCTCTTGTCGCAGATAATGCGGCCCGTTCATGTCCAAATAATGGCGTAACTCTCTATGCTACATCTATTCACCGGCCTGGAATTCCATGCCGGTCTAATGTTAGTGCTCGCATTAATCTTTGTTCTGGTTTATGAGGCCATCAATGGCTTTCATGATACGGCTAATGCTGTAGCCACCGTCATCTACACCCGCGCGCTGCGCTCTCAACTAGCGGTCGCTATGTCTGGAGTGCTTAATTTCCTCGGAGTCCTGATGGGCGGATTGAGCGTGGCCTATGCTATCGTTCATCTCTTGCCGGCTGATCTCTTGATCAACGTCAATTCTGCCCATGGTCTAGCAATGATATTCTCCATACTGCTGGCGGCTATTTTGTGGAATCTCGGCACCTGGTATTTCGGCTTGCCGGCCTCCAGCTCACACACCCTTATCGGCGCGATTATCGGCATCGGTCTGACCAACGCTTTGGTAAGCGATAGCTCGGTGGTGCAGGCATTGAATGTCCCTAAACTGATTGAAATCTTCCTCTCGCTCATTATCTCTCCATTGGTAGGATTGGTGATGGCGGGCGTAATAGTTTTCTTTCTGCGCCTCTACTGGAGCAGCACCAAAAAACGCCGCCGAATTCATTTAACGCCGGTGGAGCGGGAGAAAAAAGACGGCAAGCGTAAGCCGCCGTTCTGGACCCGTATCGCCTTGATCTTCTCTGCCGCCGGCGTGAGTTTTTCCCACGGCGCCAATGACGGACAGAAGGGCATCGGGCTTATTATGCTGGTTCTGATAGGGGTTGCGCCGGCTGGCTTTGTGGTCAATATGAATACCAGCAGCTACGACATTAGCCGCACCCGCGATGCGGTGAATCATTTCCAGCAGTATTACACTCAGCACCATGGTGCATTTATCCACGGCGTAGGCTCGGACGAGGTTCCGGTGCCGGTGCCAGCCGCGGAACCCCCTTTTTCCGTCGCGTCTTTGCCCGGCCGCGAAGCTCATGGCAGCCCCACTGTTTCCTCCTCCGCCATCGGCGGCGCGCCGATGGAGAATAGCCAAATACTGGATCCAAGAATCGCCTCCCAAACACAGACTTTTCACTGCGACCTGTCGCAGGTGTTGTTCGCCATCAATCGCGCCTTGATGCTGCTAGGCAATCTAGACAGCTACGAAATGCTCAATGTGGATCAGCGCTCCCACGTACGGCGCCTGCTGATGTGTATCGCCGATACCGCTGATAAAGTGGCGAAGCTGCCGGAAACCTCCACCGTGGATAAACGATTCCTGGCGAACCTGCGCCAGGATCTGCTGTATACCGTGGAATACGCGCCGATGTGGATCATTATTGCCGTGGCGCTGGCGTTATCACTAGGCACCATGGTTGGCTGGCGCCGGGTCGCCACGACCATTGGCGAGAAGATCGGTAAAAAAGGTATGACCTATGCCCAGGGGCTATCGGCGCAAATG
>NZ_LECR01000008.1:17877-20079 GCF_001602625.1 Sodalis-like endosymbiont of Proechinophthirus fluctus
TCTATTGGCTAGCGCTAAAACTGATTTAACTGCTGCCGCATAAGGTATGACGGCCAATCGACCTTCTTTTTTTACCTGCGATTCAGTGCCAGATTGCCAGGACTATGAGGCCGCAAAAAGCGCTGGTCAACATCTTTCCCCGCACGCGCTCACAACGACAAATGAATTCCGGGTCGTGGTGATCCAGATAGCGCTGGACGAAAATGTAGCACACCAGACGCACGCAACTGCTTACTGAACTGTCCATGAGAAGTAAAAAACCACTACCGTCTACATACCGATACAGCAGCGGATCCCAAAACCGCACAGCACTAACAGTAACGCTCGCAACCAAGAATAATATCGATCCATATTAATTATGCATACGACACATAAAGTCCAGAACAGCGCAACAGTGTTCATTATGATCCTCCCGGTAACATCTATAACCGCCGCGAAGCCTGCCTACATCGGGGGTAGACAGCGGTTATAACCGATATATAACTTAAGACTGAGACAGACCATCTGAAATTTGTTGCCATGCACATGAGATCGGTGAGAAAGAGAACTATGAGATGGAATACTGTTCGGTGTAGAAAAATTTTGACAAAAGCCACCAATCGAAGAGATAGACATTATGCATTTTCGCAAAAAGTTTTATCGTGGCATCAGATGATGAGTCGCCAATCTCGTCTAGGCGAGATATCGTAACCCCTCTCTCGCAATTGCGTAGGTTATCTGCTTTGTTACTCGGTCGAGTGCGGCTGGCTATACTGAAAGAGGGACATAAAGAGAGATATAAAGAGGGACATTAAAGACTGGAGATAGTGCATCTGCTGTCGCCGGGGTCGCGAATTGCGACGAGAATGGACGAGTGATATTTTGCAAGGAATCTGATTATAGCTTACAAACACATCCTAATAGTCGTTGACTTTATCACTGGAAAGTAACGTTCTGGTCGAAAAAGCCGTATCGATAGCCAGACCATACAATGCCAAAGTTTCAATGATTCACGTTGACGTCAGCTATTCCGACCTGTACACCGGTCTTATCGACGTCAATCTCGGTGATATGCAAAGCCCATCTCCGAAGAAGTTCGGCATGCCATGACCCAGCTGTCGCAAAACGCTGGCTACCCGATCACCGAAACGCTGAGCGGCAGCAGCAATTTAAGGGCAGGTGCTGGTGAACGCTATCAATAAATACGACGTGAACCTGGTCCTTTGCAGTCATCACCAGGATTTCTGGAGTAAACTAATGTCCTCTGCGCGCCAGTGTATCAATACGGTCCGTATGGACATAATCGTGCAGCGCAGCGATGACGGTGACTATGAAGAAGATGAAGATATAGAAGATATAGATATAGATGATATCGCCTGACAGGCGCGTAAAGGAACCTCACACCGGCCTAGTGACGCGCTAAAATGGGTAGTAATGCCGCGAGGCTACCTTCAAGGCCGCGGAAGCGCAGGCTGGCAAAGGTAGCTCGGGCAAAAAGCGTGAGTCTGGGTCAGCGTTTTGGCCTGAGTTTAGGTCTGTCTGTGGGCCAGCGTCTTATAGGCGTCATGCCCTTATAGTTATGCTTCATCGACTTGAGCTGAATGAAGCATAGCCTTGCGTTGTGTAGGCGCCTCGCTCCGGCCATGTGCATTACCTTTGATGACAGCACCGTCATTTTCAGTGGACCGGGAATAAGCGGAAACCGGGCACATTTATCAAAATTACCACACCCAAAACCTTTGGGTAGATGACAGCGTCAGCCCTGATCATACCCACCCCTTAAGCTATTCAACCCAACTCGCTGCCTGCTATTTCTGCCGTGGAAAAACCTGTTGCGGCTGTTGGGAGAGAAGGAAAATCATCACGCGAACGCGTTGCGACGCTCTTTGACATTATTATTGTTGGATATGCCTATCCCTTCGCTTCAGGGAACATTCGTCATTGGGATCGCTTACTAAAAGGAATTACTCTATGTTCATTCGTCAACTTCACTATTTGATAGCGTTGGCATATGAGCACTGCCATTTTTCCCAAGCCGCCGAGCACTTTTGTGTTTCACAGCCTTCCTTATCTGCTACGATTCGCCAGTTGGAATACGAACTGAGTATCACAATTATTCAGCGCGACCACCACTTCCAAGGATTTACGCCTGAGGGCGGACGTGTGCTAGTTTGGGCAAGACAAACACTCGCGTCTTTAGATGATCGGAGGCAGGAAGCCGCG
>NZ_LECR01000008.1:20130-20455 GCF_001602625.1 Sodalis-like endosymbiont of Proechinophthirus fluctus
GCAACCATTGGCCATTAACGCCCACTGCCTTGGCCACCGCTTCGCCGCGCCTGCTGCTGCATCAGTGCCGTTGCGCCATGGTTCCATGACGCAAGTAACAAAGTTCACGGCAGTCGCGCCCAGCTTCAGCTTGTCTTGCTTGCGCAATTCCAGTCATTCGGACGTTACAACACCAGTGCCATAACGATCTGAGGATCGCTTATCAATCCCCAGCGTGCGACCAGCGTCTGCAAACGCAAGGGATCAACGCTGGCATCGCCTTGCAAAAAAACCGTAGTCAATCCCCTATTTCCCGGATACCGTAATGGCGCAGCATGGCGTCCAG
>NZ_LECR01000008.1:20468-21725 GCF_001602625.1 Sodalis-like endosymbiont of Proechinophthirus fluctus
GACCTCGGAAACGGGTGAAGAGTACCATAGGATCCTCGGAACCGCCGCGCGACAGTATGGTATCAAGGAAAGATTCGCCGGTGTCCCGGTTGAATATTCCTTCCTCTTCGAAACGCGACCAGGCATCCGCCGCCAGGACGTCCGCCCACAGATAACTGTAATACCCAGCTGCATAGCCGCCGGAAAAGATGTGGCTGAAGGTATGGGGGAAACGCCCCCATGCCACGGTCGGCACTACTGCCACCTGTTTTTTCACTTCTGTTAAGATCTCCAGCACGCGCGCACCTTGCTCCGGTTGGTATTGATGATGCATACGGAAATCGAATAGGCCGAACTCTAACTGACGCAGAATAAACAGCGCCGCCTGATAATTTTTTGCTTCCAATATCTTNNTTCAACAGTTCATCAGGCAGCGGCTCGCCGGTTTCATAATAGCCAGAGATAAACGCCAGTGCCTCAGGATGCCAGCAATAATTTTCCATAAACTGGCTCGGCAACTCCACCGCATCCCAGGGTACGCCTCTAATCCCGGCCACTCCAGGGGTATCGATGCGGGTCAGTATATGGTGCAGCCCGTGACCGAATTCATGAAATAGCGTGGTGACCTCATTGTGGGTAAACAGCGCCGGTTTGCCGCTTATCGGGCGGTTGAAGTTACAAGTGAGATAAGCTACCGGCTTTTGCAGCTCGGCGTCGGCTTTGCGCATCATACCTACGCAATCGTCCATCCAGGCGCCGCCCCGTTTGTTGTCGCGGGCGTATAAATCGAGATAAAAGCTGCCACACAGTTCATTATGTTCATCAAACAGATCGAAGAAACGGACATCCGGGTGCCAAGTGTCCACATCGGTACGCTCTTTGATTATGATGCCGTAAATGCGTTTTACTACCTCAAAAAGACCGCTGACTACCCGCGATTCAGGGAAATAGGGACGCAACTGCTCATCGTTAATGGAGAACAGATGCTGTTTTTGTTTTTCACTATAATAGGTGATATCCCACGGCTCCAGAGTGTCACGGCCGAAGTGTTTTTGCGCAAAGGCGCGCAGCTGCGCCAATTCCTGCTCGCCTTGAGGGCGCGCACGCTTGGCCAGATCGGTCAGGAAATCCAGCACCTGCTGGGGATTCTGCGCCATTTTAGTAGCCAGTGATTTATCGGCATAGCTTTCGAATCCCAGTAATTGCGCAAGCTCATGGCGCAGTGCCAGAATTTCACTCATAATGGGGCCATTATCCCATTTTCCGGCATCCGGGCCC
>NZ_LECR01000008.1:21739-37458 GCF_001602625.1 Sodalis-like endosymbiont of Proechinophthirus fluctus
CTCGGGTGTTATAGGCGCGATAGAGCTCCTCTCGCAGTGCAGTATTGTCACAATAGGTCAGCACCGGCAGATAGCTGGGGATATCCAGCGTCAGCAGCCAGCCTTCCTGCTCGCGGGCCTGTGCTTTGGCGCGAGCGGCGGCAAGCGCGCTTTCGGGCATGCCGGCCAGCTCTTGTTCATCGGTTATCAACTTGCTCCAGCCCATGGTCGCGTCCAGCACATTGTTACTGTAGGTCGAACCCAGCTCCGAAAGACGGGTGACAATCTGCCCGTAGCACTGCTGTTTTTCCGATGGCAGCCCGATACCGGACAATTCAAAATCGCGCAACGCGTTATCCACCGCTTTTTTCTGCGCTACGCTCAACTTTACGTAATACTGGCCGTCACGCAGATTCCGATAGGCTTGATACAAACTCTTATGTTGCCCCACCCAGGTGCTGTATTCAGACAGCAGTGGCAGGCTTTGTTCATAAGCTTCGCGCAGTTCCTGACTGTTCTTCACCGCGTTCAAATGGGCCACCGGAGACCAAATCCGGCTCAAACGGTCATCTGCATCCGCCAGTGGCTGGCAGAGATTTTCCCACGTGAACGGGTCGGGCTGCGCCACAACCTCCTCAATGGTTTTGCGGCAGTGCTCGAGCACGGCTTTCACCGCCGGCAGGACATGCTCAGGACGGATAGCGGCAAAAGGGGGCAATAAAAACGAGGTCAGTAACGGATTAGTCATAGCACAGTCCTGATGTTCGTGAAGAGATAATAGGATTAACATGATGCTAACTATAGCGAAAATCAATATTGAGAAAAGAGGATCGACCGCCGAGCGGAGCGATTTGTCACTTTCCCTCTGCCGCGCGTCTGATTCCAAACGTGGTTAAGCATCATTTTCCAGCATTTATTGCGGATTAGCGATTAATTTATCTATTTATTATAAATAAATTATTTATTATTAGCATTAAAATACGCATCACGTATTATCTGAGGACGGGTACCATCATGCTAACTGCCTTTAATCGAATGTTAGGCAAGCCGGATCTGGGGAAATTGCTGCTACGGTTTACCCTTAGCACCATGATGTTGTTTCACGGTATACACAAGTTCTTATTCGAGATCAATGGCATTATCGGAATAATTCAGGCCCACGGTATGCCTGCCATTACTACCTATGGTGTGTTCATGGGAGAAACAATTGTGCCATTTATGTTTATTTTCGGCATTCTGGTGCGACACCCGCCGCGCTGATTTTCGCCTTCACCATGTTGTTTACCTAGCTGATTACCGAGCCCGGCATTATTTTTACCCTAAAAAATGTTGACGCCTGGAGGAAGGCTGGAAAATATCGCTGTTTATCTTTAATTGCATTGCCGGGCTGACCATCGCGCTTCTGGGCTGTGGCCGCTATAGCATGATGCGAAATCCCGCCTGACAATAAAAATTATTGCTCATAAACCTGGTGCTACAAGGGCGCGGCGCGGCCAGGCCGTAAGGCGAGAGACGGGGATAACGGCAAAACAGAATAAAAGACGCCGCGACGCGGATCCGTTGGCGTTACTGCCGCCCGGTAAATGATGTCTCGGTCAAGTATCCGAAGCCGGATGCAGCGTACCCAGCTCATGGAAATAAAGCTCTCCCTATTTAGGTACTGTGAAAGGGCCCAGCAGAAAAAATTACTTTCCACGGTGCTTAGTTCAGCGCCGGCGTCGCGCAAAAAGACCACCACCAGCGGTGAACTATCAGGAATGATCAAATATATCGGTATGCCGCACAGCTGGCCTAGTTTTACCAGGTCTTTTCTCATATTGCCGCCGGAGGCGGCCAGCAGTTTTAGTGGTTCGCGGCTAAAATCATGAAGATTTATCTCCTCACAGAACATATCGAATGCCGCGCGATTTACCGAACCGAATAAATAGATTGACAAATCTGTGTATTTCGCCAAAATTCGGGCGCCTCCCTCGGGGCGGGGCTAGGAACCGGTTGTAATGGCGTACTACCCAATGCCTACCTAATAAGGAGATTAATGCCGGAAACAGGCTCAGTGCGCGAGCAGGGGATATCCCGGCGGTGCTTTGAGAAAATTGAACAATTCAAAATTCATGTGCTTTCCTTTGGCTACGCGGACTAGGCGAAAATGACTAACTCATTCATAATTGTATGAACTGGCAATTTAACAGCTGCTATGGTTTATAAGATACTAAAATTAATTACTTATTTATTTATAATCGTCTTTTTTAGCACCTGTGCAATCAGCAAAACGGTTAGGAGACAGAGTGTATGTTTGAACTTTTCGAAGCAATCGGCCTGGGCTTGATGGTGCCGCTGCCGCTGGTGAACCCGCTCACTACCACCGTGGCTCTATTTCATAGCCTCAATAAAATATAACTGTGGATGAGCGCAATCATCAGGTACGGGCTATCGTCGGTCGTCCATGTGTTCGCCATTATGATAGTCGCCTTTATGTCGGGACGCTATGTGATGAATACCTTCAGGATTTCTATTCCGGGGCTGCTAATTGCGGGTGGGCTTATCGTCTTATTTATCGGTTTTCGCATGTTGTTTCCCGAACAGACCGATGATGATTCCGACATCGCCGAAAGCAAGACGCGCGGGATGCAGCATAAAACCACCAATATAGCCTTTGTCCCGCTGGTGATGTTGAGCACAGCAAGGACCGGGTATTTATCGCCATGATTATCAGTTTGGTATCTTACCGTTAACGAGGATGTCTATTTTCGCGCACTCGATCACCGCACTGGCGCCGGTGCTGGTTTTTCTGACTATCAGTCTGATTGTCTGGATCGCGCTGCACAGTTCAGGCACCATTATGCATGTGTTCAGCGCCAGCGGTATCGAAGCAAGTTCACGACTGATGGGATTTTTTCTGGTGTTTACGAGCGTTCAGTTTGTTATTAATAGCGTACCAGAGATCATTGCCGATTATCATGCCTGATGACTGTAGCGGTGAACGACGTAGAAGCTGGCGCCTGATAAGCGCCAAACAGCTCAGAGCAGTGCTGGCTACCCACCTACCCACAATCACCCATAACGAGTGCAATAACCGCCGCACTGCTCACGCGTCTTAATACCTGCCGGCGTGCCAGCTATTACGCATCAGACCTACATCGAGTCACTATTTTCTGTTTCACCTCCGCCATCAGCCAATAAAACAGGCCAGCTGCCAACAGCGAATTCACTGACGGGATCCCCAGATGAAAATGAAGCCAACCAGACTGCCACTCAGCCAGGCCAAGACGCCCGGCCAAACGATCATAGGCGTTTACGCCGCATCTGGCAGCGTGTAGCGCTCGGGCATGGCATCTAGCAGAGTGCGATGGGTACGCAGCACGTAATAATCCACCATTATAATGCCGGCGATCGGCGGGAACAGCACGCCGAGCAAAATGAGAAAGTCGATAAAATGACTAATGATACTCACAACCGAAAGCATCGTGCCGGTAAACCCAGCAGCATCAGCTAGTGGTAGCGCCATTTGAGGTGGCTCAGTCCCGTCCAACACCGTCCGCCAGGCCTAGGCTTACGGAGTATAAGTTGACGTCATTCACTTTAATGGCGGAGAGTATCACGGTAACTAAAACGAATTCATCCGGTGCTATGGGTTGATAACCACATCCGCCGTTCCGAACGTGTGGGAGACGATGATGGACATACAATTTATTATTTTAAATATATAATATATGAAGTAATTATAAACAAAACGTGGATCCTATTTTTAAGCGGCTGATACCAGGAGAAATTAACGCGCCGACAATGCATCCGCCTGCAACCATCGTTGCCCCTTCCTTGACTTAACGGTATCACCAGGCCATTTGGTTGGCCATTAAAAAAATTAATCACATCCGGAGCCGGTGACAATATTATATAAGATATACAGCACTACACTATCCCCATTTCCAGGCCGACGATTTCCGATATCAGGCTGCTGAGTACCGTCGTTAACATGGCCTACCCGAAAGTCATGCTGTGGCCGAACTTTTCGCCAACCATAAATTGCGACAAAGACTTCATCATCCCCATTCGCAACAAAGTGGCATTTAACAGACTCACCCGCGAATTTGTCGGCACCAGATTATAGGTATAGTCATTTTTATTAATCTCTCATTCCATGCATAATACTCCTCCCTATTATTGACTACCGCCTTGTTTCCTATAGCAGTCTAATATCACATACATATATTATTATCTGAATCGACGATAAGATCATAATGAAACACATTAATGATTAATTAAAATCCTGTAAAATACTCAATATTTATATAAAAATAGATAATACCATTTTAAACGCACACGACACTCAACGATCGATATAACTAGGGCGAGCGCATAGCCCTATCAAGCCACCGGCGTCACTTTATCGCAAGCGATTCTCACATCAGGCGTAAAAGAGGGTAACGCACTAGCTTAAGCCCGTCTTATCGCGATGCTGCATGCACTGGGCTGTGGTGCCCAGTAACCGATGCCTAATGCCTGATGCCAAATGACCGATCACTACCCAAGCTACTGAAGGGAGTGACGGCACGCCCTACTGGAATGAAAGGTTCACAATAATACGAGACGTTCGCTGTTATCATAACCCCTCCAATATAAAATAATACTGCCATTAGTCCTCATAAAACTCCTTTTTTTACACACCTTCACGCCCTTTGTTGGGCGCTTTTTGCGCCCACCGGCGGGGCGTTGGCTGCTGAAAATCTTCACTCCCGGCAGGGATCATGATGAGCGTGGGTGCACCTCCCTGCGCTTCATACCATAAGCGCCAAGGCGTCGGAAAGCTTTTAACCCCTTTCACTCTCATCCTGATACAATCGTCCGTCTGACCTAATGTTTAGATGCTGTTCCTTACTTGGAGTGATGTGCGCGGGTCCTTTAAACAAACTGTGGCCGGCAGGCTTGAACTTCGACATCGGTATTAATTTAATATTCATTAAATATCAATTAGAAATAAAAATATGCTCATATATCGCCACAACTTTCACGCCGGCAATCACGCTGATGTACTCAAACATACCGTGCTCAGCCTCATCCTGAGCGCGATGTAAGGAAAAGGAAAAACCCTTCCCTATATTTTGACAGCCATGCCGGCGCGGGCCGGTATTTTCTTTTCGGCGAACAAACCAAGCGCACTGGTAAATTTCTGGAAGGCATCGCCCGGAGGATCTGGCAGGGTGACGATGCCCTCGCTTTACTGGCGACTTATCTGGAGGTGGTCCGTCATTTCAACCGCGCCGGCCAGTTGCGCTATTATCCCGGCTCGCCCCTGCTGGCCCGCTAACTGCTGCAAAGCAAAGATAAATTACATTTAACCGAGCTACACAGCAGCTACTTATCCTCTGTTGCGCAGCGAGTTTCACAAAGATCCTCGGGCATCAGTACTGCTGGCTGACGGTTATCAACAATTGAAGCCCCAACTGCCGCCGGGCCTCCCGGCGCGGCATAGTGCTGATCGATCCGCCTTATTAGTTGAAAACCGATTATCATAACGGGGTTAGCGCGATTCAGGAAGGCTATAAGCGTTTCGCTACCGGCGTCTATGCGCTTTGGTATCCCCAGTAGTGCTGCTGCTGCGTCAGCAGGTAAAGAACACATTGTCGGCGCTGCAGCAAGGTGGCATCCAACATATTTTACAGATTGAACTGGCGGTCCGTCTTGATAGCGACAGGCTCGGCATGACCGCTTCAGGCATGATTATCATTAATCCCCCTGAAAACCGGAACAATAGATGAACGCGTTGCTGCCGTGGCTGCATCAGACGCTGGTTCCTTTCGGCCAGGGTCACGCTTTCGCACGCTGGCTGGTGACGGAGTAAATCAGGCAGCCTATCAAATGGATTAACACAATCTTTGTGACAACGCATGTTTGTACGTTACACTTGTGCCAGCGATTTTGCTGAAGGAAACGCCCGAATGACCCGACATTACGGTTACCTCGCCATTGGCAGTAGCACGTTACATAAATCAATCGCACCGCCCAGTGCAGCCGCAAATGCGCTGATTGTCGAGACGTATTGGTCGACGTCATACAGGCGGAAGGGCCGACATTGCATACCGGCTCAGCTCAGTGCCGTGCTCGGTGACGAAAAACTAGGATGGCAGATTGACCATGACACTGTAAAATGACCATTAATTCACCGTATATACCCTGATTTTGGCCATCGGCCGCGAACAGGCCACGGATAATCTTAATCTGGCAGCGGCAGGGATTAGATAATTGACAGCACGGCCATATCCAGGTAGATAAATACCAAAACCAACATGCCAGGTATTTACGCCGTCGGCTGTCGGAGCAGCTGTTTAACAATAGCCAGAAGAGCATCTGGACTATGCGCTCATACCGACGGTGGTGTTCATCCATCCCCCATTGGCTCCATTAGCTTGACCGAACCTGAAATAATTGAAAGATATGGTGAAAAATATTTTCAAGTATATACGACCTCCTTCGCTTCTGTGTATACAGTGGTCACCTAGCATCGTCAATTCTGTCGAATGAAGCTGGTTTGTGTCGGTCCGCAAGAGAAGATTGTGGGCCTGGCACGGTGTGGGTTTCAGCACGGACAAAATACTGTAGAGTTTCGCGATCGCCATCAAAATAGGCGCTACCTTTGACAATACCGTAGAGATTCACCTGATCGCGGTGGGAAGAGCTGGTGACGATGCGTTAAATCGTTTGCCGCTCCCACACGCGCCAGCGTAGCTGCCCTTGTTCCGCCTCCCTCCCCTTTTCTTCCCACCCGGTTGGCAAGCTTATCTTACCTCCCTGCCGACTCTCTTGTTATCACTTCGCTTTTTTATCGCTAATCGTTTTCTGTCCACCCAATACGCCCAGACTTGGGCGTTGTCACAGCGGAAATTAGACAAAGAGTGATTTCATTATCGCAATCGCACGCCCAAAAGCGGTTAGCGTAGTATGTAGGGGGTGGTGCCACCCTTTTACACTACTACAGCTGAAGGGGTGCCACCTGTGTACACTACAGCTGAGGTAATGAGCTTGCGCGAAAGACGCTGTCGGGATGCAAACCATTCCTTCCGTTATAATTATTTTACTACAGCAATAGCTTATGGGCTGACGTTGAGAGGGAACATGACCGAAAAAACCGCATGCCGACACCGCCCGTGAACCGGATATTACGATCTCGCTGACAACGCTATATGCCGGCAATGAGTCGATTAATAAGGTTGCACACCACTCCGGATGGTTTATCGAAAATATCAGCGCTTATCCGGTGGTGGTGCATATGATCCGCTCCGAGAAACGGTTCAGCGATCTTAATCGGGCAAGTCAGTTCGGCGCGGCTATCACCTATTTTTCGTTCTTTTCTCTGATCCCCATACTGATGATATCGTTTGTCGGCGTCGGTTTTTCTCTGGCGTCAAATCCGGATGGATATCCTCACAGATTTTATTAATAAAATCGGTGACAGTATCAGCGAACAAACGCTGTCTTCCACGCTGAATGATATGGTCCGAACCGCCGTGCAACAGCGCACGACGGTCGGCATAACCGGTTTGCTGATGGTGCCTTAGTCTGAACTGGATGAGAAACCTGCGCGAAGCAATTCGCGCCCAGTTGCGTGACGAATGGGAACACAATCCCGAAGAATAGGAGAAATTTTACCTGAAATACATAACGACCTGGTTTTACCGATAGAGTTGATAGTAGAGCTCATCGTCACGCTGTCTCTGACGTGTCTGTTTTCGCCGGCGCACAGGATTACATTATTCGAGCGATGGGACTCAACACCATCACTTGGTTGCGTTCGGTTATGTATGGTGTTGACGGGTATGACACTTTCGATTCTGGCTAATTTCCTATTACTTTTATGGATATTCTTGGTCGTTCCGCGGCATAAATAACCGCAGAACGGAATAAAACCATTTTTTCACGGGTCGCTGCTAGCGGCATTCGGTTTTGATGTGATTAAAATCATTATGATCATGACGTTACCGCAACTGGCAAAATATCCCTCTAGTTCCTCCTTCGGCTCTGTCATATCGAGCTCATGGCGTTTTTCTATTTCTTTGAGCGTCTCATGCTGTTCTGCGCCGCATGGATAGGCACCGACGATTACGCCCACGGGGACAATAACCGACAGGAAATGGATGTTCCTTCCCCACGATACCGCTGATAATCGCTACGACACTGCCGGTAACCCGGCTTGGCCGCCACCGGGAATTTACCTTCCAGCCGACTGCGGGCAGCCGATGAGTTTAGCACAGTCGCCGCCGTGTAAAAGGAGGTGAGGTACGTCGATAAACACCGTCGCACCCCGTGCCAAGCCACGTCCTAGTAGTCAAAAATAGAGGTCGTCTTGACGTCGACTCCTATCCTGTCGAATATATCGACATTTACTACTAAAATAAAATAATTACCATATAATAATGGTTAAAAATAAGTCTTTTACACCAAATTTTACATAAAAATAACCATAAATAAGCAGTTATATCTGAATGATAACTTTTCTTGAGGGTTTTTACAGAAATTAACTCTGTTACAAGCTATTTTCCCGTGGTTTTTCCTATCAAGACAGCATAGAGAGGAATAATCTGCTAATGGCTATCGGAAATATCTTTTTTGTCAAAATCCAACCATTGAAATGCCTTATTTCTCTGTCTAAGATGCCTATCTTTTCGTAGTTGACCAATAAGAAACAATTATGCAAGCCTCAGCAGCGCCGACTCTGGATTCCGATGCAGCCGTGCCTCTCGTCAATTCGCGGGGCAAGGTGATTATTGCTTCGTTAATCGGCACCAGCATCGAATTCTTCGATTTCTATATCTACGCGACCGCCGCTGTCATTGTTTTTCCCCATATCTTTTTCCCGCAAGGGGATGCCACCGCCGCGAGGCTACAATCGTTTGCTACCTTCGCCATCGCGTTTATCGCCCGGCCGATTGGCTCGGCGCTCTTCGGCCATTTTGGCGATCGCGCCGGCCGCAAAGTAACTCTGGTGGCCTCACTGCTGACCATGGGTATCTCCACGGTGGTGATCGGTCTCCTGCCGGGGTATGAAACCATTGGCATACTGGCCCCCCTGCTGCTGGCGCTGGCCCGTTTCGGCCAGGGTCTTGGTCTGGGAGGTGAGTGGGGTGGCGCGGCGCTGCTGGCGACAGAAAACGCGCCGACGCATAAACGCGCGCTGTATGGCTCCTTCCCGCAGTTGGGAGCCCCCATTGGTTTCTTTTTCGCTAACGGCATGTTCCTACTACTTTCCTTGCTTATGACCGATGAACAGTTCATGATCTGGGGCTGGCGAGTGCCGTTCCTGTTGTCGGTCGTACTGGTAATGATTGGGCTTTATGTGCGCGTCTCACTGCACGAAACGCCGGTTTTCGCCAAAATCGCCAAGGCGAAGGCACAGGTGCGCATGCCCATCGGCATCCTGTTGAAACAGCACCTGAAAGTAACCATTATCGCCACGTTTATCATGGTAGCCACCTACACTTTATTCTATATTATGACGGTGTTTTCCATGACCTATGGAACGACTCCGCTGCCACGCGGTCTAGGTTTCTCGCGCAACTATTTTCTATTGATGCTAATGATTGGCGTCATCGGTTTCGGCCTGACGATACCAGTCGCCGGTCAACTGGCGGATAAGTTCGGCCGCCGGCACACCATGATAACTATTACAGTTTTGATTATGGCCTTTTCACTGGTGTTCCCGTCACTCTTGGGTTCCGGCAATATCTGGGTGGTCATAGCGTTTTTATTGATAGGATTTATGGTGATGGGTCTCACGTTCGGCCCCATGGGCGCGCTATTGCCGGAGTTGTTTTCCACCGAAGTTCGCTATACCGGCGCCTCTTTTTCCTATAATTTGGCCTCAATTATCGGCGCATCGATTGCCCCGTACATTGCCTCCTGGCTCACCGCCAATTATGGGTTATTCTACGTTGGCATTTACCTGGCAGTGATGGCCTGCCTGACATTACTGGCGCTGCTAGCGGCGCATGAAACACGGCACCGAGCGCTGTAAATTGCACGGCTAAGCGGCCCATTTTAGCCGGTAAAATAACGGTAATGGCGGGCTGTCATCCAAGCGGGTGCGGCCGGTTTTTAATGCGGCGTAGAGAACACCAAGAGAGTGACCCATGACGTGGTAACAGGTCAAGTACGTGTTGAAGATGGTAATTATTATTGCGGCGCTCAGCGCCTGGCAATATTACAATACCTCCTCACCGAAGCATCCCGACGCGCTGTGGCGGATCGTGAGCGAATAATGCGTGCCGCACCAATTACATTGGTCGTACAATGAAGTGAATACCGCCGGTTATGTGGTGTTTAATAAGGATTTGGTAGGGCTGCTGCAGTTATTACTGATGTCTACCAAAAAATCAGTGGTATCGAAAGCCAGCGCTTGTTGTTCACCTTGACGCCCAATTTATTTTATCTTGCCTCGCAGGCCAGACATTTTTATTCGAAAGGCGTGCCCAGGCGATCGGCGACCGTTTCAACGATGCGTCCGGGCTGATCAGCGTAATACGCGGCACAGTGCAGTAGCGCTAAAAGGGCGATGCTGGCTTCAATACTTTTCAGCCGGGCGGTGTATTCGCCCGTTAAATCCTGCGGGTTGCCTAACGAGATATCTTCCATGGGTATGGTATGCAGCCACGGCACCCAGCCGCGCTCTTCACGGTGCCGGGACCGGACCACTGCACGCCCAAGTCGCCATTAATCGCAAAGGGACTCTGAAGTTCGGTGAAGACTTTTTTATTAATGGTCTTGTTTGAGGCGGGTTCCAGTCAAAGGTGGCGATAAACAAAGGTGGCGATAAAAATCAAGATCGCTACAATAAGCAGCAGCAGAAACAGCACAATCCTGCTTACCACTTTCTTAGTCCGCGTCATTGTCGATATACTCGTTGAGCTTCCTCGATGCATTAACATAGTTGAGGATTATACTCCTGCCAGATTCAGTAGTAGGAACGGAACGGTATTGCGCTCAAAAAACCAGAGTGCCGCCAGTTGGTTACACAGGATCGGCAACGGTGTGGGACTGAAGACTGTCCACGGCGCCGCTGAGGCTGAAGATGCGCTCGCGCGCTATTCGCGATTAATTAAACGGGCTCCGCCGAGGATTTATACGCGCGGCAGAAAACGCAACGGCGCCGGCGGGAATATCGTGTTCATTTTGCGATTGTGCCAGACGCCAGCGCACCCGCTTGGTTGGCAATCGTCGGGAAAATGGCCGCAATGACGATCCAGGTCATAATAAAATAAAACAACGTTTCAACAGCTATTAACTGTGCCGACCATTCTGTTGAAACTAGGTGCCTATGCTATCATTCTCTTTTTCTGTGATGGGCAACCCAGCAATGACAACCAAAAAAATATCGCTGCATCAGGCGAATGTATGATCGAATTGGCGCAAAAGGGCAGCGACATTAAGCGCGGATTCGGCGGCGATACGTTGAATACCTCGGTGTATCTCTCGCTCCTGGGGCTTCTGCGGCCCGGCTCAAAGTGCATTACGTTACCGAGCTGGACACTGATAGCTTCAGTGACGACATGCTACAGTCTTGGCAATAGGAAGGGGTAGATGCCTCGCTCATCCAGCTCTTGAAAAATCGGCTGCCCGGCCTGTGTTACATTGAGACCGATGCTCGCGGCTAGCGTACCTTCTACTAGCGCAAAAAGGCGGCCGCCCGTTATTGACTGGAAAGCGCATCGTCGGACCATATTTGCCAAACGATGGCGGGCTTTGATTATCACTATTCATGCGATATTAGTATCGCTATCCTACCGCCGCAGAGCTGCGAGCGACTGCTGGCTTTGCTGCGGACCTGTTGCGCCAACGGCGGCAAAATCATTTTTGACAATAATTACCGCTCGCGCCTGTGACAGAGCTAGGGAAAGACGCAGGTGGCCTATTGCGATACTCTCGCCTGTACCGACATTGCCCTCCCTTACCCTTGAAGGCGAGGGTGTGCTATGGGGAAAACAACTTGGAGGACATGGTACTGAATCGCACCCGCTTGCTTGCGCTAGGTGTCAGTAAAATTGCTTTCAAATGAGGCGCCGATGCCTGCCTGGTGTCGGAAGTCAATGTGGAGTTACAGGAAGCACCCGTGGTGAAATTGCCGAATGAGAATATGGTCAACACCGCTGCCGATGGCGACTCTTTCAGCCCCGGCTATCTGGTGGTCCGCCTGACTGGCAGCGGTACAGCCGAGAGCAGCATCGTCGTACCGCTAGCACGGTTATCCAGTACTGCGGCACCATTATACCACGCGACGCGATGTCGGCCCGCCGGGGTTAACGGTGCACGGATACCTTAGGGAGCCGAATAATGGTCCACGATAGGGCTTCATCGCAGGCTCTGGGGCGTGTTATAGTTGGCAGGAAAGGAAAGTAAGGCGCGACGAGATGACCTACCGACCGCGCCGTGACATACCGGTTGATTGTTCCTTCTGCGTCAGGAAGCCGAAGGAATTATCGGTCGCTTCCAGCTTACTCTCGTCTATCAATCGCCGTCAGCGCGCCGGATCTCATAATATGCTCGTAGATTTTCTACAGCACCTCCATATTCACCCACGGCTCGCCGTTCGGCTGCATCAGCACCAGCGTGGCGTTTTACGAAAGCTGAGCACATAATTCCTGATTAAGCATTTGCAGCGATAGCCTACGAGAAACGCACTGCGCAGTTTCTGATGCTATTCCGGCGCGATATCCATCACCTCGTTCTGCTGTAGGCACAGATGCTTGCTCATCAAAACATCAAGTGCTGGTGGGGTCGTAATTGGCGAACAAGGTACTCAGCTCAGCAGTTTCACGCGCCATCAGAGTGTCAAACTCCGATTAGTTTAGGTCATTGTTGCGCACGTTGGCCAGCTCATAGGCGACGAAGGGGTCATCGACGGCGTCAAATTTTCAGCCTGTATATCAATATGAATCGCGTACTGCGTGCGCAGATAGTTCATTTGCAGTCAACCGCGCAGATTTTTATGTCTCTCGCCTTTAGCGCCTGCTGCAAGATGTATATACAGCACTTCGCGGGCTCTAAGTCCCTATACCAATAACGATTCAATGATTATGAGTCGCGGATAGGCTCCACGGATTTGTCCCAAACGAGTTTAAAACTGTCGTAATCGCATTTGTCGCTGAATAGACTAACGGTCTGATGCGGCAGCGGCGACATTGTCGGCACGGTAGCCCTAGCGCATCGCGTTTGCCCTGCGGCGTAGAGAAGGTTTTGACAATCTACTCGTTGAGGGCGCTCCCGTCCCATCCACGTTACCTACCACATACAGCGTAATAGCGTCAGGGTGTATAAGCGTTGATAAAAATGTTGCTCGACATCCACCGGCGATTTCGCCGGCGTTATCCGGCCCATGCGCCAGCAGTTGCTGCCCTTTCAGGTAGTAATGCCACCTGCTATTGCTCATTTTTCCGGCACCGTGGCCACTGGATCCGCGACCACCAGCGCCGCCTGCTACACCGCCGATAGGGTGATAGACAGATGACCGATGATATTCACCATCCATTTAAGCGCTTCTTGAAATAAGAAATCCGACCGACCGTTATAACAAATCCTACCGACCGTTCGGCAAACTGAGGCTGTACAATCTCCTATCATAGGAACCTAGGAGCTCCTATGATAGGAACCTAGGAGACGCGCGTCAGGGGCTGCGGCTGTTGTTCATTTGCGCCCTGCTGTCATAAGGAAGTTATCTGCGCGGTGGTGAAGTTTTCGCCGTGCGTCAGCGCTAGGCAGGCGATAAGACGCAAAAAACCAATCTGCTGGACGTTTTCCGCCAATGAACCGGTTGTATTGACCATCAGCTACAATTCAATACGGTCGTTGGGTCTTTGCGGCGTATTAGGGGACCTGCCAGGCGAAGCCATCGCCGAGTTTTCTCTGCTGCCAGGCGGCATCGGGTTTTAATACTTCGGCCCGTACTCATCCTTCTGACGTCACCAGTAATACACCACATATGAAAAGACGAATTCCGGTGCCCTGTATGTGAACCCCTACTCAATCAATATCAATGAAAAACGTAAATCTCACTTTAACGGTTGACTTGTACTTTGCATCGTTTTTACTTTTCCGCCGAATTCAGATGTCACCCTGTAGCAGAAAATATTACCTTCGGTGGAAGCAGAAGGGCAAAAATGGACGTCAGCTGACCTGGCGTAAGCGACAGGTAATCAGGAGAACGGTAGATTGAGGAAGTGTTGTTCAAAAGCCTACTGCGTTAATGGTTCGGCGAAAAGATAACCCTGGCCGCGATGAATGTGGTGCCCTAGCAGACAGTTACACTGAGCGGTGTTTTCCACCCCTTCAGCGATAACCGGCGGGCGGAACAGGCGGTTTATCAGTGCCGGTACCAGGCATTCGGGCAGAAAATCGCCGTGCAAAACTTGCACGTCATTAGGCAGCACCACATCCGCGCGGCTCAATGCCGCTGCGTTTAAGGGTGACCAGAATCTGTTTCCCTGAGAAATATCGACATTGAGCACCGCTCTGTACAGTGACTGACGAACTGACAAGGCAATTATTTTGTAATTCCTGGGTGTAATCTTCACGGCGCTGCGAAACAAAATGGAAAAGCTGGATCATGATGAATAGGCAAATAGCTATGTAAAGCTAGATACTTTTACCATTTATTTGATCGTTAAGGAACGTCTGATCCGCAAACTTATCTCCATTTCTTGCTGACGGGGAGGCAAACGTGGGCGCCCGCCCTCGCTGGCTACTTACCCGAAAACGCCATCTGGGTAATGCAGCACGATCTATCGTCCGGCCGCATCGATTATCCTGCGTACTAATATAACCGATTTAGCAGCGCATTTTATGCCTAAAAACAGGCGATTCAAGCAAATCTTATGTAATAACGACACCATAATGAAATGGCTTTTACATTATGCCTACTTTGGTTTTCGCCGAAATGATCGATTTTTATAAAGTAATCGTTAAAAATATTGCGATAACTTTACCTATATGCCTGGGTAATAACTTCTCTATAAAGAGTTTTTCCGGTCGTAGAAAATAGGCCCTTTTTTCAAAATGGCGAGTGTTTTGACTATTATTAAATGATCGGGAAAAATATTGCCTTTTAATAAAATTTTATTTAAAAGGCAGCAGCAAACAGCATTTATTACAGGATTCATCAGAGAAAATTATCCTGCATTTACAATAACATGATATATTTTTAAATTCGAGATAGCAGCATGCTAGGTTGTTAGCGTCTCGAAGGTGTAATGACAACTTATCGATATAATATCAGCGCGTTCGATGATTAAGATCGGTAAATAAATGAGACTTGTATTAATCCTATCTTATAGATTTCGTCATTTTTCATACATGCTCATATTATTTTTCCTTATTGAGTATTTTCACTTTCCTCTAACGTCAACATACCGTTACGGTTCTGCCACACGTTATTCCTAAATTGAGGAATAAATAATTATGATGACATTAAACGATTCATATAAAATATGAACATGAAAAATATTAATTATAAAGAAATCTTTGAGAGTAATTCTAGTATTTCCACTTCCAACTGGATAATTATCAAGTAGATCGTTAATGCTGATAAGCTATTCCATCCCTTGGGGAAAGAATATTTTCCCCTGCCACACGGGCCCGGCTTATGGCTCCTCGGTTGTTATAGCCGCTCCTTAACGCGGTGGAAAAAGTTTTGCTGCCGACGGCCGGCGGGCAACTCACGCTCCATCGGGGCGGGATCGGTATTAGATCAGCTGAAGCGG
>NZ_LECR01000008.1:37478-42321 GCF_001602625.1 Sodalis-like endosymbiont of Proechinophthirus fluctus
CTCGAACCGCCCCTATTTCGATACCTACCGACGGCAATGTGTCAGCACTTCAGGGCTACGCGGCGCTGAAAGCTTCTCCTCCAAAACCCTACCTGCCACTAGCAGCCTCTGGGCTGGGAAAACCCCATGAATCGCTCGCCGTCCAACCCAGGATCAATGGCGTGAGTTAGCGCAGGGCGTCGCTGGTATTCGCCTTAAGAAATTATTTAACCGTAACCCCTCGGCCGGCGCCGATATCCCGTCATCCGCAATATCATCCCCTTTCACTTCTTCTAGAGAATATCGCTTTATACCGTTAGCTTACGTCTGTCTGCCCAAGGGCCGGCAGTGGGCAAAACCACCGTAAGCGCCAATTTAACTTATGCCCTGGCCCGTAGCAGCAGAAAAGTACTGGTCATTGATTTCGATGTATAAAATGCCCTACAGCTGCATTTCGAGGTGCTGATTTCCGGCACAAGCAGCTATGTCGCATAGGCCACCACGGTCATGGGACTGGAGCCAATTTACTCTCAAGGATGACGCCAATCTCTTCGTTACTCTATGGAGAAGCGAAGGAAAAAAGCAATGGCTAGTGAAAGCAATGGCTAGTGTTTGAAAATGCTATCAGCCACGAACTGTACTTTCTGCAGCACGGTCTGAATACGATGTTAAATTATCCAGGTCTTATCGTGCTCGCCGATTTTTCGCCGAGGCCAGTACAGGCGCTGAAGGCCGTACAAAACTTCGCCGACCTACATCTTCTGATGCTAGCGGATACCGCTTCGGCCGCAGATCGAAAATCATAAATTTCTCAGCGCTCTGCTTAACCAGCGTCTTGGGAATATTACATAGTTAATCAGAGTGATATGCGCCGTAATCTCAGTCTGGACGTCTCTCATTTTTTGAGCAGTAGTTGGGGGACAAATTGCTGAGCATGATTCATCTCAATGAATACGTGTCGGAAGCCAACGCATCCCAGTGTTCTATTATCGTATCGAGTTCAGCCTAGTGTCCGCGGCGACATTCGATATCGAACTGATCAGTAAAAAGTTGCCGCCATAGTCGAGGTCAAAATGGGTCGTCGATAGCGAATTCTACACCATTCCCAGTTCAGGCATTTTACATTATCGCAGGTCAGAAAATAAATAATCCGCTATTTTACCTTCTATTACTATTAATCCTCCCTATTACTACAATCGTAGTAATTACGCCGATTGACAGTGATAAACAGTATTTTTCGGTCTGATCAGCCTGGGACTGATGCTACTGCTCAGCATCAGTAAAAGCCCTTATGTAAATGTCGTTCTGGTGGTCATATCATGCCTGATGCCAACACGCTATATCTGCTAGCACGCCAGAGAAACACTGCACTTTTACACAACATTTGAAGCCTGTTTGGACATCTGGCTTTTTATCGCCGAGATTTACGCCTGGATCATTCTGGTCTTGGGTTATCTGCAGACTACCTGGTCGATAAAACGCCGCACTGAATCCTATGCCGGATGATGTTTCGCTGTAGCCGATGGTAGATATTAATGTGTATTTATATTCTCGATGATAGCAAGTGTAGCGAATTCACGGTTTTTGCCGCTGATCTCAGCGTAGACTATATCACCCGCGACGACGATAATAAACACGCTAAAGCTGGCAACCTTAACCATGCCCTGACCCTTAATCCGGGGCGAACTGATTTACATGCTTGACTGCGACCACTTTGCGATGTGCAGGTTTTCTGTAAGCCACCGTCGGCAGTGTTCTCATCGACCCGCGGCTAGTGCTCCTTGCAAACGCCGCACTGCTTTTATTCTCCCAACCCGTTCGAGCACAATCTCTCGGCAGTGCGGCATAACCCGAATGAGAGCCCACTATTTTACGGACAAAGTGTAATAGGGCAACGATAACTGGAACGCAGCCTTCTTCTGCGGCTCCTGCACGGTGATTCTCCGAACGACGCTGGAAAAGAAACCCACGGCTTTGCGGTAGAGACCGTGAAGATGCCCACACCGCGCTCAAACTGCAGCATAAGGCTGGAATTCGGCCTTCTTGGCGATCCCGATGGCGTCCGGCCTGGCTATCGAACCATCGGACTGCATGTCATTCAGTATATCCACTGGGAGCGCACCGATGTCTAGCTGGAGCCACCCTACCCCACGATCGTCCTTTGCGCTCATTATCGTGTTCGCGTGTTCGAGTTGTTCTATAACACCTGGAAAGAATGCGATCATAAGAAAAATCATGCCTGGGTCCGCGCCCGGGCGAGGTAAGACGGTATTAAGAACAGGAGGAGTCAAACATATGTCATTTCATTTCAGTATGATTATTTCTCTTGCGGCGACGCAGATGCCACCGACAACAGTGAGCTGCCTTTCGACTTTCTGTTGCCGGCGCTGGATGTTGCCCCGTATACCGGCTCGCAGCCGGTCTATTTTCCCTTAGCGCCACTAAATCCGATTGATGATGAAACCATCAGCATCACGGAAACGGGCCAGCTCAACAGGCTGACCATCAGCGGCGGTCAGTTGCGATCGGGAATTATCTTCAACCTAGCGCAAAATCAGGTTGTCACCAACGTCCACCTCTCTTTAGCGCTGAAAGTGTCGCCGGCGCTAGCAGTGTGGGATACCCCACCTACGCTTGATGCTCAACGGACAAGATCTGGGCGATATCCGCCTAACTCAAACGGCGAGAGCGGCAATAACGTCTATCGGCTGGACGTCCCCCGTCGGCGACATTGGTGGGGAAAGCAATTTAAGCTTCAGCGTCAACGACGATAATATATACTTTCCTGAGAGCAGAATCTTAACGATAAATATTGGGTAATCCTACTGCCAGAAATCCATATATAGTTAATCATACAATATATTTATATATTTATATATTTGTCTAATTTCTCCCATCCGTTCTTTAATCCGCAGTCGATGAAAGGATCCTCGATAGCCTTCCTATTTTCCCGAACGCTGAAGCCGGATGCAGTGGAAGCCACCAGTATGTTAGCCTCCTATTTTGGCCTACATTCTAGCTACCGCAGCGTCGATTCGCCGTATTGCTCGACGTACTGCCCCGGCGCAAAACGGCATTCTATTCGGCAAATCTGGGGACAAAATTGGCACGCTGACCCTGCTTCAAGTAAGGTGTCCGACGCTGTCGGTCATCAATAATCCGCTCAATCCAGTGTATAAACTACTTCTGGTGATGGGATGTAACAGCGCCGAGATGCGCCAGGCCGCGTGGCAACTGATTTCAACACCGCTTGCCGGCAAAACAGGACGTCATCAAAATGCAGGAGAAAGCCATACCTGAACGCCATCCCTATGACACGCCGTGCTTGGATAGACACCAACTGCCCGGCCTATCTGAAGGAACTGACGCAGGACATTACATTCATTTACAGCCTGCCGGTGAACAAGCGTAGTCTGCTGGAAGGGCTGTAGCTTAAACTGGGCGGCGATTCCTATCAGGAACGTTATACCTTGCAACTGGCACTCTATCTAATTTATGGCGATAACCAGATGCAACTCTATTTCTCTTTGTTACGGCCGAAGCCGAATACTACTTATCCTGCTAACCAGAAACACTCTTAAAAGCCGCATCGATCCGAACTTGTATATTGATTTGAGCCACACGTATCGGTCTGCCGCCAAATCATTTCTATTATGTGGGTGCCTCTTTTCCCTTCACCCGCATGGCGGACTTTTCCCAGACTGTAATACTGCTGTCGGCTAAACCTCAGGCGGTGGAAATCGCCACGCTGATGGCGATGGCAGCCTGCGCCGGCAATGCCACCGGCATTACGCTTAACTGCGTAACGGTCTGTTTCGGTCTTCCGATTAGTGCTGGCGAGGGTGAACTGCTTGTGGGTAAAGGTATTCTGGCGGTAGCATCGCTGAAACAGACGGCTTTTGTGCAGCCGCTGGCTGCCAAAATTGCGTTTCACCTTGCGCAACGGCCTGATGTTGGTACGGGAGCAAGCGCCTTACGGACCCGCCTGAATAATTATCTTAACGGTCATATTATGTTCAACCAAGATCCGGAGGAATATCGCTATCTGGCCTCCACCGATGACCAGTTGGTCAGGTTCAATCACGATCTGCAACCCGCCGGCATTCGCGGTAATGAATCAAGAATGGCGTGCGTAGCTTCAGCGTCGGGGTACTCTGTTTCCGCGCAGTGAAATACTCTGGTACATACGTGCTCTGTGGTACGCGGCCCAATCAGCACATCATCCTGCTCGCTCTATACAGGCTATTGTTTTCCCTGCTGGTCGGCCGGCAGCGGTTGTTTTATCTTCTGCTGGTTCGACGTACTACTAAACAGCTAGCCAACAGCGCCAACCATCGTCAGGGTCAATAAATGAGGCTTTGCGGAGTGATTCCATGGATATCAGTTATGAAACAGGTTGCTAACCCAATCTTTTGCCGCGTGGTACGCCGCCAGAGTTGTCGCTTTATTCTGCCACCTTGTGCACCGCAGAAAACAGTCCGGAGATTAATGCCCTGCTTGCTGCAGCAGGCCGCCTATTAGCATGATAAAAGCTATGACGATCTGGCGTGGGAATCGCTGCAAAAAAGTATTGGCAGTGGACGAGAATAATGCCGATGCCCTTTACCTGCTGGCGCTCTATAGCGCTGCACGACGGCAATCAGGCGCAGGCAGCGAGATGGCACGCCCACTTAACAATGGCGGTTTCCCCCAACGATGCGCGATTGGAAAACCTGGATAGCACCAAAGTCGCACAGGCCATCCCCTTGAGCAGTTAGACAACGCCCGCCGGTTGCCTGCAGCAGCGTGGATCCGCTGCGCAGGGCCAGGCCCAACAGGCGTTAAGACGGGCAATATGCAGCGGGCGGCGGGGCAGCCTCTTAAT
>NZ_LECR01000008.1:42504-52002 GCF_001602625.1 Sodalis-like endosymbiont of Proechinophthirus fluctus
TGCCCAATTGCTGGCTTGGATCCCGCAAGGCAGACGCGATAAAGAGTTCGTAGGTCGCCGGATAATCACACTGCACGCGGATGATATGCGGCGCGGTCTGGCCAGGGATCAGACCGCACTTCCCTTTTTCCAGTCGCGAATTTCGCCGCTTTGGACCAGTTCCGCCGGAGTATCATACTGGATAGGCTGCAGCATGACATTGGTTTCACGACCGAGATGGTCGACGCAGCCATAAGCATTTTGATGAGCGCGCGGTAGCTCATATCCATGTGATACCAGCAGTTAATGCCCGCGCCGAGGATAATCATCGCCAGGCTATGGGTTTTGTAGCCGCTGTGGCGCCAAACTCACAGGAGATTTGCGCAATCTGCTCACTAGAGACGCCGCAAATCTACTACTCGCCCCATGCAAGTGAATACGTGTGTATCTTATGATAGCCGCGCGCAGTTATCGTTATCAAGACCGCGATCGACGCCGTCTAGGGTGAGATTATAAGCCGTGGCGACTGGCACTCGGGAAGCTGGAAGCTTCAGTCAGCCACAGAAATTTTACCTGCAGTTTATACACCAGGATGGTGTCATGCTTCACATGACGAAAATAATGCGGATTCTCCAGCCCTAAAAATACGCAAAGATTACACATCCATCTCGCTGCTCAAGTAGGTTAGCAGCTACTGGTCGCTAAGTTTAGCGATTTCCGCATAATCAGGCGTAACCGCGACGGTTTTGTGCATTTGTAACACACCTCAAGTAAAAAATGCGTGTTTGGCGTACGTGTTTGCGGTACGTTCGGACCCACAGACGATGATATAGCTCTGGCATTGTACCAGTCGGCGGATTCCGACACATCGGTCTGTTCACCCCAGGTCATTGGAGATGCGGGGCTGGGGGTACACAATACTAGTCGTAGAAGCTCAAACAGGTTCCAATAAGCAGCCACAGATAGCGCGTCTGCGCAGCGTAAGACACTATCGACATAGCGGGGATGGGCGAAAACCCCACCATTCGATCTGACCAGACATTTTTAATCGCCCAAATATTAGCCACGGCAACAAACCAGGATTAATCTCCTGCCAGCTTGGCGCACGGATAAATCCGCCATGCCCACGCTGCATTTTATATTGCTGACATTTTTACTTATCGGCTACGATTGACAGCCAGGCCGCTACCGGACGTAGTGCTGACACCGCGCGGCTCGCGCTTTGTCATGGTATGTGGATAGTCCGTTTGCCGCGTTTCCTACGTCACCAAGCTGTTTTTGGCATAGATCTTCTAGCCACAGGAGAGCCGGTACGGTTAACACCGTAGGTAAAACGCGTAATGTTGCCATATTGCCAACGTTAGCGATAACTGTCTTCCCAGTCACGATTAGTATGGCACACCTGCCCATGCCCCTCAGAAAAAGTTTCCTTTTTCTGTTTGAAATAGCGAAAGCGGTTGAGGATTTTACTCATGGCGCTTCTCCAGTAAGGGCGCAAGCCCTATCAGATGACTTTTTTGCCAAGAAGAATAATGTTTCGCTGACAGCTTAATTATCTTTAGAAATTAATAACGAACACCTGATATCGGCAACAGGAAAATCCTCTCAGCCGCAATCTTCTAACCCTCGATGAATAACTAGTCGCTTCAGGGTTTTGCAAAAAATCCCTTTGTGGCACCCGGCGTCAAGCCTTGCCGTTTTCAGCGAAGCCAGGTCAGTCTGAGAAAATAAGGCTATAGCGACAAATACCGAGTGCATTATCGACGGTATTTTATTTGGCGCCGTGATTTTAGCCATTAATAATGGCATAGGCAGTATCAATTGTTATCGCCTATAACTTCGCCGAGATCTGTGATTATAATCACCTTATCGTGATACAGCATGACTACCATATTCATAAATGAATGAAGTGAATAAAATAAAATAAGTCGCATGAAAACAGTAGGATAATTAATATTCCTGTAAAGTTGAAATAATATACTGGCGTATAAACCAACTACTAAACCCTATAAGAAACGTCCTACTAGTAACTCCGATAATAAATCCTTATCCATCTCATGGATACTCGATAAGATTATATTTTTACGCTATAAAATGAGAGCGTTTGCAGCGGATATTTTCTTATATAGAAAATTTTCATCCGACTATTTTCTTCTCATGAAGTTGGCTTGTTAATGATGATGACACGACATAGCAAGAATCATTCATGAGAGTGAAATAATCTCGATATTAAATCGAAAAATTCCTAACACTATTAATCCCGTATATGATAACATTAAAAAGTTTTATTGCATGATACATGTCAAATTCAACGAACTTTATTTATATAAAATATAAAAGGAAATATGATAGAAATATATATTACAAATTAATTCTAATGATACCAGCAACCTTCAGCCTGTTTCTGGCGACTTACATTACCAAACGGCACGGATCGCGCGCTCACTCAGCAGACAGGCAAAACGGCATTTAAGCCACGAGAAAGATACCTCTACCAGATCTAGGTGCCCCGGACATTACTCACGTTCTCCACCGCACGTCTACGAATGGCCGCTCTCGCAGTAGGAGTGTTCCCCCTCAGAGCATGCCCGTTGAGCTTGAAAGCCCGAGAAAGAGCCTGAGGACTATCTATGCAGAGTGTGGATGATCCGGCACGCGGGGATCTGACGGCTTGTGATCCCTTATTTTATCGCTAGTTAAGATATAATTATTCTTTTCACTCATTCACAACGCACTATTTAGCAACGTAATTGAGCATTATACGATTCCGCTGCCAGCGGAATCGTATTACAGGCCATTGCCACTAGTATGAAACAGCCCTGCCTCTAATGGATTCATCTATCAAGCGAAGCCATCCGCCAAAGCGTGGAAACGTTGGCTTGCGGTGTGAAACATCGACTATCATCTCATCACGCTAATAGCAGCATCCGATTTGTTTTGTTTACAAACCAGATAAGAATTCAGTTTCCTTATCTCAAGGTCATAGCGCTGAAGTACCCTTTTGACAAGCGCTTGCTTACGCCATGAGATAAACTCGATTAGCTGTTATTCTCAGAGCCCACAGCAAAATTCATTATATTGACAACAACGTATTCGGATTGATGAATCCAATTTAGCGCAGACCTTTCACAAATGTCGCAACCCGTGATATTCGCTCTCGGCGATAACAAGCATTGTAATATACATATCATACTTATTAGAGTAATAAGTAAACGACACTGTAAGTTACAGCATACTAATTATAATTAGTAAATCATTCAATATGTACTTGACAAAAACAAATATTGAACATGATAAAAATAATATATGGACAATATCTCAAAAATATTACGTGTTAATAGCATCTATGACGATGATTCTAGGATGTAGAAAAGACTCCGGGATGTAATAATCAAAGCTTAAATCCTTGAAAAACTCTTTGAATTGTTGAATATTATGAACATTTGCCCTTTGATAAAGGCCGCAAAACCTGTTTTCTACTGTGCAGTGCGAAATTCCCAAACGTATCGCTATTTCCTTGCCGATAAGTCATTGATAAGAAAAGAAGATAATTTCAAGCTCTTTCTCCGTAAAAGTATTATCTGATAGATGCGTTATCAGTTTAACCGGCGATTCACCTCACCGTTAATATAATTCATAGCTGAGAAAAAAGCAAGGGCTTGGGCTTCAGAAAAGGTACCAACAACATTGCCATGTTTATCAAAGAAAGTTTGATATAAAAACATAAGGATGGATACAGTTTTCTCTGCCGAACGCCGATGTGACAACTAACGATAGCGAAATGCTCTTTTCCATCACCATGTTATCATAATATATAAACTCATCCTAAAAAAATTTATCCAGTGAGGGACTTGTAAGAGTAATTTTCCTTCCATACTAAAGGATGCATGAAAATCTAGTAGTGTAAACATCGCTCGCTGGATTAATATAAACATACCTAGCTTCTTTATCGCGAATAAAACAAGCATCATCTTGATTTTCATAGATATAAATAAACTTCCTAGAGATACTTTCCCTTTTGAAGTGGATACATTTACTACTCATTAAACATCACCCTTGAGAATTAACATACTATTTAAGTAGTGATCAGTATTGACGACAGTAGGATAAAATTACATCATTGAATTTACCTTATTGACATAGCGATTTTGGCATGCTAGCAGGTCAAACTTACCTAGGTGGATCATTTATATTCCATAATCTATCAAGAAGCATTCTTGTTGGCAAATTTAATAACTAAACCAAAGTTACTCGAAACTTGTTACCTATAAATGCAATCATCGTCATCCTTATTCTTCATGCGGATAACTTCGCACTTCACTGTATGTTTACATACAGTGAAGTGTATTAAAATTATAGTTTTATAATATTTTATTATTAAATTTTAGCCTGATTTTCTCTAGGATCAAGATAATAGAGCAAAGTTATTTCTCATAGAAGATTTTATTTTCATCAATAACTAATAACCTATGCCTGCTGCAAAAATAGAATTCACAGAAGGAATTATGTATTGGAGATACATGCCAGACGTACTGTCTAAAGCGCAGGATATAATGGCGATTACATTAGTGAATAGAATTGACGCGTCATTAGGTAGCTTGCAAATTTTACGTGATATCTCTAGATGATATCGGCTAGTACGTAAGAATATAATAGTCAACCAGAATTACCCTGCGATGGGAGGAAAAATTAAACCAAGCGCTATCAAAAAGTGGATGAAAGCATCATAAAATTTATGATAATTAAAATAATATGCCTAGTAACCATATCAGCAATTTTATTTCTGTATAATTGAACTTCTTACCGGTCAGCATCTCAATAAATCCAATAATATTATTAGATACGGAATATAAATTATTATCATTAACCTTAATAGCGGACAATATAAACGTAAGTACGCCAATCTAACCCACTGTATGAATCATGATCTCTACAACATTCGATGTACCTAACGCATGAGTGACTAAAATATCTATCCCATTAATAATAAAATCAAAGATAATTACTGAGTACGTAATCATCCATAATACGTGTTTTTGGTTCTTGCAATATCTGCTTGTGTCAGGTGTGATTAAGGATCCTACGATAAACATACCAGTAACTATTATCAAACCCTTCCTATCGAGATAGTCTCACCCAAGGGAGAGGAAGAATAAAATCTGTCGATATTATATTTCACAATTTCGTCGTAATACACATAAAATGTCACTGAAAAAAAATCTTAACCACGATCTTTACCGTTATGCTTAAGTGCGTTAAAACTAAAAGCTACCAGCAATGAAAACACTACCCAGCTTATTTCTGATCACTAGAAATAATTGATATGATTTCCTATCACGGTGAGAAAGCTTTAGGAAATCAGCGCTATGTTTACGCCAAACCAGTATAATATGATGATTGAAATATCAAGTCTGATAAACATAGATCATGACTTCATAAAGTCGTATCATCGGGATAACACACTGGTGGAAAGATCTTCTTTCATACCGGCACGTCCTAAACTAAAAATGACAAAGACTAATATGATACTACCTAAAGACGTCGCCAAAATAGCCTGAAAAAATGTCATACTATGACCTAATATAGTACCCAGCATGCATTGTGCTAGTGACGTTATCATACCTATAAGAACAATAGTCACATTAAATAAAACAACTATTTATTTTATTTTTATTCTATTGATAGCATAGAAATTTTGTTTATTTTATTCCATGAAATAATCTATTTTTTTATTTCATATTCATTTTACAAGAGAAAATATATATAATTGTGATGTTCTGAACTTGACAATCCATTGCTGACATAAATACTATTTTGCTAATATTTAAACATATTTGCCAATATTATCAAACCGATTCTATCGATAACTATTTCGATAAATATTTTCGATATTTTTATAGGTAATTATTTTATAATATTTACTATTCATAACTTTTCTCAGTTAGCTTCACGAGGAAATTAATATCATAAAAATATTTAAAATAATTTTAAATTTTACTTAAAATCACCTAAGTAGTTTGTATAATTCATCAAAAAAAGCTCAGAACATTGGTTAATTAAAAACAATGAGAAAAAATACGTAGTCGTAAAAGATTCTGATACTAAGTTCTTTAGATTTCCTAAGAAATTTAATGTGGAAGGACGGGCGGATAAAGAAGTCTCTACTGACATATGGCAATAACTTTAGCCAGAATTTATCGCCAGCGACGAAAAGTTTATCAAATAAAATAGAAAATAATTTCCATAGTTATTCATCATTATGGTAAAGGAAACACCACTAAGCTTGTATCACACTATGCTGAAAGAGCACCACTTTATAATGATGATAATAAACTCATTGGTATCGTTTATGGAAGGAAACTTGATGTACATGAATTATTATATTATATGAATCTACTTAATAAAAATATCATTCAAATAGATATTGAAAATGAACTTTTCACTAAAAGTGAGCTTGAAATTATTTTTTGGGAGCAACGGAGGCTAATCGCCAAAGAAATTGCTAAAAGATGATTGAAGTGCATCTTATGAATATTTACAATAAAGCCGGCGTTCACAGTCTCATTCAGCTTGTTGAATATTATCGGCATACTGACCTTGATAAATATATACTTATGGATTTTATCCGCAAAGGAATGCAATTGATTGACTAGCCATACACTTAGACGTTAATGATTTATATGCTTTGAATTTTTGTCTGCATTTTATAGGGATGAAGTTCACCTTTTGGGAACATGCCTTTTATTCCTACGTCAATAATCGGACAGCCGACTTTTAACCGACCATTAATAATAGGCGCCGTTGAATCCTAGCCGTTTAATAGCGAAACGACGGATTATCTCGGGTCGTTCTGGCCCTGACAAAAACCAGCGATTGTTCATCTAATGGAGGGACGCTTGGAGGTATTTCTGGGGACACTGTCCCCAGAGTCGGTAGTTATCGTCTTGTTTGTACTTCATCCTGATTGACGGCAAAGCATGCTACCAGTTGATCGCTGTAGCCTTTCAGCCGTGGTTACAGCGCGGTGCAAGAGCCAAATTAGTTTTATCCACTCGGGATGCAGATCGGGATTAAGCCGGAGATTGGAGGACAGCAGCGCCTAGGTGTAAGGATGACGGACGCGACGCGCTGAAAATTTCCGTTTCCTTGTTGGTTTCCACCACCTTGTCCTGCGTACATCACGATAATATAGTGTGCCGCTTTTGCTATCAGCATCAAATCATGGGTAATTAGTACCAATGCCATATTCTCGATCTGCTGCAGAGGTCCACAACAGCTCGATAATTTGCGCTTGGGGATGGTTACATCTAGCGCGATAGTGGGTTCATCGGCAATCAGCAGCTTGGTACGACAAGCGATGATCATGGCTATCATCATGCTCTGGCTTGATACCGCCGGACACGTTGATGCGGATATACGTCCAGCCGGGAGGCCAGATCTGGAATACCCACCAGCGTCAGCATCAATGGCGCACTGGCACTGGGTCCTGTGGTTGCCGCCCTGCTACACGGTGGCTTCCATGACCTGGAAGCCACCGTGTAGCAGGGGTTCAAACTGGTCATCAGATCCTAGAAAATCATGGTTATATCGGCGCCGATAAGTTGGTGGTGCTCGTTGTCAGAGATTTTCTGTAAATCGCGGCCATTGAACACCAGATTATCAGCTTATAGCTTTGCCGGGATAATCAATTAATCCTATCACGGCCAGCGAGCTGACCGATTTACCCGAGCCGGATTCGCTGACGATGCTCAGCACCTGGCCTTATTTCCACCTGGTAGAAGATTCTGTCAACGGAGCGGAAGGGTGGCCCTCATCACCGAAATGGACCGATATTTTGTCTATGGACAGTAACACCATTAGATTCTCGTTACTGCTTGAGTTTGAGATCGATGGCGTACGCAGGCCGTCCCCCATTAAATTAAACGCCAACACAGTAAGTAGAATAACGAATCCAGAGAACGCTACCACCACCAGGCACTCTGGGCGAACTGCAATACGTCTGCCAGCATTGTGACCTACTCAGGCGTAAGTGGCTGTGCACTCATACCCAGGAAACCGATCGCTACTATATCCAAAATGACATTAATGGCATTGGAGAACCCCCAGCGAGACCTGAACGATAAGCGGCGCCAACAGCTGGGCAAAATATTGACGAACATCTGTCAGCATGCCGGCGACGGCTACCCTTGAAGCGGTAACGTAATCGAGGTTGACTCCCCCCAGCAGCAGCGCAGCGACAGCGCAACTACCAGGTATCCCACCAGCAGAGACAGGCGGTCGCATCAGGCGAATAAGAATATCGAGGCCGATGTCGTCGGTACCGAGCATAAACTGCCAGCTGCCAACTTCTATCCGAACCGTTGGGTGCTAGTAAGCCGGCACCAGGACCACGATGAACATCAGCAGAATGCAGAAATATAGGTCAGCCCGATAACAGCGTCTTTATTGATTGTGCTTAAAATAGTGCCAAAACTCCTGAAATGGGGTCATCGGCCTCAGCACACCAGTCACAGTGTCACCGGCTCTATGGCTTGAGTCATTTTCCGTTCCTCTATTTCTTATACCAGATACGCGAGTTCACTACCCTGTACAGGACGTCCACCATCAGGTTGTCCAAAATGATCAACGTCGCTACCAGAAACAAACCGCCCTGGATCACCGGATAGTCGCTGCGCTGCAGCACCTCAATCAGCCAGCAGCTGATGTCTGCCCAGGATAAAAGATGGTTTCGGTCAAAGTAGTAACTCCAGCAGCGTCCCCACATGCAGGCCAATAACCGTTACGACCGACAGCGGCGCGTTACGCAGCACATGAATGATGATCACCCGCAGACAGCTCAGCGCTTTGGCACGCGCGGTGCGAATATAATCCTCGCTCAGCACCTCCATCATCGCCAAACGGGTCATACGCACGATGACTGCCAGCGGAATAGCACCCATCACGATAGCCTGCGTGATGATATGCATCACGGCATCTTTGAAATCCGCCAACTCGCCCCAAATCAGCGTATCAATCAGCATGAAACCGGTCAGGGGTTAGTTGTTGTCAAGAAACACCGTTTCCCCGTCGAACACCGGCGTAAGATTCAAATGCACTGACACTAGCATAATCAACATCATGCCCAACAAAAAATGGGCATTGAATAGCCGGTCAACGAGAACACCCACCACGGTATGATCGAAAATAGAACCACACTTCATCACCGCCGCCAAGTGCCCCCACGGGAATGCCACCAGTACGGCGAAAATCATGGCGCAAATCTCCAGTTCCAAAGTCGCCTGGAAAGGCGGGACAAATTCCTGCCATACCGGAAGCTGGCTGGTCTTTAAGTGAGGTGATTGTATCCCCCTACAGAGCACCCTGGCGATGTAGTGAAAGTATTATTGAAATAGCAGCTTATCCAGCCCCATCTAGGTCATCAATTCCGCATAGCTCTCGGGGAAATACCGCGCTTCCCGGCCATGATCAACACCGGATCTCCTGAGATCAGATTCACGAAGGCAAAGGTCCGCAAGGTAA
>NZ_LECR01000070.1:0-1043 GCF_001602625.1 Sodalis-like endosymbiont of Proechinophthirus fluctus
CTGCGGCCGTTTCAGCTCCACCGCGCCCTCTACCGTCTCCGCCAGCGTGGCATAGGAAGGGATACGGGTGTAGATTAACTGATATAAACCGACCATGAGCAGGTAATGAACTGACCTCTGTTTACCAGTCAACGGTTTTTCCATCATTTGGTGCAGGATCCATTCCAACTGCGGCAAGACGCGCATAATACCGAAACAGAGTTCCTGCAGCAGTGCGCGGTCCTTTTCGTTCAAAGACGCCTGCAACGGCGGTAACAGGGTGCTCAGGGACTGGACTTGGTCTAGTCCCTGAGCCACTGCCTTGGCGGCGATAACGCGGAGATTATAATGTGTTTTCATAGCAGACCAGGTCGTGGAGGCCCCCGCCATATAACTAGTAACTAACACCGCCAGCTCACCCTTAAGGTGAAGATTAATCTAGAAGCGTACCGGGAATAAACCATTCGCGGCGTGAATTGAGTAACTCCTGGACTGGCATCGCTTTTTTACCCGTAGGCTGCAACTGAGTTAGCGTCAGGATACCCTCGCCGGCAGCGATGTGAATGCCGGCCTTGTCCGCGGCCACAATCGTGCCTGGCGCACATGAAGCCGTTTGCCGGGCGTCAAAGTTGGCGGCCCAAACTTTGATTGGCTGCCCCGACAGCGGGAAATAGCTGATGGGCCAGGGGTTAAAGCTGCGGATGCAGCGCTCAAGCTGTGCTGCGGTCAGGCGCCAGTCGAGCCTGGCTTCGTCCTTGCTGAGTTTGTCCGCATAGGTCGCGAGCGCGTTATCTTGTGGCTTAGCTGTGGCGCAGCCGACGGCAAGCTGTTCAAGCGTAGTCAATAGGGCATCCGGCCCGATTTGCGCCAATTTGTCATACAGAGAGGCACTGGTGTCGTCAGGCTTAATAGCACAGGTGGCTTTATGCAACATAGCACCAGTATCGAGGCCGGCATCCATCTGCATAATCGTCACGCCGGTTTGGTCGTCACCAGCCCATAATGCTCGCTGAATCGGTGCTGCCCCGCGCCACCGTGGCAATAGCGACCCATGGACGTTGATA
>NZ_LECR01000070.1:1107-7809 GCF_001602625.1 Sodalis-like endosymbiont of Proechinophthirus fluctus
CCACCATGATATCCGCCCTTAATGCCGCCACCCACTCTTGCCCTTCGGGTTTGCGCAGGGAAGAAGGTTGAAATACCGGTAGGCTATGCCGCTCCGCCAGCTGCTTGACTGGGCTGGGCGTCAATCTGTTGCCGCGTCCGGCGGGTCGGTCTGGCTGGGTGAAAACACCGACCACCTGATGTTTAGCGCGAATCAGCGCGTCCAGATGGCGCGCTGCGAAATCCGGCGTACCGGCGAAGATAATACGTAAAGAGTCTGACACGATGATTCCTATGGTGTCTGGGTCACTTTCCCGCCCGCGCAGTCATACGAGCCATTTTTTCCATTTTTTGACGAATACGCTGACGTTTTAGCGGGGAGAGATAATCAATAAATAACTTGCCGACCAGATGATCCATCTCGTGCTGGATACAGATTGCCAGCAAATCGTCTGCCTCCATCTCGAAGCTGTTACCGTCGTGATCCAGCGCCCGCACTTTCACCTTTTCCGAGCGCGGTACAAAGCCTCGTTGATCTGGAATCGATAGACAGCCTTCATCAATGCCGGTCTCGCCACTTTTTTCCAGCAGTTCGGGATTGATCAGCACTAGGCGCTGATCGCGGTTTCCGGAGACATCAATAACGATGATCTGCTGGTGGATATCAACCTGAGTGGCGGCCAGGCCGATCCCCTCCTCGGCGTACATAGTCTCAAACATATCATCCACGATGCGGTGAATGGTGTAATTAATGTCGGCGACAGGTTTGGCGACTTTGCACAACCGCTTGTCGGGATAATGTAATACCTGCAATAATGACATAGTGATTTGAATCTGCATCTGAGTATGAAAACGGTATTTACCATTATTCTAGACACTTCCATAGCTGATTGACAGCCATGGAAGGAGAATGTCCCGGCTTTAGCCGGTCTTCAGGGAATAAGTAGGGAGGGAAAATATCATTGAGCGAAATATGGTTGCACATGGCGGTGGTAAAAGGGTAAATGGCACAAAGGCCAAATAATATCTGTCTAAGACATTGTATTAAGAGAATATGGACTAGCAAGTACTGTTAAATGCGATTTTAACCTCGCGACAGCACCAGCGCTATCGTCGCTGTTCTCATGGCGAACTGGAGGACGCGAGCCGCTAGCTGACGCAACCGAGTTAACATTTGCTTGCCATCAACGATGCGTGTTATCCCCGCCGCCTAGCCGCGCCTGGACTGGCTCGCCGTCGGCACTCTTTGTCGCAAGAGATCCTGCCTGTCTGGAAACGCGACAGCTGGCAATGGTCGGTGGCCGGCAATACAGCCTATACGGTAAACAATGGGGCGACTATTTCGACAGTCAGCTAGCAGCCGACGACCTGACTATCACCAGCGTTCTGGCGCTTGACATTGATGGGGTCTGCCATCGCGCTCCTCTGGCTACCACCGGCGGAAAGACTGTGGCAGTGTTAGGTTGAGGGATCGGTTACGACTGTCCGCACCAGCATTGCCGGTTGGCCGACTACATTGTCGCGCACGGAAGGAGCTCTGGTTTCGGAGTTTTGCCCTATGTGCCGCCGATGGCGATGCATTTTCCATTTCGTAACCGCTTGATAGTCTGGTTAAAGACTAGACTGTTTTTAGTGTAGGCGGCAATAAAAAGCGGTTCGCTGGTCACGGTGCGCTGGATCAAGGACGATAGGACTTTTCCTTGCCGGGCCTACTGCGCAGCCAGCCCTTCTAGCGCCAGTACTCATTGGCTTATCCGACAGGAGAAGCGACGCTTATTAGCCGCCCGGAGGAGATATTTGAATACCTGTGCGATGACTTAAAATGGCTGGCACCAAATTAAGATGGAAATTATTTCTGCACTAAAATGCGAAGTTAAATTTAAATTGCCGTTTGCCGATGTGTCGGCAAACACGGGGATGATGTTACATCCTGTTGATGTCGTCACTGAACGTACCTGCTAATCTGTGCCGGAGGTAGTGGTGAAACTGCTCGAACTGGAGTTAGCAGGATGGATCGCAATTGTACCCGTAGGCTATGTCTGATTAAGGAGGGCAGTTCATGTTCGACATACTACTCGACATACTAATGTATTTGTTTGAAGCCTACATTACAAGGACTATATTTATAATGCGTTAAACTGTCTGATCTGCAGGACGGGTAGGGCAGAACTTTTGCGCTGAATGTTGATCCACTTACCATGCGTATCTACACTGCGTATCTACAATGATTGAAGAAAGCCAGTGCTTTGGATACCGACTATCAGGGCTTCTTATTGTTTCTTGAACAGATTAAGGTGTTGAACCTGAAAACTGCGAAATGGTCATCGATCGTGTGATGGCGTTGGACGCGCCGGAATTTGATTTAGAAGGTCTGAAGTGGGTTATTCTCATGGTGTTATTTAATATTCCAGTTTGTGAAAATGCCATATCAGCAAATGGAAGATCTGGTTTTTGAAGAAGACGAACAGCGTCTGCGTTGACGTATTAAAGATGGTGTAACGCTTATGACTAAAGCTGCGATTTTTTCCGCGAATCACACTGCATCTTACCCCCTTTCCCTAGCGGGGCAGAACTTGTTCTGCGTTCTGGACAGCATCGCCCCTTTCTTGGCTGTTCCCATTACCCGCAATGCGACTATATTCGATCCCTAAAGACCAAGGATGATGGGTATGTGGTAAAAGTGCTCTAAGGGCAGCTTTGCCCAGAATATCAATCAACGTTGGTATTGCTTCATGGGCACTTCGGCATGTTTATCGGTTGCTCGAAATACCCCGAATGCGGCCATATTACGCCCACAGCAGTGGCTGACGCCACGGCATTTTCTTGTCCCGAATGCCGCACCGGTAAACTGGTGTAACGCACATCGCGCTTTGGTAAAAGTTTTTACACCTGCGATCAGATATCCCGCCTGTAAATATGCATTGAATAACCAGTACATAGCAAGGGAATGCGCTTATTGCAATTTCCCGTTGTTATGGAGAAAAATACTGCCTACGGCGTAAATCGGTTTTGTACCGATAAAGGCTGCGGTAGACCGGTAGAGACAAACGATAATGAAGAAAATGAAGAATAAGTTTCTTTTATCTGACCTGACAAGTTTAGTGACAGCACTGCGTCAGCAGCAGGTTATCGCTTATCCAACGGAGGCTGTGTTCGGGTTGGGCTGCGATCCGGATAGCGAAAGCGCAGTTCAGGCGTTGCTCAAGCTAAAACAGCGTCCGTGGCAAAAAGGGTTGATTCTAGTTGCCGCTTATTACTCCCAGCTCACGGATTATATTGACGACAGCGCGTTGGATAATGCCGAGCGGGAGCGAATGTTCACCCGTTGGCCGGGTCCCGTTACCTGGGTAGTACCAGCCCGTCCCACAACCCCGTGCTGGTTAACGGGACAATACACATCACTGGCGGTACGCGTCAGCGCATTTGAACTAGTGCGGCGTCTATGCTCTGCTTTCGGTAAGCCACTGGTATCTACCAGCGCTAATTTGACCGGGCTGCCGCCGGCGTGTACTGCCGGCGAAGTGCGTGAGCAATTAGGCGCTGCTTTTCCGATACTGGACGAAGCGGTAGAAGGGCGGCGCAATCCTTCTGAAATTCGCGATGCCTTGAGCGGCGAATTGATTCGTCAGGGTTGATTATCACCGGAGTGACACCATGGGTACCTATGCCGTTTTTGGTCATCCGATTAACCATAGTCGGTCACCGCGCATTCATGCCCTTTTTGCCAATGAAACCGGTCTATCCCATCCTTATGACCGTGTGCTGGCACCACTGGATGGTTTTGAGCAAACACTGCGGCAGTTTTTCGACACGGGAGGATTGGGGGCGAATATTGCCCTGCCGTTTAAAGAGCGCGCGTTCTCGCTTTGCGATCAGCTCACCGAGCGTGGGTCTTTGGCTAGGGCGGTGAATACCATCAAGAAACTACCGGACGGTGCATTGCTAGGGGATAACACTGACGGTATTGGTTTGGTCAGTGATTTGCAGCGTTTCGCTCTATTGCGCCAAGAAAGCCGAGTGCTCTTAGTGGGCTCTGGCGGCGCAGCACGGGGGGTGATCCTGCCGCTGCTTTCCTACGGCTACAAAGTAGTTCTGACTAACCGGACTTTCCCTCGAGCACAAGAGCTGGTGGAGTTTTACTATCACGTTGGCGATATCAGTGCATTACCCATTGAGCGCCTCGGTTCGCCGGATTACGACTTGATCATCAACGCGACATCCACCGGGGTACAGGGCAGTATCCCGCCACTGCCAGCCTCCATTATTACACCTACGGTTTACTGCTACGATATGTTTTATCAACAAGGCGAAACACCGTTCATCGCCTGGAGTCGCCGGCACGGCGCGCTGCGCTGCTCTGATGGGCTCGGCATGCTGGTGGGTCAGGCGGCCTCGGCATTCTTCTTGTGGCATGGCGTATTGCCCTCAATTTTGCCGGTACTGGAAACCCTTCGCGCGGAGCTGACTGTATGAACTAGGTGATACATTTCCCGGATTTGGAGTAATAGGATGACAAGCGTCAAGGTGTGTTCTTCCCAGCATGGTGGGCGCGGGGGATGCCGCGTGAAGTGTCGAATCAGTGTGGATTGATTATGTATCTGCTTTTTGTCCGCGGGTGATGAGTCCAATCCTCCCACGCTCTTTCGTCAACATCGCATGGAAGTAGAGGATGTAATGGAATAACTTATAGCTCAGGGAATAGATATTGATGGCCGATACTGCTTATACTGAAATAATAGCACATTACTTTAAGCTTTAAGCAAGAATTAGTTTTTCGATGCCAGAAGCGCTATCCCTAAAGCCAAACCGATAAAAATGCCAGGGTCGCACGGACAAGCCATGGTCGTACGATAATAATGAATTCAATGTCCTTCTACAGGCGGCCACTGTCCATCTTCTTGGGAGGGATAGTAATCCCTCTATTGTACATAATTATTATTAGCCGAGTAAAATAAGATGACCCATTTCCGTGGCAGTCAGGCGGAGGATTCACTTCACCGGACTGCCAAAATATAGAGACAGCTACTGTGTAAGTGTTTACCGGACGCCACCATACCAGGCTTAGTACTAATGGTGACTTCATCCTCAATGACGGCGCCATCCAGAATAATACTTCCCATACCAATCAGAACATGATTGCCGATAGTGCAGTTATGCAACATGACTATATGCCCTACAGTGACCTCATCGCTAATAATCAAGGGATGTCCCGCCGGGTTGCGCTTGGAGCGATGGGTTACATGTAATGCGAAGCCGTCCTGAATATTGGTGCGCCCAGCCTACTCGCGCACAGTTTTTTGATGTCGCCGAGAATATCGACCAGCGGCCGAATACTGACATCGTCGCCGAGGGTGATATGACTTATGACCACGTCGCTGGGATCGATAATGATCCCCTTCGAGTTGAGGGGAGGTGTCTCGGTAAGGGCGCAGCAGCCTAACGTGCTGAAGCATTATAAGGATCCTGTTGTAGGGTACTGAATAGACTGTTTTATCTTAAAAGCGTATGTGACAACCATTCCTCGTCCACCATTTGCTGTTTTTGCGCAGACGATCGCTTAAGATCAAATCAGAAGGGATGAAAAATAAACAGTCAGCGGCAAAAGATCAAAAAAGTCTTGTGCAATAAATTCGGCTCCCTATAATGCGTCTTCACTGGCCGGGAACATAACCGGATCAGCTAGAGGAAGGTGTCCCACTACTGGAAAATAACAGGTTTATTATAAAGAGGAAAATTGTAGTATACGCCACCCGCACCAGTAGGGAAAATACCTCCCGGTTTACGCTCTTTAACAATTTATCAGACAATCTGTGTGGGCATTCACGAGACGATATCGACACACGAAATATCAAGTCTTGAAGAAGAGTGAACAAACGAATATTCATACGAATACCAGTTTTAATTCTTTGAACATCAAGCTTTTAATTGAAGAGTTTGATCATGGCTCAGATTGAACGCTGGCGGCAGGCCTAACACATGCAAGTCGAGCGGCAGCGGGAAGAGGCTTTCCTCTTTGCCGGCGAGCGGCGGACGGGTGAGTGATGTCTGGGGATCTGCCCGATGGAGGGGGATAACTACTGGAAACGGTAGCTAATACCGCATAATGTCGCAAGACCAAAGTGGGGGACCTTTAGGCCTCACACCATCGGATGAACCCAGATGGGATTAGCTAGTAGGTGGGGTAATGGCTCACCTAGGCGACGATCCCTAGCTGGTCTGAGAGGATGACCAGCCACACTGGAACTGAGACACGGTCCAGACTCCTACGGGAGGCAGCAGTGGGGAATATTGCACAATGGGGGAAACCCTGATGCAGCCATGCCGCGTGTGTGAAGAAGGCCTTCGGGTTGTAAAGCACTTTCAGCGGGGAAGAAGGCAATGGCGTTAATAGCGCCATTGATTGACGTTACCCGCAGAAGAAGCACCGGCTAACTCCGTGCCAGCAGCCGCGGTAATACGGAGGGTGCGAGCGTTAATCGGAATTACTGGGCGTAAAGCGTACGCAGGCGGTCTGTTAAGTCAGATGTGAAATCCCCGGGCTCAACCTGGGGACGGCATTTGAAACTGGCAGGCTAGAGTCTCGTAGAGGGGGGTAGAATTCCAGGTGTAGCGGTGAAATGCGTAGAGATCTGGAGGAATACCGATGGCGAAGGCGGCCCCCTGGACGAGGGCTGACGCTCAGGTACGAAAGCGTGGGGAGCAAACAGGATTAGATACCCTGGTA
>NZ_LECR01000055.1:0-3216 GCF_001602625.1 Sodalis-like endosymbiont of Proechinophthirus fluctus
TAGAACGTCGTGAGACAGTTCGGTCCCTATCTGCCGTGGGCGCTGGAAGATTGAGAGGGGCTGCTCCTAGTACGAGAGGACCGGAGTGGACGCACCGCTGGTGTTCGGGTTGTCATGCCAATGGCATTGCCCGGTAGCTACGTGCGGAAGAGATAACCGCTGAAAGCATCTAAGCGGGAAACTTGCCTCGAGATGAGTCTTCCCTGAGGCCTTGAGCCTCCTGAAGGGACGTTAAAGACGATGACGTTGATAGGTCGGGTGTGTAAGCGCTGTGAGGCGTTGAGCTAACCGATACTAATGACCCGTGAGACTTAACCTTACAACACCTGAGCTGTTTGAGCGCGCGGCATCCACAGCGAAAGTTAACGCCAAGCGCAAGGGGCAAGACGATATTAGCGATGTTCCGGATAATGCCCGACAGTCATGCAAGTGAGGGTTGGGAAAGCGGTGCGGAGCGGAAACGAATTTGCCTGGCGGCACTAGCGCGGTGGTCCCACCTGACCCCATGCCGAACTCAGAAGTGAAACGCCGTAGCGCCGATGGTAGTGTGGGGTCTCCCCATGCGAGAGTAGGGAACTGCCAGGCATCCAACAGGTTGTGCCGGTTAATGCCGGGATGACAGGCAATATTACATATAATGATTCGGCGGTGCGGTAGTTCAGTCGGTTAGAATACCGGCCTGTCACGCCGGGGGTCGCGGGTTCAAGTCCCGTCCGCACCGCCACTAGGGGCGTAGTTCAATTGGTAGAGCACCGGTCTCCAAAACCGGGTGTTGGGAGTTCGAGCCTCTCCGCCCCTGCCAGCTATGGAAACTCTTCGTATATGGAAACCCTTCGCGAATACGGAGGGTTTTTTTCGTCTGTCGTTTCTCACCCGTTCTGACTTGACGCCCCGGTTAAATATATGATGGCCAAGCGCGTGATAATGGCATGTTATAAGCGTTGCATTGAATTAGACGGTAGCGCTAGTGATCGATTTCTCACAGATTGGTTCGGAATCTCCGGCTGGCGTTCGGCGGAAACTAAAGTCGTGAAAACCGAAGCAGAAAAGCGCGATATAACGTTGAAAATCGCCGATGTGCAGAAAAAAGTAGGAAAACCAAATCAAAGCGGTATGTTCCTTCATCGAACAGAGCATAGACGCCATCTGATTATTGCACTGGTGGTAGCAATCGGCTGGACAACCATTTTGCAGGAAGCTCTAAGGAAGCGAGAATTCCCGTGTTTTTGCTGGATTGCATGATTGAAGTTAATGATCCTTCACTGTACACTGCCGCCGTAGCATTAGATAGCATACACGAGAAGGTTAAGTGGCTGGTGAAGGACATCGGGGATCAAGCCTAAACGTGGTAGAGCTACATGGCACGGTCGGCGACAGCTTGGCTATCAATCGTAAAAAGGCTTTGCAGACAGACGGCATAAGTGGCCATTTTAATAATAAAATTATTTATTCACAGTTTGGAGACTTCACCCAAAGAAGTCATGGAAGAATGCCTTACCAAGGCGGAACAAAGCGGCAAAAACATTTGCGTCGTTTATGTCCACAACGATGATATAGCTATCGCCATTATACAAAAGAGGCCAGTCTGAAACTAGGTTCGTAGATTAAAGTGATCTCTATCGATGGCGTACCTGATGTCTTTAAGCTATGATGAACGGTAAAGACAATGCGATGGTCGAGTTGATGCCTAATATGGCCTGTCTAGCATTCGTTGATACGTTTCTAGCGATGAAAAGGGCAAGGAGTCACCGAAATTCATCCAGACCGACTCGCGGTTGCTGTTGCCGGATACGACTAAGCAGGAATATGACGCCAAGCAGAGCATAGGCTACTAACAACAGTGCTGACTTCGTCAGCTGCCACGGTAGCGGTTAATGTATCAGTGGCGAGGGAAAAGGCATGGCATCGGCATCGCTTCTGGAGCTATAAGGCGTCAGTGTGGAATTTCCTAGGGTAAAAACCCTCCAGCAGGTGGGCTTTACCCTGCATTTTACCCTGTATAGTAGTGAGGTGGTGGCGTTGTTGGGTGAAAATGGCGAATGGCTCCCGGCTAGCAAGTGTGAAGCCTACGAGAGCTAACGATTGTTTTGTCCAGCAAAAATGCCGCTTCAATGCTGAGTGTTGACCGGCGTATATTAGAGCTTGGCCAGCGAGATCCTGCCTGCTGATCGGGTGGTAGATCTCAATGGCACCACATACGCGCAAGCGATGGGCATCGGGACTGTTTATCAATAGGTGAACCTGCTGCTGAAAATGCCAGCCTGCAGCTAGAACTGGATGCCATTTTAGCGGTGTGGTTAGCGGTGGGTTATCGGCGGTGGCTCGCTGTAATGAATACTGGTATTTTTCTTTCCGGCTACTAGTCAGAATTCAACCTGATAGTGAAAGCGAGTGTAGTGCTGCTGGTTCTGATGGTGCAGTCGCCGCTAATGTCGCTGTCGATGTTGCAGAGACGGAGACGCCACTGGCAAAAATGATTGGAGAATATGGCATTCCTACCGGACTAGCTTTCTTTATTATGCTGGCGCTGGGCGCATTGTATGGTGCACTGATAGGTTGAATTATCGACGCTCTGCGGCTGCTGGCGTTTATCATCACCTGGGCTAGCATGTTTTTCCTGCGCGGCATGAATCTTATTTTGTCGCGGGAATCGGTCCCTATCGTTCACCCTTGATATGAGACCTGCTGGCTGGCTATGCCTGGCAGTGGCATGGTTGACCTTGCTGCGCTTATCATGTTACTGGTGATGGCGGTAGGTGTGGTGCTGGCGCACAGCACATGCTTTGTCCATAACGTCTACGCCATGGGAATGGGAATAATAGTTACTCTTTTTATGTGCTGTCGAGTTTCCTAGCGGTGCTGGCGGTGATTGGCGTGGAATTATTCGATGCTATCGCGACAGCGGTTATCGGCGGCGGGGGACGCTACTGACCGGGTAGCGTCAGTACCTTATATTGGGTATGCTGTTTGACGTGATGATTCAAGGATCGATCCAAACTTATATCACACTTTTTGATAGGACACTAAACTCCTGTTGAACCAAGATCGTAATAGGGATTCTATTATTCGGTTTTATCGGTCTGCAAAAAGAGTTAAACGCGTTCTGTCTGGCGCACCGTAGAAACGATAACATAGTGGCGATCCTGGCCGCCTGCTGAGCAGCGCTGCGCCACAAGCCAGGCCAGTCCAGCGCGAGAAGTCATAGCAGCACGGCGG
>NZ_LECR01000055.1:3272-9114 GCF_001602625.1 Sodalis-like endosymbiont of Proechinophthirus fluctus
GCGAACAGCGGGCGAACGATGGTTAGCATATCGCTAACGGGCCGTAAATCCGGAAACCGCTGTGCCCAATGGCTTGGCAAAAAGGCGCAGGCTGTAGTGACATGCAATAGCTGGCGCGTTAATTGCGCCGAGGTAGTGGTGACGAGCGGCACCTGCTGATTGAGCTGCAGGCGGTTTTCGTGCGTATGAAAATCAGCTCCCCATTCAAGCTGTATATAAGGTCGCTTGTCGTTAACAGGTTCGCCGCCATTGGCATCGGTGAACAGCGTTAGGGAAAAGCTGCCAAGCTGCTGACTAGTCAACTCCTCCATTTTTGGCGCTTCAGTGGTAATCAATAAATCCAGCTGGCGTTCGTGTAGTTCTTTTATTAGCCCCTGACGCAGCGCAATGCGCGCCTCCAGCTGGAGATCCGGCCACTGTTTATAAAGATTTTGCAGCCAATCTCCCAGCCACGCTTCCCACAGCGATGCGCTGGCGCCAATGGACAGCGGATTATGCTGCAAAGAGCGCGTCACTTCCTGTTTGGCGACCTGCCAGGTGATTATCAGATTTTCTGCGTAGGGCAATAGGCGTTCCCCTGCCGCGGTCAGGCGAATATTATTTCTATGGCGGGTAAACAGGCTTACGCCCAGCTGAGTTTCCAACTGGCGGATGCGAAAGCTGACCGCTGATTGTGTCAGATAAAGCGCTTCCGCCGCTCGCCCGAAATGTCGGGTACGGCTTACTTCCAAGAATGTTTTCAGTAATTCCGTGTCCACTTCGCTCTCCAAAAAAACTTTTCGCACTGATTAAAATGTTTCGTTTTACAGAAAGTCAACCCTAACTAATACTCCGCGCCATAAACAGCATGGCTTATGTAGAGATGGGAGCGCGTAAGATGGCGGACAGCTTTTTTACTTCTACTCGTTATTTTGATAACAAAAATTATCCTCGCGGCTTCTCTAGGCATGGTCATTTCACTATTCGTGAAGCGCAGTTATTAGAGCATTGCGGCCATGCCTACAATGATTTGAACAGCGGCAAACGGGAACCTGTAACCGATGAAGAACGGCAGTTTGTTGCTGTGTGCCACGGTGAACTTGCCCCCTCAAACGAACATGAGAAGGTTTGGTTTAAATACATAGAGCATACTCGCCGCCCCAAGCGTTTTCATACCCTTTCCGGCGGTAAACCACAGATGGATGTTGTGGAAGACTACACCGACACTGAAGATTGATAAAGAAGGGGTTAAAGCCCCTTTATTCTAACTCTTATTCCCGCTGCTACCACAGCTCATGCAGCAGCCGGTCGATAGAGATAGCTTAGGGCGCTTCCAGAGGGTGATTTTTGCTAATTTGGGCTTTACACGCCAAGATCCTCTGGTGTGCGGGCTACTTTTAGTAAACAATGCGAAGAGGTTACTGACAATCGTAGCGCCATTAATGCATTTCCCAGAAACTAGCTATCGGTTTCCTACAAAGGGGCACCATTGCATAAGCCGCTTATTGCTCAGCCGTGCGTTAAGGCTCTACGCGTATTCTAAATGAATGGCACGTGCCGCCAGACACGTGCACGCACAGTCGCTCTGTCTTCGTCGAGCGGGCATGCGCCCGAGCAACGACCCCAGTGACGGCAACGGGACATACACCGACAGATCGAAGCATCGAAGCGATCCAGAAACGGCTCCGACAGGCAATTCAGACAGCGTATTCTCAGTCGGCTCGCAGCGGGTCGTGTACGCTGCTGCGATCGCCGGAATGGTTATGGCCGCTACCAATTGAAAAAATACTGGCAGGCAAACGCTGGCCTGGACACGCGCGATGTGAATTTCACCCGTTTCCAGATGTGAATTTCACCTGTTTCCAGCGGATCGTGCGGCGCGGGGCTCCCGAGCACTCGCTTACGCCGTTATGGGCCAGAGCGAGATTTCTCCGGAGCGCGCGAAAAGGACGCTGACGCTCATGGCGTCTAGCGGTGCTGACGCTAACCAGACTGGTAAAATGACGGCGGTTTCCATCGTCTCATCATCTAATACCGGCAGCTAACCCCTATAGTCGGCTCGCTAACATGGTCTTTCCGAGTACCCGGCGCGGCTATATCAGCAATAAACTTGTAAGCCGCCGGCAGTGGCGATTTCTAGTGCGCGTTGGGCCTATTAATGGCCGATGACTTCCGTCAAATCGCTGCCGTTTGACGACGCTAGTAGGATGGATATCCGCCATGGGTTCCTCGGTAATCAGAGGGTCATCACCCTGTAGAAAGCGGCACACCTTTTGCAGACAGCCGGCGAGACATACCTTGGATGCTAGGTGACAGCGTGATTTCTTCACGATTGGCTTACAGGATAAGGATAATCTGCCGACCTTCGTCCACCGCGCCGTGGGTGGCCGGAATAGCGCCTAAACTCCGCAGGCCCCTGGCCAGCGACAGCTCGCCAAGAAACTTATAAAGCTTCAGCCGAGCGCCGGGGATATGTTACGTCGCTGAAAGGATTGCCAGCGCGACTGGCAAATCGTAGTGAGAATGGCGCTGCATACTTGAATCCCGTGACGCGCGCACGGTACATTCCGGCAGCCACACCAGGTTGAGAAGGAAGGCAACCCCTTATTATATGTTGTCTCCACCATGATAGATAGTGACCCGGATGCCGATTAGCCCGAGGGTATAAATTGTCGCCAGTGCCATGGGGCTCTCCTTTGTGAACGGTGCTGAGTATGTGCCAGCTATCGCGGCGGAAAGGTTAGTAACGATAAAAAGATGTGCGGCTCGGATAAGAAAAATAATCTCGTCATTGCTATACCATGGCGAAAAATGCAACGGCGCTTGCTTTTCTAGCGTAGATGCGCCAGTCACCTAGTTTCACGATATTATTACCCACCGTTGCACCGTTTTCCAGACAGGCTAATAACCATGTTATTGATGATGGTGAATGAACGTGAATATAACGATCTTCGCTAAGAGAACGGTGTGCATTAGTAAGCGGGTAATACCCGGCGCTATCGATCGAATAAATAGAGGGGTAATACGCTTTCGTAGAATATGCTTAATAAAGGGAGATGTAGGAAGAGATAATAAGAATAAATATGCTGGCTCTCAGCATTTATTATAAATGAGATGACTAACATCGTCTGTCTAACCCGCTACGCGGCTACTACATATTCAGTAATAAAATATTTTATTATAATTAAATTTCTTATGTTAAATTTGTCGGGAGGTGTCTCGCATTGTCGCTGTAGTGATGTTTAGATGGTCTCGATATAAATTAGTCGGATAACCTTTCAATCAAGTCGAAGATAGAGGATGCGCGAGTTCTTAAAAGTTTTCTTTTTATTTTATGGCATTGCTGAATATTGCGCGCGATAGTTGACGCTTATGGCGCACCGCAAACTTATTATCATTCTTAACTAAACAATGCCTTTAACACTGACTAATCAGTTAATATCCGTATAATGCGACCCGCATGCTCAACCTACTATTGACCCTCTACTCCCTTATAAGTTGGCAGCGCAGCGACACTGTGTAATACACGACTCGCACATCGCCCTTCATACTAATCACCGAGGTTGGTGATGCAGCCTCTTATATCACCGTCAACTCGTCAGTGGTAACGATGTTAATCTCTCTATCGCCGCAGATTCGCCCACCCTGAGATGACCACCGTGTCTCTGGTTTTCTCTTCCTTACAACCCACTGGGGACTCCTCCATTGCCTTAAAAGAGCTGCTCTTGGTCAGGGTTTCTCTATGTTATCTGACCGTCGTCGACTAAATTAAAAATTTTCATTTATGAATAACTATTATGTAATTTATGGAATAACAGGACAGTACGTTCTGATCGCGCTGATAGGAATAACAAAAATAATTATTAATTATTAATTAAATATTAAGCATAATTAAAATATATTTATGAAAGCTGCTATTTAAGTGATTAGCATGATAGTGATTATTATCCCACCATGCGGGGCTGAACATGGACGAAGAAAAGCTTACTAAACAAGCTTAAATTTCAAAAAAAACCGCACCAACCCGGTCGCGGTTTTTGAGTATCAATCAAGCAACAGAAGAACACTAAATGAAAATTAGAACATTATTCTGTCCCTGCGGCGCGAAGGATAGGGAACTGGACCATGAACAGAGCTCAATCTACGACAGCGGGATTGAGCATCTGATATGCAGTCATGAAGCACAGGGCGCGACCATCGCAGAAATCGGCTACGCACGGACTACCGGTAAATTGGGGGAGTATATCGCGACCTACGGTCCTGGTTCCACCAATCTTATCACCGGTCTAGCCGATGCCTTATTAGACTCGGTGCCGGTCGTGGCGATTACCGTAGGATAGGTTAGATCGGCGTTTATTGGCGTTGATGCCTTTCAAGAAATTAATGCACTGGGTTTGTTGTTGGTCTGTACCAAACATAGCTTTCTAATCACTGGACGCGAGCTGCCGTGGATTATCACTGAAGAATTCGCCATTGCTACCAGAGGATGTCCCAGTCCTGTTCTGATCAATATTCCCAAGAATATCCAGCGGGCTAGGGACGATGGGGTTCGGTATTCCCGCTGTGATCGAAGCACAGATTGCTCGTCTTAGGGATACCGTCATCTGTGTCTCAGGCGACAGTTCCTTTATGATAGATGTGCAAGGAGGATCTGACCACTATTAAGCAAAAACGGTTGCAGCTGAAAATCGTGCTGCTGGATAATAACCAGCATTTAGGTATGGTCCGTCAATGGCAGTAGTTATTTTTGATAAACGTTATAGCGAACCACCCTGACTGATAACCCTGATTTTCTCACGCTGGCCAGTGTTTTCGTCATTCCCCTTCCCGGCTTGCACATCACTCGCAAAGACTAAATCCCGCAGGCTCTGGAAACCCTATTTAACCAACCTGTACCGTTCCTGCTGCGTGTTTCTATCGATGAGCTTGAGAATATCTGGCCGCTTGTGCCTCTAGCGACGGTAATGAAACCATGCTGGAGAAATCATAATGATGCAACATTCCCTTTCTATTCAAGCGAGCGCTTCCGCTCGGAAGCTAAAGCATAAATATTTCACTTGACCGTTGCAAGAAAGCGATCTGCAGACTTATTATCTGCACAATTGAGTAAGCTAATGGATATCGCTATGTAGAGATCTAGCAATTAATATCATAACAAATACGTGCCTAAGGCCAGGTAAGGAAAGAAGAAGATAACAATGGAGTAAGCTGATTTCATTTAGTTTAACGGTGAAATAGTTCCGTGGACAGAAGCCAAAGTCTATGTGATATTGCATGCGCTGCATTACGGGTCTTCATTCTTTGAAGAAGTACGTTGCTTTGATTCGCATAAAGGCTAGGTGGTATTTTATCATCGTGAACACATACAACACCTGCATAATTCGGCCAAAATATATAGCATGCCAGTGACGCAAAGCATCGATGAGCTGATGGCGGCCACTTGTTGCGCCGTTATGCTGAAAAATAAACTGGTCAGTTTCTATATCCGGCTGTTTGTGTTTGTCGGTGATGTCTGTACGGGCGTGAACTCGAGCCGGTGGACTACACCACAGACGTGATTATCGCCGCGTTTTCATGGGGAGCTTATTCTAGGGGGAAGAGAGGTCCTAAATCAGAAGAGAGGTCCTAAATTAAAGGATTGATGCGATGGTGTCTTCCTGGAACCGTGCGTCGGCCAATACCATTCTGACCGCGGCTCTAAATCCGGCCAATTAGTTATCATCAATGATGCTAGTGGGCATCGACGAAGCCCTCCACCGTAGTTATAAGAAGGTATTACCCTTGACGTGCACGGTTATGCTTCCGAGAGCGCTAGCGATAACCTGTTTGAAGTAAAAGATGGCATTTATCCACGCCGTCTTTC
>NZ_LECR01000055.1:9130-16300 GCF_001602625.1 Sodalis-like endosymbiont of Proechinophthirus fluctus
GCCAGGTATCATGCACGACGCCATTATCAAGCTGGCCGTCGCGGTCGGACACTGGAAGTGCCGGAACAGGTTTTGTCCCGCGAATCTCTTTATCTGGCCGATGAGGTCTTCATATCCGGTACTGCCGCCGAGATAACCCCTGTGCACAGCGTTGATAGCATCAAAGTGGGTATCGGCAAATGCGGCTCGGTCACCAAGCAGTTGCGGCAGGTGTTCTTCAGGTTTTTTACCGGCGAGACTGAAGATAAATGGGGCTGGCTTTGATCCCGATCAATATCGAATAACGATAAAGCTTTCGCGCAGAAGCACTGCAGCTTCCCTGGCCATCTGCATCTGAATAACTGGAGTTATGAGAATACCTAAGTGCTGTTCCGCTACCACCTTCACGGCCGTAATATGTCCGGAGCACGCGTCTGGCACGCTACGGGGATGACCGACGATGATTTCGGCAAACCAATTATCGCCGTGGTCAACTCTTTTACACGGTTTGTCCCTGGCCACGTATATCTATGTGATCTGGAAAAGCTGGTCGCCGAACAAATCGAAGCGTCTGGTGGGGTAGTGAAGGAGTTTAATACCATCGCAGTGGACGAAGGTATCACGATTAGGGTAGGGTACGGCGGCATGCTGTACTCTCTGTTCCCGCGCGAGCTTATCGCTGATTCGGTGGAATACATGGTGAATGTAATTGTGCCGACGCTATAGTGTGCATTTTCAACTGTGATAAAAATCACCCCGGCATGCTGATAGCGTCACTGCGCTTGAACATACCGGTTATTTTTGTTTCCGCGACGGCTTAATGGAAGCCGGTAAAACCAGGTTGTCGGATAAAATCATCAATTTGGATCTGATTAACGCGATGATTCAGGGCGCGAATCCCACGCCTCGGATGAAGATGGTAACCAGATTGAACGTTCCGTCTGTCCGACATGAGGAATCATGCTCTGGCATGTTTATCTTCAACTCGATGAACAACCTGACCGAGAGAGCTTAGCCTTTCCCAGCCGAGCAAAGGTTCAATGTCGGAAACGCTGGCACGCTACGATATCATGGTGAACGACGACGCAGCGGTAAAGCATGTACGCCACAGGGCCGTTTGGTGTCCGCACCACCCAGGCGTTTTCACAGGGGTATCGCTGTCCATCGCTGGATGACGATGATCATCAGGAAGGCTGCATCCGCACCCGTGAATTTGCCTATAGCCAGACGGTGGGTTGGAGGTGCTGTATAGCAACATTGTGGAAGACGGCTGCATCGTGAAAACCGGCGGCGTTGACAAAGGAATCCCAGTGTTCCGCGGGCCGGCCAATGTGTTGAAAATTAGGAAGACGCGTCCGAGATCATCCTCAGCGGTAAAGTAGTGAGATGTCGTAGTGATCCGTTAAGAAGGCTAGAAAGGTAGATCGAGAATACAGGAAATGCTTCATCCTACCACCATCCTTAAGTCTATGGTGGCTGGGTAAAAGTTGTGTGCTAATTATCGATGACCTCTTTTCCGGTGGTACCTCTGGATTGTCTATCGGCCATGTGTCGCCGGAAGCCATCAGTGGCACCCTGATCGGGCTGGTGCGCGACGGAGACGTTATATATATTAATATCGCCGGTCGCGGCATTGTGCTAGATGTAGCTGATGACGAATTAGCCACGCGTCGCGAGACCGAACTGACGCGCGGTGGCCAAGCTTGAACGCCAGTCGCGCGTGTGAGCGCCAGGTGTCGCTCGCCTTGAAAGGCTATACCAGTTTGGCGATCAGCGCGGAATAAAGGCGCGTTGCGCGATAAAGACAAGTTGGGAAGATAAGGTGGCTATGGCTGAGTCTCAACTGTTTTCCGCCAAGCCTTATCCTGTAGAATACCTGCATGCCGGTGTATGAAGCGGCCCAGATCACACCGCTGCAGATGATGACTTGAGGTGTCGGAACGTCTCAGCAATACTGTAATGGTAAAACGTGAAGACTGTCAATTGGTGCATGGCTTTAAACTGCGAGGTACCTACACGATTGATCACGGCGATCAGTGCAGCGCAGCGGGCTTTACGTGATTACTATATCAAAGAGCAACCATACCCAAGGTAATAGCGCTCTCCTCCAGTCGTCTCAGCATTCCTTTGTTCATCATGACGCCAGTCAATATCACTGATATCAAAGTGGACGCGGTACGCGGTATGCGACATCGGCATCGAATCGCTGTTGTTCAGCATCAATTTTGATGAAGCCAAGGTGAAAGACTGAGTTGGCGAGCTAGCGTACGTAATACTACCTTTGTACCGCCGTTCGATCATTCTGAGGTGATCGCCAGCCAGGGGAAGCTGGCGATAGAGTTGCAACAGTAGGAAGCCCATCTGGATCACATATTTGTGCTGGTAGGAGGCGGTCTGTCGGCGGGCGTGGCGGTTCTGATAAAACACCTGATGTCGAAAATCAAGGTTATCGGCGCAAATCAAGGTTATCCGGCATTGAAGCGAAAGAGTCCGCGTATCTGGTAGCGGCTCTACGGGCCGCCGCGCCGGTGGATTTACCGCGGATCAGTCTGTTTACCGAAGACGTGGTGGTACGGCGCATCGCTAATGAAACCTTCCGCCTGTGCCGTATTATCTAGATGATGTCGTTACTGTAGATATGCTGCGGTGAAGGATTTATCTAAAGACGTGTGGGCGATTTTGTCGGGCCGGCCTCCCTTCGGTACGCTGGCAGGAAAAATATGTCCAGCTTCATGGTATCCGCGATGAGATCACCTGGCGCACGTGCTGTCCGGCGCCAACGTCAATTTTCACGGCCTGCGCTCTGTCTCGGAGCGCTGTGAACTTGGGCGAGCAGTGCGAGGAGCTGATGGCGGGNTTTCCAGAAAGAAAGGGTAGTTTTCTGGCCTTCTGCGAGCTTTTGGCGTGGATGGTCGATTACCGAATTCAATTACCGCTACAGCGATGCCGATAACAACTGTATTTTCATCGGCATTAGGATGACCCACGGGCGATAGGAGAGCGGGGAATGGCGGAAATGGCTGCCAACGGTTTACTGAGTGGCGGATCTTTCCGACGATGAGATGGCCAAGCTTCACGTCCGTTATATGGTAGACGGTTGTCCGTCGCAGCCACTGCGCGAGCACTTAATATAGCTTCGAGTTTCCCGAGTTCTCCGGAGAATTGCTGAAATTTTTGTACACGCTGGGCACGCGCTGGAATATTACACTATTTCACTACCGCAGCCACGGCACGGATTATGGCCGTGGTGCTAGCGGGGTTTGAATTGGCAGAGCGCGAACCGGAATTTGATCATCATCTTTCGGCCTTGGGCTATGTGCCACGATGTTACCGCCAGTCCGGCGTTTCGATTGTTCCTGGCGGATAACCACCCTGTCCGCCGGGGAGAAACAAGCGTCAAGCGCCGGTTAATGCTCAGCAGTTGCTAGAAAGCGTCGATCAATGGCACTTTTAGCCGTTTTTTGTATACAGACACCCGGCGCCCAGCGGCGAGACCGGGGTGCCGTTCTCCAGCAGGGCGATGCGGCTACGCACCGGTTCTGGCGAATTGTCTATCACTACCGACGGGATGGATCAGAGCGATATCGCAGCCAAGCGTGACCATCGACACGATCTCTTTATTGCCCACGACGGTGGCATAAATCAGTAGATTGCTGATATGATTGCATTGAAACTAGAGCTCAATGCGCTGCCGCGCCGGACCGTGCTCCGGCAAAATGAACGGGTATTCGACCAGTCCGACTGTGGCGTCTTCAACTCTGGTGAGAACCGGAACCAAGAAAGGCAGAGCCAGTGCGATCAATATCATAGGGATTTCGCTGATGGGGGTAAAATCAATACTCGCCGGCATAATTTCTAGATGGCCAGCTGTGCCCATACGCTTAGCTGGACCGCACCTTGTTCAGCACATCGCCGGTGGTGAGTTTTATTTCCACTAGCGGATGCTCGGCGCGAAACAGATCGGGGGATCTTCGGCAAGTGGCCTTAGGCGGCGGCTACCGAGTAAAAAAGCCGTAATTCTGCCACACTGACTGAGGTGACGCCGCAGCTGCTAGTATTGCAGCAGGGTTTGTTGCGCGAATTCTTCCAGTTACCAGCCGGCGTCGTCGGTCAACTTTTCAGTACGGTTGTCGCATAATAAAAAAGCGTCTGCCCGACGTCCTACTCTAACTACTGGATCTTGGCACGACAGGGTAGAGTAGATGGGCTGACATGCATCGCCTTTGCGCTGCGACCGAAGTGGTGGCTTTCCGCCAGGTGGAGAAACAACTTGAGGTCGCGAATATCCATGATTCGCCTGGTGAATGAACGAAACCCACCGTCACTTATAGCTGGCAATTGATATTGCAGATTCTGCAAAGTCAGACTGTTAATATATCAATTTAAGCAATGTTTTTCCTGCGTTACAAGGTTAGCAGAAAAGATTCCTATCCGCGAGCGAACACCTACGGCACGCCATGATACCTGATGATGGAGTTACACCATAGCTAACTACTTCAACACATTAAACCTGCGCCAACAGTTAGTTAGCGCAGTTGGGTAAATGTCGTTTCATGAGCCGCGATGGGTTCGTCGATGAAGCGGGTTACTTACAAGGCAAAAAGTAGTGATCACCGGCTGTGGCGCCTAGGGCTTGAACCATTGGTTGAATATGCACAATTCCGGGTTTAATATCACCTACGCGCTTCGTAGAGAAGCGATTTCCAAGAAGCATCCCTCCTGGCATAAGGCGACGGAAAACGGCATTCTCGTCGGCACCTTGCGAAGAGCTAGTGCCAGAAGAGGACCTGATCGTCAACCTGACCCCCGCCCGACAAGCAACACTCCGCGGTGGTTCAGGCGGTACAACTACTGATGAATCAAGGCGCCGCGCTGGGCTATTCCCCACGGCTTTAACGTTGTTGAAATGGGCAAAAAAATCCGCCTAGACATAAATTTTTTATCATATAGTTAATGGCGACTAAATGCCACGGGACCGAAGGTGTGCAAAGAGTATAAACGTGGCTTTGGTATGCCAACCCTTATCGCTGTGCATCCGGAAAACGATCCAAAGGGTGAGGGGACGGCTCAGACCAAAGCCTAGGCGGCTGCGACTGGCAGGTCATCGCACGGGCATGCTGGAATCTTCCTTCGTCGCCAAGGTCAAGTTGGATCTGATAGGTGAATACAATATCATCTGTGGTATTCTGCAAGCCCGATCGCTGCTATGTTCCGGCAAAATGGTTGCCGACGGCGTCGATCCGACCTACGCTGGCAAGCGAATTCAGTTCGGCTGGTAAAACCACCACCGAAGAGCTGAAGCAGAGTGGCATAACGTTGATGATTGACCGATTGTCCAACAGCGCGAAGTTGCGTGCTTTTCCACTGTCTGAGCAACTCAAGCAACTGATACAGCCGATGTTTGAAAAACAGATGGACGGATATCACTACCGGTGCCTTTTCTATTGGCATGATGGCTGATTGGGCCAACGATGATGTTGAACTGTTCGGCTGCCGCGAAGAAACCGACCATACATCATTTAAAAATGCGCCGCAGTATAATGAAAAAATTAGCGATCGGACCTATTTTGACAATAGCATACTGATGATCGCCACGGAAAAAACTAGCATGGAGTTGGCACTTAAAACCATAACCTATTCCGATATTACCACCGCCGAGTTGGCTTATTACGAATCCCTGCATGAATTTCTACTCATCGCCAACACCGTCGTCCGCAAGCGTCTGGATGAACGTGATTATTTCCGACACCACCAAATATGGCAGCTATCTATTCGCCAGTGCCACCGTGCCGTTGCTTAAAGAGGCTTGTATGGGTAACCCTCAGAGGGGATTTAGGAAAACCAGTGGCCGAGAGTGAAACTGATAATGCGCGCTTGCTTGATGTCAACGAAGCGATTCACCGACATCCGATCGAAATCGTGGGCACCGAATTGCGCGGTTAGCATGAAGGATATGAAACACATTGTGATCGCTAACTGACAATCAGTTAGTCATTCTGGGGATGACGCGCCAAAGGTTTGCATTCCCGCTGATTCGGCGGGGATTTTTTGCCTGCTGACAGCGAACACGGCTTGATCGCGGCGGGTATACAGGGCGCTGGCGGTGCGTTTATCTCCCTGCAGTGGGCAGTTGCGTTCCGGCGACGAATAGGCGTAGGCGCATGCCGTAAAACGCTCTTCGACTGACCGCAGGGTAAACCCCAGCGGCGCTTTCTATTACAATTCCCCTCCGTTCTCCGCCACCATTTTTGTCTGGGAATTACTTATGCGCCTTAATCCAAGCCAACAGTAAGTCGTCGAATTCGTCACTGGACCCTGCCTTGTGCTGGCCGGCGCTGACTCGAACGTAGGTCATCACCAATAAAATTAACCACTTGATCCGCGGTTGTGGGTTACCCGGCGTGCCATCTTTCGGTGGTAACCTTAGGACGATTTGGCATGGATCAGGTGCGTAAACTGGTCAGTGTCGAGGAGTGGATGAGCTATGAACAGAGCCACCTGGCCAGTCTTCTCGCTCAGCTGGCCAAGCGCGCAACGAGGGCGGGTAGGGTATTTCCCATTTTGCGCGCGAGAAGGCATTATGCCGGGATTAGAGGACACGATTCAGGCAGGGCTTAGCGCTTGCGGCGTTTTTACGGTTGATGTGGTGTGGCAGGCGGCGCTTTTCGCAGCAATAAAGACCGCTTGCTAATGAGCATTAGCTGATCCGATAACCCAGTTTTTCAGTGCTTCTTCCAAATAACAGCCAGTGGATATAACTCTGCGACTAGCTTTCTTGCTCCAGGTATTTTGCCCGCAGCGGATGCTGGTTTAACCAGTTTTGGGGCAACAGCACGTGTAGCGTCTCGTCTTATGGCATGCAGCTCCACAGCGGGCAACGCGTCGTCGCGCTGGCGATTGGCAAAGATGATCGCCAGCCGCATCAACCGGCATAGGTGTTTGTCGATGCGCTGCGGCAGACTATTTTGCTCATTCAATTGGGTTAATTCAATGTGGTTGCTCTGGTTTTTCAGCAGCTTGGCGATAAGCTTTTTGCTAGGCGCGGGTAAAACTGGGAAGGTCAGTATGGCATGGTAGACGAGATAGGCGGCATAGTACGGGGAGCCGCATTTAATATCAATGCGTAGGCCGATTTTGTGGATCATGCTCGCGCAGCGTAGAATCGTAAAACATCGTTCGTCCAGTTGCCAG
>NZ_LECR01000030.1:0-5381 GCF_001602625.1 Sodalis-like endosymbiont of Proechinophthirus fluctus
TAGAACGTCGTGAGACAGTTCGGTCCCTATCTGCCGTGGGCGCTGGAAGATTGAGAGGGGCTGCTCCTAGTACGAGAGGACCGGAGTGGACGCACCGCTGGTGTTCGGGTTGTCATGCCAATGGCATTGCCCGGTAGCTACGTGCGGAAGAGATAACCGCTGAAAGCATCTAAGCGGGAAACTTGCCTCGAGATGAGTCTTCCCTGAGGCCTTGAGCCTCCTGAAGGGACGTTAAAGACGATGACGTTGATAGGTCGGGTGTGTAAGCGCTGTGAGGCGTTGAGCTAACCGATACTAATGACCCGTGAGACTTAACCTTACAACACCTGAGCTGTTTGAGCGCGCGGCATCCACAGCGAAAGTTAACGCCAAGCGCAAGGGGCAAGACGATATTAGCGATGTTCCGGATAATGCCCGACAGTCATGCAAGTGAGGGTTGGGAAAGCGGTGCGGAGCGGAAACGAATTTGCCTGGCGGCACTAGCGCGGTGGTCCCACCTGACCCCATGCCGAACTCAGAAGTGAAACGCCGTAGCGCCGATGGTAGTGTGGGGTCTCCCCATGCGAGAGTAGGGAACTGCCAGGCATCCAACAGGTTGTGCCGGTTAATGCCGGGATGACAGGCAATATTACATATAATGATTCGGCGGTGCGGTAGTTCAGTCGGTTAGAATACCGGCCTGTCACGCCGGGGGTCGCGGGTTCAAGTCCCGTCCGCACCGCCACTCCCATTGAAAGTCCTGAACCAATGTTCAGGACTTTTTTTCTTGTTGTAATGTTGTAACAATAGATTAGCACTATAATTCTGCGCTTTTATAAATAGTGACGCCTGCCATTATGAAACAGGTGGTTGACCAGAACTTTGGCAGAGCTGGCGGTATGGGATATCGTGATAATTTTGCCATCGACATCAATGTCGACCCGATTATCACTCGATGCTAACGGAATCGGCTTCAGGTTAGTACTTACCGCACCGGTGTAGACAAACAGCATAAGCAGTAATACCTTAATTAAATCCAGCCCTCAATTGATCGACAGCGGCATTTTTGCTGGACGCAACAATTGTTAGCTCTCGTAGGCTTCACAATCGGCTTTTGTAATAGAGAAACACTAAGCATTCCTCGTAGAATGTGCTGAATATGACAGCCTATGCTCGGGGATGTTTGCTCCCCTGTTGGTCGTGCTGGATATCACGTTCATGTAGCGCGCGGATAAGTTTTATTTTATCAGTAATCCAACGATCGCCAGTGTTGACTAAATAAACAGGATTTTGACCACTGGCATCGGTCATCAATGTCAAGGTTCTACTGAGATCTTCGATAAAGAAGCAAAAGTCGACCTCGACAAGACCAAGAGTCGCCGAGCTCAATTGCGTGATAAGCTGGTAAAGTGCTGAGGCCCCGTTAACGAGACACCGGTACGCATCGGTAAAGTGCGTCGATTGCCGCTGCAGCAATACGTCAATAGATTGATGTCCTTATTGACATTACCATGAATAATAAAAAAGCTATTGTCCACCATCTTTTCAACTCCTCTTATGCTACCGATTGCAGTGTAGTTGCCGGCTGTTCGATTTTTAAACTCTCACGATAAGCAAGTTTGGCAGTAATGAATACTGGATTATAGTGCAGTAGTTGACGACGGCACGCCTCGCTCCAGGCCGATCAAGCTAGGATACAGGGAGACAGGTAGATCGAGAATGCCTACAGTGCCGTCATCGCTGCAGCCGGTGGTACCCCGTCCAAGGCAGTGGCGCTTTTGTGATATACTGCGTGGGGCAGGCCAAATATGTCATGGCTCCACATTTTTGCCGGGCTGAGATGCTTATAAAAACGTATTGTGGTCGGGTTGTCTGTGGAATAAAAACAGCATGAATCAACTCAAACACCGCCACAGGAGAAAAACTTAGTTGAATGGGCGTTAGCCGTGCCAAAAAAAACATATGCCGTCAGGTATGTCGCGGGCCAGCCAGTCGAGCGTATCTTTCCACCTCTTGCTTCTGGCCAGTTAGGTCAGGCGCTACCGACGGGAGAACCTTTGCCAGGCTCGCGCATTTTGCGGGTGATGGTATGGAATATCTATAAACAACATCGCGCCAATTGGTTGTCGGTGCTGCAAGGATTTGGTAAAGATGCCCAGCTGGTCCTGCTACAGGAAGCGCAGACTACACCTGAGTTGGTCCGATTCGCTACCTCGCATTATTTGGCAGCGGACCAGGTTCCCGCTTTGATTTTTCCGCAACATCCATCGGGGGTCATGACCCTTTCCGCCGCATATCCGATTTACTGCTGTCCACTACGCGAGCGCGAGCCACTGTTGCGATTAGCTAAGTCAGCTCTGGTCACTGTATATCCCATCTGTAATGGGCAACTGCTGATGGTGGTTAATATCCACGCAGTGAATTTCAGCCTGGGCATTGATGTGTATAGCAAACAACTCGATCCCATTGGTGAGCAGATCCGCAATCACAGCGGTCCGGTTATCATGGCGGGGGATTTTAATGCCTGGAGCCAGCAGCGTATGCTGGCGCTCTACCGGTTCGCAGAACGAATGGGGTTGGGCGAGGTGCGGTTTGTCGACGATCGGCGCAAGCGGGCGTTTGGCCGGCCACTGGATTTTGTCTTTTACCGCGATATGAATATCTGCGAGGCGTTGGTACTGGTAACTGAAGCTTCAGACCATAATCCCTTGTTGGTTGCATTCGAGCCTGCTCCGCGGAGCGAGCAGGCGCCGGCAGAGCCGCAAATTATCAGTATCGGGAGGATAGACTACACTGCCGAGAATGAGACATAAATAGGTTGTTAGCATTGTCCAACGCATCGTTCCAGCACATGACACCTTTGATATCGACCAACGCCGTGGCGGCGAGCGATGCCCGCTAGGGAATCCTCCCTTTATGTGCCTGATAGGTGATTCTGTCTATATCGATCCGCTGCTGAATTTCAGCGTTTGACCCACCTTCAGGCTACATACGCTGCGCAGGTCATCCCATCTCTGCAAATCAGCGATTTTAACGTTCAACCGTTTTGCGATGTCGGATAAGGCATCACAGGTACGCACCTCATATACAATATCACCTCCTGCTAGCGAGGTGCACAGTTGCGAAGCATACGCCTTGGGCAGCATGATATAATGTGGTCCGTTTGGCGCCGTCACGTTGCGCTTGTAGCCTGTGTTAAAGCTTTTCAGCTTGGTTAGTGATAGGCCGGACATTTCCGCCGCCTGTCTCAGGCCGATTTGCCGGCCGACTTCCACTTGCGCCAGCGCGCGCTGTACATTCGATTTAGGCAATGTAATGCCAAATTGCTTGCTATTCTTAATAAGGCTGCTGAGCGCAAGTATCTTCGGAACATAGATTGTGGTTTCACGCGGTAGCCCTAACGACCAGAAGTCGGTAGGGCGCCCTTTGGCTTTATTATGCTTGATAGCCTGTATAATACGACCTTCGCCGCTATTATAGGCGGCGAAGGTTAACAACCAGTCGCCGTCGAACATACGGTTAAGACGTTGCATAATATCCAGGGCTACGGTAGTAGACGCCACCACATCACGTCGGCCGTCATACCATTGGTTCTGCTCTAAGCCGTAGTTCTTGCCTGTCTGGGGAACTATCTGCCAAAGGCCAGCGGCGTTTGAAGTGGATATTGCCTTCGGGTCAAAAGCGCTCTCCATTATGGGTAGCAGTACTAGTTCCATCGGCATGTTATGTTGCTTAATCTGCTCGACTATCCAGTACATGTATGGCTCTGCCCGTAATGCTACATCATGGAGATAGCTCTTCTGTTTCAAATAATGCTTTTGTTGCTCGCGGACCCGTGCGTTATCCGGTATCTGCATCTTCAGCTCTTCGCCAATGAAGTTCCACAAATCGTCTTGTAGCAGGCTGTTGTTAATATCTTGCCATCGTGGGGTACTCACTCGATCATCTGTGTACTTTCCCGTTTCACCTTGACTTACTGAAGAAATACTCTGTACATGCTGTTCAGAGGGCGGCGTATCCTGCCTGGATGCCTGACATCCCACCAGCAAGACCGAGGCGAATAAGATCGCATGAGTCTTCATCTATATGTGAATAGTCGTATATGTCAATAGTCGCCTAAAATTTGGAGAATGATACTTTGAAGGCTGGGATATTACAACTAAAACCTTTAGAAATGATCTTTCTTCTCGCGTAATGCCGCAAAAATAAGCCATTCCTCTCCTGAATAGGGGTGAACGTTTAATTTTTTTTGTAAATCAATATGATGATAACGTAAGAAAAGATTAATTTGACGCTCTAAATGCAGCGTTGTGGGCAAGCTTGGCTGGTTTTTCAGACGTAACTCTTTAATTTCACGTTGATAATCTGTGATAACACTATCTTGAGGCAATAAGGCGGTGGCGAAGTCCAAATTTCTTGAAGTATACTCATGAGCGGCACAGATCAGGGTATCGGGAGGAAGTTGATTAACTTTATGAAAAGACTCGTACATTTGTTTTGGTGTGCCCTCAAAAAGCCGACCGCAACCTGCGGAAAAAATAGTGTCGCCGCTAAAAAGCCAGGGTGCGCCGTAAAATCCAATATGTCCGAGTGTATGACCGGGCAATGCCATTATACTGAAGGTGTGGTCCAGTAATGTCAGGGTATCGCCTTCGTTAACAATCCGGGTAGCTCCCTTAGCATGGGTTTCCTCCGGGCCATAGACCGGCACTGGGAAGTGCCGTAGTAGCTCGAAGACGCCTCCTACATGGTCATGATGATGATGGGTTAATAAAATAGCGATAGGGATTAAGTGTCGCTCGGCAAGCGCTTGTAACACCGGTGCTGCCTCGCCAGGGTCGACCACAAGGCATTGGCTGTCGTCATTGTGTAATAGCCAAATGTAATTATCCACCAATGCGGGAATGCTGATAAGATTCACTGTTAACCTCGTTATATCTCTATGGCCTTTACGAAGATAGACAAACATGAAACCAGCGCAAAGTAACAAGACTATTGTGGCGCCTGCCTCATGGGAGGATATTCCCTGCGGGGCTGACTATCGTCAGGCGCTGGAGCAGGATTTGAAATTGTGGTGGCCGAAACTGTTCGGGTTTCATTTACTCAAAATCGGCGCGCTGAGCGCAGATATGGATACCGGTGATTGTGCGATTTCCCACCAGGTCAATGTGGGACTTGAGGGAGAATGTTTACACGTTATCGCCGATCCTTACCAACTGCCGTTCGCCAATAAGTCAGCAGACGCTTGCTTACTGACTCATACTTTATCCTATACCGGAGATCCGCATCGGCTGCTGCGGGAGGTCGATCGGGTACTTATTGATGACGGCTGGCTCGTCGTTACGACGTTCAACCCGATGAGCATGCTGGGGCTGGGCAAAATCTGCCCTATCCTTTTCCGC
>NZ_LECR01000030.1:5464-5850 GCF_001602625.1 Sodalis-like endosymbiont of Proechinophthirus fluctus
ATCTGCAGGTGTTCCCATGGCGACGGCAAGGGGGACAGCTACTCAGCGCCCATTTCCCTGCCATTGGTTGCCTGAGCCTGATAGTCGCGCGCAAGCGCACGTTCCCCCTCAGTCCGACGCCGCTGAAAAACAAAGCGTCCGCGCGGGGATTGCGGCGGCCGGTAAACGCCACCACCCGCAGTTGCCGGCAGCGGTATTCCTAGAAAGAAGAATGAAGCCGCCCTAATCCGCTCGGCCGCCGCCCGTTTACGCTTCCACCAGATAACCGATATCCTCCAACGCCGGATGGCAGGCAGCGCTGCGCGCCAGTTCGTCGCAGCGTTCGTTTTCCAGATGGCCCGCATGGCCCTTCACCCAATCCCAGCGCAGAGTATGAGGCTGAACTG
>NZ_LECR01000030.1:5941-13048 GCF_001602625.1 Sodalis-like endosymbiont of Proechinophthirus fluctus
GTACTGGCTGTCGGTGCTGAGCAAGACCTCACAGGCGTCCGCTAGCCCTTCCAGCGCCACGATGGCCGCCATCAACTCCATGCGGTTGTTGGTGGTCAGGTTATAACCAGCGCTGAATGTTTTTTCATGCTGTTTATAGCGCAATATAGCGCCATAGCCGCCGGGGCCAGGATTGCCCAAGCACGAACCGTCGGTGAAAATTTTAACCTGTTTGCGCATCTCTGGTAAACTTGCTTCATGTTAAATACCAAGTCTGACATAAACGAGCACTATGAGCACTAACATTACGCGACAGATTGTTCTGGATACTGAAACCACCGGCATGAACAAGTTGGGTATACACTACGAAGGACACCGAATTATTGAAATCGGTGCGGTAGAGGTCATTAATCGCCGATTGACTGGCTGGCACTTCCATGTCTATCTGAAACCGGACCGGCTGGTAGACCCCGAAGCATTCAATGTCCACGGCATCAGCGACGAGTTTCTGGCGGATAAACCGACGTTTGCCGACGTGGCGGATGAATTTTTACAGTTCATTCGCGGCGGCGAATTGATCATTCATAACGCCCCCTTCGATATCGGCTTTATGGACTATGAGTTTGCGATGCTTAATCGCGGTATCGCTAAAACCGACACTTTTTGCAGGGTAACGGATAGCCTGCTGCTGGCGCGCAAAATGTTCCCCGGTAAGCGCAATAGTTTAGATGCGCTGTGTGACCGCTATCTAATCGATAAGAGTAAGCGTACCCTTCACGGAGCTTTGCTCGATGCCGAAATCCTGGCTGACGTTTTCTTGATGATGACTGGCGGACAGACCGCCATGCGTTTTGCGACGGAAGGGGAGCAGGAGCAGTGCGAAGCGGACGATACCGTGCAAATTCAGCGGCTGCAGCGTGCACAGACGTCGCTGAAGATCGTTTATGCCAGCTATGAGGAATTCGTAGCCCACGAGCAGCGGTTGGATCTAGTGCAGAAAGAGGGCGGCAGCTGCCTATGGCGGAAAGAGAGCCCCGCGTAAAGCGAGTAAAATCATTCCGTCAGGTAAAAATGAATGAATGCAGCAGCGTGCTCATCTATCAGCAAATGATTTTACGACGTTATGAAAAGCATTGACGTTACTCAGTCGCGATTTTACTATTTGCCTCGCTTTCCCGACGGAGCACAGGTGCGTGGTGCAGTAGTTAGGTCGGTTAGAATACCTGCCTGTTACGCAGGGGGTCGCAGTTTCGAGTCCTGTCCGTATACCGCTAACCATTCAAAAACTCCGTGCTTTAGGAGACACGAGGTTTTTGAATGGTTAGCGCGGGGAACATGTCTTCGCGTACTGTCTCGATTATATTCAAGTTTAGGTCTAGATCAAGACGTTATTCCAGCTTCCGTCGCGCGGCGTAAACGTAAACTGTGGCGTATCAGGCACTCGTACGGTTGCTACGCGGCCCAGTGTCAACCTAATTTTAGGTTCAGATGGCAGCAGTGACGTTGCATAGAACGCATGGGCGGGAGGGATGCCGGTCATCGTTAAGGTGTGCGCGGCGCTGAATTCATCGCGTCAGTACAGGGTATTGGCATTATCGCCAGCGGTGAAAAAAGTCGCGATTTTCCGACATAAAAAGTAACTGACAATCAGTAACGAGACAGAGAACAATAGTTTTGCTTTCAACGCTAATTACCTAAGCGATTTTATCGGTTATTCTGGAAAGCCCCGCATGCCGACTTGTCCCCCGGGCAGGCACGTATCGTGGTGCAGTTTGTCCTGAATTATGAAGAATGGGCTGAAAATCATATTCTGCATGGGTACGTGGGTTCCGAACAATTTCTTTCCAATATCATTGGCGCCGCTAGTTATCCAGAAAGATAGATGTTGATGGATTCGGTATAATGACTCCCGGGTAATACGACTCCCAGGCCGGTTTTTGTCGGATTCACTAGGAATATTGGCTGGCCCCAGTCTGCCGTTGACCGTCTTTGGCGCAGCCATGGTGCTGCTGCACAATCCGACGGCGGAGGCATTAAGGTGGCTGACCATGGTGTGGTCAGCCACGGCTGGCACTAGCTGCATTATCGGGGATTCGACGCTAAAGACCGAACGACAACATATGCAGCAGGAAATAAACGTGTTGACGTAACTGTTTAGTACACGGTCACTGGGTTGGTATACCGGCCATGATAGCCTTAACACTCGGCAGTTGGTGGTTGAGCAGAAGGGCTTCTAATACGGCAGAGATAGATATTATTACGGCGACGATCTGCTGTTTTGGACGCAGGTAACCTGGCGGGACGAGACGGCAAAACCGCATTTAATCATCTTCTATACTCTGGAGGTCAACGATATGCGTTTCACCACGCCCCAGGGGTTAACAGCGGTGAGCAGTTCTTCACTTATATGCGAGACAGCTTCGATGTGTTCTACCCTGAAAGGGAGAGGTCGCCGAAGATGTTTTCCATCGGCATGCATAGCCGAATTTTAAGCAGTCCGGGACGCTTTCGCATATACTGCTGCCGTTTCTTGATTATATTCAGCAGCACGAACGAGTATGGATTTGCCGTCGCCAGGATATCGCTGATCACCGGATCACCCACCTTCCCATTCCCTATCAGGAAGCGTACCGACGCAGGAAGAATAACGATAAGGACTCCGTACGCCAGCTCGCCCCACTAAGGCATCACACTAATGTTGTCGCTCTCCATTGCTTTAGCTAGCTGACATGAACGGCCAGACCGACGCCTTGCTGGCACGGTTAGTACGCCGCAGGTTAAGGTGTTAGGCTGAAACGGTCAGCATCGCGCCAGGGTTATCATAGCTGGGATCGAAACAGATCATTTCATCCCCCGGGCGCACCAGCGCGCTGATGGTGGCAAACAGCACCTCGGTCGCGCCGGCGGTGACCGCGTCACCTTGGTCTTGACGTCGGGACACCAGCCGTAGAGCTGCGCCGTTTTAGCAGCGGCGCAAAGCCGGTCATAGGGGGTATATTGATTGACACCCTGACTGATGTGCTAGGCCAGTCGGGATTTCAAATAGTTGGGACCGTCAAGATCGCGAAAACCCTGGGAAAAGTTGATCTCCTGGATGATGGTGTCGCGTCAGCGTGCTTATTTGGGTAAATTTTGGGTAAAGATAGTGGAGTAGTGCTCAGCGCTAGGAGCTTACTTTGCAGGATAAGTAGGTCATCATGGTTAATGACTCCTGGTAGCCGGATTTTTAGCCAAAATAACATGCTAGCGATAATTGACAATTAAGACGTGTAGGCGGCTAAATGTCTACTGCAACTGTGGTAAAAATTTTTTTGAAGATGGTTAACAAATATATTCAGTGACAATCCCTCTATCTAACGCCTTCATGATGAAGGTTTCTTTCGGCAATATGACCAATAGAATTGGCATAATTACGACGAAAAAGACGTTTTTACCTCTGGCTATCGGGCTTGCTGTTGGCTGCGGGTATCGACCAGGCAAAAACGGAAATCTACCATCTGGATCCCAAGCGTACTTCGCTGGTGTTCCCGTAGAATCATTTCGGATTTTTCAACCCTAGCGCCAACTTTTCCGCTATTACTGGTACTATTGTGCTGGATAATACGGCTATCGCGAATGCCAAAGTAGGTGTCACTATTCCGGTTAAAATGTGGATATCCATAATGGAGGCGCTGAACGATGAATTCAAAGGTACAGAATATTTTTCTATCAGAAACAGTATATTAACGCGACATTTCACAGCACTAAAATCGTCAGCAAAGGCGATGATCGTTATCAGGTCTTTAGCGATTTGACTGTTAAGGTGAGGGTATCAGCCGTCCAGCCATATTGGATGCGGTGTTGAATAAGCAGGGCGAACATCCTAAGCCTATGGCCAAAAAAGCCGCCGTGTATTTCACAATACCATCACCATAATCAAGCATTCAGAATTTAAAATGGGGCAGTTCATGCCCAACGTCAGCGATGACATTACCATCGGCATTTCGACGGAAGCGCTGGTCGAGTAATATCCCCTCGCGCCACCCTGCCATCCCGCCTCCTCATGAAGCGGGGCTTTTTTCTACCTAGAGTCTAATCAATAGCGCAAGATCCGGCGACTAATCCGGGGCTTCGGTATTCAACGAAAAAGGTAGGTTGGCCTTAGCCCTGTTACCGCGTTATACGATGAAGATGGTAGACCCCTATCGCTTCTGTCGCCCTATTCGTCAGAACAATGTTATATAATTACAATTATTAAATAAAATATAAATATACTTATTATATTTATATTTTATGAGATGGCACAAAATCACGGCTTGAACGTCGCTTCTCACGATAAGAGCATTCCGGTAAACTGCAGCCGGAAAATTTCATCCATTCGCTAGCCTTGATTGAGGGACGATCCCAATGTATCAGGATTTGATCCGCAACGAACTTAACGAAGCCCTGAAAACGCTGCAAAATTTCCTTAACGACGAGCGCCATATCCAGTCTATTGAAGACGCGGCTAAATTGATTGCCGATACCTTTAAAGCCGGCAGAAAAGTTCTCTCTTGCGGTAACGGCGGTTCCCACTGCGATGCGATGCATTTTGCCGAAGAATTAACCGGTCGCTATCGCGAAAATCGCCCTGGCTATCCCGTTATCGTCATTTCCGACCCCAGTCATCTCTCCTGCGTGAGCAACGATTTCGGTTATGAGCAGGTCTTCTCGCGTTATGTTGAAGCGGTAGGCAATCAGGGCGATGTTCTGGTCGGTATTTCTACCTCCGGCAACTCGGCGAATATCATCCGCGCCATTGATGCCGCGCGTGCCAAAGGGATGCAGGTTATCGTCCTTATTGGCAAAGAGGGCGGTAAAATGGCCGGCAGCGCAGATGTAGAAATTCGCGTCCCCCATTTCGGCTATGCCGATCGCATTCAGGAAATCCATATCAAGGCCATTCATATTCTGATACTGCTCATCGAGAAAGAAATGGCCGTGCAGGGATAACCCAGACCTGCAGGGGATCGACAGTAGAGGGGTATGTATGAATTACTCGGTATGAGTGCTAATATACCAACAGATATTTGTTTCAGATTTTCTGACTTGGTGCTGCTTTCCGACCTTGGTGCTGTGTGGCGCGGCTAGACCGGACCGCATGCGGCTAAACCGGACCGCATAAGGAAAACTGAGGAATCACCTTTTACGAAGGACTGGGCTGTCTGTCGTACACTCAAGGATCCGTTGCCCAGCACAGACTCGCATATCGCCCGTCTGGTGTGGGATTGATCCTATCAAATCCCACGCGTAGTCTCCCATAATTCGCCAGGCTAATCGCGGCAGGGTGGCGCTGGAGAATACCTACTATTTACCTGAGAACTCTGGGGCTGCCACTGGACCTCTGCCCACAATGGCCGGTTGATTGGCTATCGAACGCTGAAAACCGGCAATTTTCGTCCGGTGGGGGGCCAGACCCGATAGCGAGCAGGCTTTTTTCTGGCTGCTTGCCAGCTTGGCAGAACGCTATCCGCAAACGCTGCGCTACTGGCCGTCAGTGTTTCGCTATATTGCTGGCTTAGCGGATTCACTGCAGCAAAAAGGGATTTTCAGTATACTGCTGTCTGACGGCTGTTACCATGATTTATTGTTCAAACAATCTGCAATTGGATAACCGGGCATGCGCCGTTTGGGAAAGCCACGCTGCTTGATCAGGATGTGGAAATCGATTTTCAAAAGTAGACCATGCTAATGACGTGGTCAAGGGATAGCCACCAAGCTGGGTGACCGGCAACTAAACCTGGCAGCGAGTAGCGACTGGTAATGAGTATTATTCTGGCTTGGCGAGCGCGAATTGTAACACGACCGGCCTGTTGCTTTGCAGCATCAGCGACAGGCTTATCACATATTGCCAGTTAACTACCGACACTGCCGGCGGCTGATGATATTCAGCGAGATAGGTATAGTTGGGCTGCAACTAGCTCTATAATTTATAATTGGCTGAATAAATAGTAGTGTCTCTGCATATTTTTCAGCGTCATATAGAGCGGGAAAACATTAATCTTTAATTCATCCTAGCTATATTAGCAACGAATCTTACGCATAGCGATAAATTTCCGCGATAGAGGTATCGGTTATAGCATAGCAGCCGATAGAGAGATAAGCGATGTTAATTATCAAGTTAACGCCAAAATAAACCTGTGTCCAATCGTAATTATTGGGAAAGCGATATTAATGACTGTTGGGATTCAGATTACGGGTATCAATGGCATAAATGCCCTCCTGGATCATGAAATCACCTTCGTGCCGTTTCGGACCCAGACCGCTGGAAAACTTGTAAATTTGAAAGCTGTTCACCAGATGGTAGGTGTTATCTATCTTGGCATAAAGTTCCAATATGCGCTCCTCTTTAAGGATCTGAATAAATACTAGTGAGCCTAATAATTGTTGCTTAAGTTCCTGGCTGACTTTTGCCTGATCGCTGGCGTAGCCGTACACCGGGAATAAGAAAGCATTGCCAACAACAGTGCAAATAATATATGCATTGTCATTCCTGTTGCATCAAAATAAATGAGCCGCCAGCGACGAACGTTACCAGTGGGTCTGTCAACTGCCCGTGGGCAATCAGCGACAGAATATCTCTGAGTATTATTTTATCAATATAAGTTTTGTATAGATGAGAATATTTACTGTATATCTGTACAGGTTAATAGGCTGGATGCATAAAATCATACATGTCGATATGGACTGCTTTTTGCCGCGGTCGAAATGTGCGATAATCGACGCTTGTGCGACATTCCTCTGGCGATCGGCGGCAGAGGCCGCGCCGATCGCTACAACGCTATGGCGTGCATGACGCCATGTCCACACCATAATGGCATTAAAACTCTGCCCTATCTGACGGTGATCCTCAGCCGTATATGGCGGTGTATAAAGAGTTCTCTGATCATATTCGTTCTATTTTCTCCCTCTATACGTCACTTCGCTCATCGAGCTGCTGTCGCTGGATGAGGCGTTGAGGCGTTTATGGACGTCACCGACAGCGATTATTGCAATGGTTTTGTCACCCTGATGGCGAATGCTATCCGCCATGAGATTGCCGATGAGCTGAGGCTAACGACCTCGGCTTGGTGTATGTAAGCGCCAGTTAAGTTTTAGCGAAAATCACCT
>NZ_LECR01000030.1:13102-14343 GCF_001602625.1 Sodalis-like endosymbiont of Proechinophthirus fluctus
CCGGCTTTCTTGCTGTAACTGCCGCTGGTGAAGATCCCGGGTGTCGGCAAGGTAGACCGCCAAAAAGACTCGGCGAGATGGTGGGGCTTGTAACATGCGCCGATGTGCGGCAATTCGATTTGGCTACGCTACTGCGCCAATTTGGCAAATTCGGCCTGGTGATTTGGGAACGATCGCACGGTATTGATAAACGGCAAATTTCCACCGACCGGCTGTGCAAGTCAGTGGGCGTCGAACGTACCCTGGAGGCAGGATATTACTCGCTGGGAGGCGCGCGAGGAAATTACCGACCATCTTTACCTCGAGCTTGAGAGGTGCTTCTCTTAGGTTCATCCTGATCTACAGATTGCCTGTCAAGGTATCAAACATAGGTTTGCCGATTTTCAGCAGACGACATAAGAGCATATCTAGCCGCGGCTTAATAAAACGGACCTGATAGCCATCGCGCGTCAGGCCTGGGAACAGCGCCACAGTGATTACGGAGTACGGCTGGTGGGATTACATATCACGTTAATAGATCCGTAGCTAGAACGCCAATTGCTTCTGAACTAGAACGCCAATTGCTGCTGAATTGGGAATGAAGAGTGGAACTCTCACCCGTATGGGCCCGCGTAGCGGCCAATAGTTACACGCCTCAGATGTGGGCGGTGAAAATGTCACAACCTGATCAATATGCGGGTCGCTGGGGATTTTTTGGCAGTGCGGTCAGTAGAGCGTACAGACAAGTATTGGCCAACGCTCGCGATATGCACTTATTCATCCGACAAATACAGACCGGTAAATGGTCGGCCTGATGGAGACCATATCCATATCGGGGTAGGGTTTTTTAAACAGCACACATGCCAGGAGGCCCCTTGGATGATCTGAATATTTGGCATTTTGCTAAACAGATGCTGATAGGTATCCGTGCACTACATGCATCACTGGCGAGTTAGCGTCTGGTTTCCATCCTGGATATCTCCCATTGGCAACCTTGGTGGCGCCGGCCGGAGACGCCCCCAGCGCATGCAGAACCCATTCCACTTGCAGCGTGCCTCTGTCGATAAGCGAGTAGATCAGGCAGCAGATTTCGGCTTTGTCAGCGTCCATCGATACCACGTTGATGTTCAGTGATGTTTCCACGACGCCTTGCACGTCATTACTCATACGAATAACGCCGTTCGGCATCGCATGGAGCAACGCGATAAGCCGGTCGCCGCAGGCTTTGATCAGCGCCTGCCTATCGTGCTGGCTGTCGCTAA
>NZ_LECR01000030.1:14362-34353 GCF_001602625.1 Sodalis-like endosymbiont of Proechinophthirus fluctus
TTTCTCGACCGCCGCCAGTTCCGCTCTCTATAATCGCCAGAGGTAGGCGCGCTCCTGGGTGCGTAGGGTGTCGACGTTCTCACACGACGCGGCAGCGCCAGGGCAGCAAACGCTTCGCGCGGAATGGAGCTGGGCATTGTTCCACCTTTTAGATCCAGTAGACGAATGTCCAGCGTAGCGCAAAAAATCTTCCAGAAAGCGAGCCAGTAGTATAATTTCAGCCAGTAACCAAGCCGGGACATGACAAGGGTATTGTGAGTTTTTTCTGGTCATAGCGGTATTTAGCTGCACTGGTAGTGAGGGGATACCCCTGCATTTGCCGCCAAGCTATCGGATGTCTGCGCCGCTGTCGGTAGATGATCTACCAAGCTAGGTAATCCACTTGAAGCTTAAACACATTAAACAGGACCCTACCGACTGTGTGGCGGCGCTAACGCGCGCTCAGGCGGCGGGGTGTATTACCTTTCGCCAGTAGCGCTCAACCGAAGGGATTATCCGCTCGATAACTCAGTCTGAGTGATGCAGTTTGTGCCGATTGCATTGAGCGCGAGCTTTTTCGCCATTTATTCGCTGGTGTTAAGTAGTACGATGTTTGTAGGACAGGCGGCCGCATCTGAGGCGAAAATGCAATTGGGTAAGCGCCTAGTGCGTATTGACCATGTCGGCAGCTTTTCCCGCCGCAACATCACCCGTGCCGAAGGCCAGTGCAGTGGACACGCCAGCGTAGATGTTCTGGACGTGGCCGATTTTAGATTTAGCGATGGCGGCCTTTTAACTCGGCGCCGATTACCACCGTCAGAACGACAGCGGATGTTTTCTCTGCGCACTCTGTTCAGCGCCAGCAACGCCTATTTATGGCAACGCGCTTGGATCTGTGTTATAATGCAGCCCGCCCCGGCCATTTTAATTTGGGTATGTGCAGTCTTGATCTATGTCGCTGACCGCAGAGGTAAAGAGTTAGTGAAGGCTCTGCGCGGCCCGCACCGCTTCTATTGGTCCACTGTATATCGGTTCCGGCTCAGATGCCGCCGGTAACAATCACAACGCGGGAAATTCATGCAGGTTGGGAAGAAAAAACCATGTCCTGTCGAACGCCTATTGAGTGCTACCGTAACATCGGTATCCAGTGCTCACATCGATGCCGGTAAAACCACTAAAAAAGAACGTATTCTGTTTTTTACCGACGTAAACCATAAAAATTGGCGAGGTGCACGGCCGCCGCCCCACGATGGACTGGATGGAGCATTAACGGGGAATTACCATTACCTCCTCCGCTACCATTGCCTATTAGCAAGGGATAGCCAGCGATTTTCGGCATACTATATCAATATTATTGATACCCTTGGATATGTGGATTTTGCCATCGAGGTAGAGCCCTCTGTGCGGGTATTGGATGACGCGGTGATGACCTATGATGCCGTGGGTGGTTGTATAGTCATAATTGAAATGGTATGGCGCCAGGCTGATAAATATCGCGTTCCGTGCATCGCTTTCGTCAATAAAATTAACCACACCGGAGCGGGCTTTGAACAGCTCAAGGATATCACGGCGCCGGTACTAATTCCGGTCGGGGCGTGAGGAAGTATTTCCAGGGCGTGGTGGATTTGGTGAAAAATGAAGATGATCGTTTGGGACGAAACTAGACTGGGGATCATTACCTATGACGCCATCCCGGCCGATCTATAGCCGCTGGCCAAAATTTGGCATAACTGCATGGCAGAAGCAGAGCTGCCGAAGTCAATGAAGTGTTGCTAGAAAAATACTTTAATGGTGATCCTCTTAAGCGAGCACGAGCTGAAAGCGGAGCCGCTGGCAGCAGACGATCGCTAATGAGATCGTGTGCCGATGCTATGCGGCAGTGCATTTAAAAATAAAGGCGTGCAGGCGTTGCTGGATGCGGTAGTGGATTACTTGCTGTCGCTGGTGGGTGTGCGTGCGATAAGTGGCCATGGCAAGGTGGACTACGAAGCGGTGGCGTGTCACGCCGGCGACAGTGAGCTGTTTTCCACGCTGGCGTTCAAAATCATGACTGATTCCTTATCATGACTGATTCCTTTTTCTGGTAATTGATTTTCATTCGCGTCTATTCCAGTGTCGCTAGTACCGGCGATACAATTTACAGCCCAAAAAAAGAACGCCTTGAGCGGCGGCTGCTGCAAATGCATGCCAACAAATGCAAGGATATTAAAGAGGTGCGCCCCGGGGCGACATTATCGCTACCGTCGGGATGAAAGATATGACCACTGGTGATACGCTAAGCGTCCGGCGCAAGCTATTATTCTGAAAAACATATTGTTCCCCAAGCTGCTCATTTCGTAAGCTATCGAGCCGAAAACGAAAGGCGATCAGGAAAAATGGGTATCGCCCTTGATCGTCTGATTCAGGAGGATCCATCGCTTCGTGTGCGTACCGAATACTGTCAAACGATTATTTCGGGATAGGCTAGCTGTATCTAGAAATACTGATGGATCGCCTGCGTCATAAATTTAATTTGGAGGTCTCTGTTGGGAAACATCAGGTGATTTACCGGGAAACCATTACCTAAAGCATCGAGTCGGTGGAAGGCAAATTTGTCAAACAATCTGGTGGCCGGGGGACAATATGGGAATGTGGTGTTGAATTTGACGCCGTAGCCTGTCGGTCATGGCTATTCTTTTTTGATACATTAAGGGCGATGTGGTACCGAGGGAGTGGTATATCCCGGCCGTGAATAAAGGTATCCAAAAAAACCCTGGTAACCGGCGTGCTCGGCAGTTTATACCGGGTGGTAGATGTAAAAGTAGCGCTGATATTTGGTTCCATTATGTGGACTTCAATGAAAAAGCGTTTCGCATGGCGGCATCGATGGCCTTCAAGGAGGGTATGCGCCGAGCATTTCCGTGCTTCTGGAGTCGATGATAGCAGTGGAGGTCGAGACGGCGGAGGAATTTATGGGCAATGTGATAAGGATCTCTCCTCATGGCGCGGTACGGTGCAGAGGAATGTAAGATGTCATCGGCAGTAAACTTATCTGCGCCAAGGTGCCGCTGGCCGAGATGTTCGGCTTATTCTACCATATTGCGCTCGATGTCCCAAGAGAGCGCGACTTATATAATGGAGTTTAAGTACTATGCCGCGACCTACCGCGGCGGGCTGCCGATGAGATAATTAAGGCACGATAGCGCCAAGGGCCGCGCCACGGTTGCTACCTGGCCCGTGAGGAGCTTGGTAGCGCCTTGTGCGCCTGGCTTAACTTTATAAGTTTGCCGTCTGCGGCATGCGCGGTGCGTCCTTCCTGCAAAGAGGCCAACTCGCCAGGCCGTGTTGATTATCGTCACGGCCTGGCACTTTCGTATTGAAGCTGTCTGTCTGTCAATTTCGGCAATCAGCCTGTCCGTTGATCTAGGCAATCAGGTAAAGTCACCATCGTCATTGCTAAAATCGTCAGCACCGAAATCGTTATAATCTGTATTTTTTCCGTTATCCGTTTGATCAAAAAATGGCTGTCGGAGATATTATTGAGCGTATCGAGATTATCATAGTTAAGATATTTATTTAATAGGGTATCTATAGCGCATGAAAGCGATGTGGTGAGATTATCGATAATGTTAACAATTTCTTGCGACGCGGAACAATGGAATATATTATAGTGAGTATATTGCCCAGCACCACCCCTGCCCGCAACGCCAGCAACCGTTTTTGTAGCGCGCTGGACAGAAAACTTCCACCACGCGGAGCATTATACGGCTGCGCATAATCGCTGTGGCCTGCCAGTGGATGCTGCGGGGAAAGGGACCAAGAGGAAGCCCCTGACTGCTGAAGCGGTTGACTGCCCTATATCGGTGCCTCCTGTGGCTGGGTGACACTCGCTGAACAGTACGCTGAGAAAACCGGCGCCGCTCTGCTGAGCATCCCGTCTTCAATTATGCCACTTTATTTTGCAGTTACTGCACTTGCTGACCAAGCTGGTGCAGTGCGGTCTCTTGAATCAAGATAGATTGTGTCATACAACAAGGGGACGCAGGTTGTTGCTGAACAAAACCCTGAATATCTGTCCACTCCAACATCGCGAGGACCTGCTCTTCGCTCCTTCTGCTTCAGACGTTGAAGCAGGCCTTCGATAAGACGTTACTCTTTAGATTGCATAAGTCAGATTTCCATCGATGGTGTGCCAAAGTGAGACTGCCACGACCTATCTTTAAATTTAGCCCTATCCTTGCCGAGGCGGAAAGGCCTCTGCGTGAAGGTTTATGGGGAATTGTTACTAGTTGGCACCTGAGGCGGGACACTAACTCCCCGACCGACGCGAGAGGAGTAAACTGTCATCTTTGTTCTATCATTACCGGCAAGTAGCTGCTAATTTTGCCGCTAGAGAGTGTTTATTATGGCTCATTTTGCCGCCCAACCTTAACAATTTCCCAACGGGGCTGACAAACTGCTGCTTTATTAATGTTGCGCCCCGTGCTCGGGAGAGGTAATGGAGGCGGATCACTGCTTTGGGCATTGATTATACGATTTTCTTCTATAACCCCAATATCCACCCGCAGCGGGAATATCTGATCCGCAAGGAAGAGAATATTCGTTTTGCGGAGAAGCATCAGGTTCCGTTTGTCGATGCTGATTACGACAGCAACAACTAGTTTACCCGCGCCAAAGATATGGAACAGGAACCATAGTGGGGCATCCGCTGCACCATGTGTTTCGATATGCGTTTTGAACGTACCGCGCCGCTCTTCGCCGCTGAAAATAGTTTCAGCGTGATTTCTAGCTCGCTCGGTATTTCCCGCTGGACGGCAATCTACCCACATTGAACAATGGCGCGCGGCGCAGCAGCACGGGCAATGTCGCCGTCGGCGCGATGATGGATAAACCACAACCATATGACGCCGTTTCTTTTTTTGAACTCAGCATCAAGGCTTCCTCTATAAAATATATGGGCCCATGCACCCAAATGAGACCAGCAGGAAATTATCATGAGACCAGCAGGAAATTATCGGCGTGCCGGATGAGGATAACTTCGTTTCTCTGTATGACTTAAACGATAATCTAGTGGTGGCCGCCCACCGGATGCGTAAGACCGGCGTACTGTTGATTAACATAGGAGAAAAACTTGGTATTGCTAAGGCATAGCTAATCGTCGCCGACACCTATGAAGCGAAAAGATGACTGCGCATCAGCGCCATAGTGGCAATGCCTGCAGTCGTTTCGGCTCCGATTCTCTTTATGGTAGCGCAAAATTTTACTGGTAAACATGTGTGCCGCTAGAGGTCGATGATATGATGCGCTGCCGGCACATAACAGGGCGGCGACTTTCCTGCTTCATCCTGCTCCGGCCCAGGGACGGTGAATATTCTCATCCTCTATTTTCAGGTAAAGAAAAGGACAGATAAGCAATGACACAACCCCTATTTATGGTTGGTGCGCGCGGATGCGGCAAGACCACGGTAGGTCAGACATTAGCGCGGGTATTGGGATGTGCATTTACCGATACCGACGAGATGTTGTGGCGGTCTAACGGCAAGACTGTGGCAGATATTGTCGCTGAAGAAGGCTGGATGGGCTTTCGGGCAAGGGAGAGTGAAATCCTGGCAAGCGTTACACAAGGGCAAACTGTGGTGGCTACGGGTGGCGGTATTATTTTATCGGCGGCTAACCGACGTTTCATTCGCGCGCGCGGCACCGTCGTGTATCTAAACGTGTCGGCGCAGGAGCTTGCGCGCCGTCTACAGGCATACCCCGAGGAGGCACAGCGGCCCAGTTTGACGGGGAAACCGATGATTGAAGAAATCGCTGAAGTGCTAGCCACACGTGAAAAACTCTATCAAGAAGCGGCACACCATATAGTAGACGCCAGTCAGGCGCCCGACGATGTGGTCTATACCATTTTACAACAGCTTTCATCAGCGATTAGCGATTAAGGCCACCAATTCACTAATCATGAGCATAAAATCGGCATCGAAACTGGCGGCGAAATCGCCGCAATCTGTATCATTATTCTGCTCGCATAGCGTATCGGCGAATTTCACCCGTTTAACCGTGCCATCATCGCCCAATAAAAACTGCGCTCGCTCCCGCCAATCCAGCACCAGCTTGGTCACCAGTTTACCTGCCTCGATCGATATGTACTGCGATTTTGTTGCTGGACAAATCCTGCTTTTTGCAGTGAACGATGCCGCTTTCTTCCAGTAGCGCTTTCAGCTCAGCATCATCTTGAATAGCGAAGCCGGCGGCGGGATCGCTGCTGCGTACCCATCCGGATAGAGTCATTTCAATCGGTTTTTCCATGGTCAGCTGCAACCCAACCGGCAACGAGCCGATAGATTTTCGCAGCAGCGCCAGGCAATCTTTCGCTTTTTTTTGGCGCTGACGACGTAGACTAGCACCAAATTGTTGACAGGATATCCAGCCACAATAACGTTTGACCAAAATGGCTGAAGGCGTGAGGGCATCAGAGTGTGCAGTACTTTGTTCTTTCTTGAGCGCGTTCTTTTCTATTCTACGCAGTTTCCGGCTTTGTTCATATTCAAGTTTGTCGATTTTTCTCTGCAGCTCACTTCCTCACCGGAGGATATTAGAATTTTTCTTCCTTATGGTGCAGGCACAACAGGACATATTCTGATATCGCGCGAGTCAGCACGTCGCTTTTGGCGCCCATGGAAGGAACCCAGTTAGATTTCTCCATATCCTGACTGCCACAGGGTATGAAGTCGGATAACTGCTGTTTGATTTGCTCTACCAACAGCTCGACTGGTCGGTTCAAATGGTAAGTTATGACATTATTAAACTATAAATAATAGATATCCATTATCTGACGTACCTCCAGCGCGATTTGCCAAAAAATGCAGCGCGTATGATAATAATGAATTGCAGGCGGCTTCTTCTGGAAAAAAGCGTACAATAGTTATCCGTATTTGACGTTTTTGGGGTGTGGTATGTAACGGGTGAAGTAGGCACTACGTGCGTGCAACCTTCTATGCTATAGGATAAAAACATGGGCTTGGTATGCCGGAAACGCATCCCAGAGAGGGTGGCGATAGACGCTTGCCGAGTAGCGGCACCAAAGGTGATTGCGCCCGTTTATCGGCATCAAAAATTAATAATTATATTAAATATATATTAACTTAATAGCGTAGCATCATTCTAATTTGCAAAAAATAAAGAAGTTAGTTTATGGAGATGCAGGATGTGGTGGCCATCTGCGCCAACCGAGTGTCATGAGGGATCACTTTTCAGTGGCGTTCTTACGGCGTTCTCTATTTCACTCTTGCTTAGCGCTAATTAGTAGCGCACTGGGATTTAGCATGGTCGCTCCCTGAGCGCAGTGGACAGAGTCGCTGGCAATATTGTCACGGTGGTGGGAAATAATAGCGATGAATTAGCAGGGCATTAAATAATGGTTTGGGGAAATTAACCTGGACGATTTTTTCCCACTAATATATCGCCAAAAAATATCACCGGTGCGCTGCAAAACAGAGAAGAAGCGCTGCATCCCGACTATCTCCAGCACCAGCTTAAGAAAATACACGCGGAAGTCAGCCAAGGCGGTCGCCGAGGCGATGCACGCCCCTGACCCCTGAGCGCAGCGAGCAGATTGTGGCGGCGCTGGCTGAGCGGTTGAATCAGCGCATGGATACTGTGACCGGAGATACTAAGCGAGACGACCGTGCATCAGGCGCTGCCAAGCCAATAGTAATTGTACCCTGACGCCGGAGGCGCTAAGTCAAGCTACCGATAATGTGATGCGTGATAAACAGCAGGCGGCAGAAACGATAAAACAACGGATCGATACACCTAAGTAGAATATCAGCCATGCGCGGGAAGATTTGAAGAGCTAGCGCAAGGAAATCAAACAGTGTGCCAATAAGGCCGCTGCGCTGCCGCCGGCGCTAAGTACGCGCTTTGGCTATTCATTACCCTATTGCTGGGGGCGATAGTCAGCGCCAGCAGCTGGTAGGGGGTGAGAATTAGCGAGCGCTATCATGTCCGTTCACCATGCCACCGTTGTGCGCACGGATGACGGGCTCCACAAAGCTTGGCTAAAACGTTGCCCCACAGCCCCCACAGCGGGAATAGCTCAATTTTATTCTTCTTATCCTATGATGGTCCCCAAATAGCGCTCAGTGCCGCTTCTTGTCGCTTATCGCTGGGCATAACTCGCTGCCATGGATGAATGAAGATGAATGGCGTATAAGGTTCTCTACTACTGCGGAAAATATGGCTGTACCGAAACACTCATCTCCAGCACTGGATTTATGCAGGATTACGAGAGGCCAAGCGGGGGCAATCACGCAGCGGCGCGGATATTTTCCATCTGTTGTCATGTTGGTGGGCAGATGAGTAATGTCGACAGACTGTACATTCTCTGCCGACCTTAAATAGGCGCCGCCTTGGGTATTCGGCAGTGAATGCTAGACGCCGATTCTTAAGGCGGTTCATAGCGACTCTAGTGGCATGCGTAGCGTGGCATAGCTTTGGCCGTAGGAAAAAAGCGTTAAACCGAGACCGACACCCCTGCTACCCACACGCGGCGGTGCCTGCGGCCTGCCGCGTGTGGGTAGCAGGGGTGTCAACGGGCAGGCGGGCGGGGTGTAGTTGCTGTGGACAAAAAGGTTGCCAACTGCGTCAATAACGGGCTTGTTAACGTTGCCGTAGGTAGGCGCCCGCCCGGCAGGGCGTATCAAAATAGATTAGGTCCCGTCACGGCATTCCCTGAATCAGAGTACTGGTAATGATAGCGATACTGGTGGTAGTTTACTTAAATTACCTTATGCCGGGAAATGTCTTCCTAATGATATCGCCTCACTGGTCACCTTTACCACTGCATAGGTATGGATTATGATCTTATGTTCGCAAATCGTCTTTCGCCGTAAGCTCAAACTCGATCAGGTAAGGGAGCTGAAATTCTCTTTGCCCGGTAATCCAATAGCTGCGGGCGGGCCTCGGTGTCGTCTTCCTGCTGTTTACTATCGGTTTGACGAAGTACTTACCCACCACCCGGTTGCCGTTATACGTAGAAGCAGTGTGGGGTTTACTGCTATTACTGCGATACTGTTGGGTAAAAACGAAGCTCGAGGCCGCCGCCTCCTGAGCGCAAAGTTCTGCCAGGTGATTCGGGGTGGAGGGGATTTATCGGGCTAACACTACCGGGCTTGCGGCAGGCGCAGTACATGAAGCCGGTTAGCATGGCTGACCGGCTTCAGACAGACAGAGCAGGTGCACTCTCTATTCCTGGCGGAAGTGGACTACAGTCTTGTCAAGTTCTCAGACAGATATTTAGCGACACCTTCCGGTGAAGCGATCATCCCTTCCTGCCCTTTTTCCCATTGTGCCGGGCAGACTTCGCCGTATTCTTCATGGAATTGCAGGGCATCTACCATTCGCATCATTTCGTCGATATTGCGGCCTAGCGGCAGGTCGTTAACGACCTGATGGCGAACAATCCCGTCTTTGTCAATAAGGAACGAACCGCGCAGCGCGACGCCAGCGCTAGGATGTTCGATACCATAGGCTTTGATGATTTCGCGTTTGATGTCCGCTACCATCGGGTACTTGACTGGTCCAATACCGCCTTTGTCTATGGAGACCTGCCGCCAAGCATTGTGTACAAACTCTGAGTCAAAAGAGACACCGATGATTTCCACGCTGCGCTTCTGAAATTCTGCGTAACGTTTGTCGAAAGCAATCAGTTCGGACGGACAGACGAAAGTGAAGTCCATCGGCCAGAAGAATATGACTGCCAGCTTACCTTGAATGTGGGATTTAAGATTGAAATTATTAACGATTTCACCAGTACCGAGCACGGCGGCGGCGATAAAATCGGGGGCTTGACGAGTGACCAGAACCATATTTACTCCTGTAAAATAATGTTGCGGATTGATAGGATTTAAGCCGACCTGGTATAAGGCCGTGCTGAGGAAGGATAAGGATAAAGTCAACTATATTGATTGGTTAAATAGGTTATAACTATCGAAGCGATAGGTGAATATTGTCATCATGGTTTTGCTCTTATTTTCAGCTGATAAGCAGACGCGTTCAGCGTTTGCCTGCGCAGCCGGAGATCCTCCTCGTTGCCGGTTGGTAGTAAGGAGGGTGAGGAAAAAGGTACTAACGGGTCACGTTGTCATGAGGGGCTGGGGGCTGCACTGCCGGACGGCGGCAGGCATCTAGGTGGCCGATTTACCAGTGACGGTTTCGCTTACGGATACACGGTGACCTTGCTATGGCTTGGCACGTGTGCGCTTGAAAGAAATTAATTGGAATATATTGCGTGTCGCATTAATTTTAGACCAGTGCGCTTGATAGAATGGAAAAAAGGTAATAAAATTAAATTAGAATGAAAAATGGAGTAATCATAGCGGTATACTGTTTATGTTTATTATTTCATGCGTGGAATAATTATAGAAAAATTGTTCATCTTATTTTTCAGTTCATCTGAAATATGACGAGCACAATATCCCGGATATTGTTATGGAGTTGAAGCGACAAGGTTTTCAGATCAATAGACAGTACCTTGATCACTAAGTTTCTGACTTCGGCTATGTAAATACCGATCCGGCGAGGGCGGAAAATTTGGTCAAGGCATTGACCGATGATGACATCGAGTATTTGTAGTTTATTCGAGTCGGGTCGAGGATACTCAACCTGCTGCTGCATTTGTTTGAGAATTTGACGAATATTAATTAACGGCGATAGAGAAAAAATTCCCATTGGCTTTATTAGCGATATCACGGTCATTCATGTGATGTTATCAATAAAAACATGTCGGATGGCGCAGCGTCCATGGCATCGTAGCAGCCAAAAATAAATAAGAAAGACTTTTTAGCTCCAATACGATTATCTTCGGATAATTTTTTCGCTTTCGGCCAGCGACGAAGAGAGATTAATTTATAAAATCGTGATCCTTAATTTTTTCCGATGCGACGTCTATTCCGGTGTATTATTACCCTTATTTCTGTCATATGGCTATGAATAATCTGATGTTGTTTAAGCATCAAGCGGCTATCTGAGCCTGAGCTGAAAAGATAGTTTCAGAGAAATTCGCATGCGGTAGAATAAAATTCCGCTGTAAACGATAGCTTCCTCCACTGGCAGTGCCATGGTTAAATAAAGTAGGCACAACTCAATTACTGAAATATTTATCTACCAAAGCGTAAATAATCGATGTAATTTCATTATCCACCGTGCCCTGCCAATCAGTGGGGCGAAAATGTAATTAAAAAGTCTGGATAAGGTTTTTATAGCCGCCAGCGCCTGTCGCTTCCGCGACACTATAGCCACAGGTCTTAAGTTTGGTTCTTATCGTCGTCTAGTCAGAGATAGGGTTCCCGTGCTCAGCAAGATCGTCAATATACTGCTGTTTGGTCGCCTCATCATACCAGACGCCTATGCCCCTCGTACAACTTTTTCTAGAGAAACGCTGCGCCGGGATCAAATTTTCGTCCAGGCGCAACATCACTATAGCATACGACCTGGGTGGGAGTAATATCCGAATAGCAGTGCAGGACAGCCCTGCGCTAGTTGAATGATGGTCTCGATTTGCACCGGATGATAAGGCGGGAAAGTTTATACCGACGCCAGGTTCACATTTTCTACCCCGATAGAGGTATCGTTAAGATTATTTCACCCGACCCAGGCGCTAAGGCCGGCGCGCCAGGCGCGATCCTTCTCGTCCACTAGGTTGAAAATACGTATATCGTCGAACTCAGCGTCTATATAGCTTTGATCGTCGAGATCGGGCACCAGATAATGCGCACTGAGCGTCGCGTCTCCGCTCAGTGCGTTGATCGAGTTGGCGAAATTGAGAGCGGTATAATGTATCACTAGAAGCGCACGCGTTGGTTGAATCCTTTTACCGAACGGTAACTTGTGGCATCGATAGGGTATATGGCTAAGACTCCTCTAAGACTCCTTCCTGTGAGATGATTGCCTAGCGCTATTCGTAACACTCCTGTCATTGCCAGTAATGACAGGCCATTGGGCTATTACTGGGACATTGCGTGCAGGTCGCCAAATGGATAGTTGTGCATGGACCCCTACCCCTGTATTCCGAGAAGGCAATTCTCGATAGGGGCGATCCGGCCATGTGGCGGATAAGGTGGACACGTCACTAGACGACAATCGAAAGCGAACTGGTGAGCTAGTGCGCTCAGTGACCCAGCGAGCCTTATCACGCTGCATGCATTATCACCGGATTAGAGTTGTCAAGACGCCGCTTTCAGCTGGTCATATTGGTTTGGATCTCCGGATAAATCTTGCCCAGAGACGACAACAGTGGGCAGCGCTCTGGCCATACCAGTTAGCACTTGGGCCAGAAAAAGCCTATTATCGGCCAGCATCGCGCAGTAGCCAGCGTTTCCGCTACAGGAGCGGTTAAGGGATTGAAACCCCGCCAGCGTATCCGGCAGAGCGGCGCGATTTCTCGCTACGCCCGCAATCGGACTTGTAGCCAGTGGCGCGGCAGAAAATGATCCCAGATAACGTCCAGCGCGATAGGTGCCATCCGCCGCATCACCGTCGAAAACAGCGTGCGCACCTGCTTTACAGCTTCGTGATTATCGATAAGGCTATCAATATAGCTATGCATACGAATGCTCGCCACAATCTCGGGTGAATATAGACACTCGGGGGATCACCATGGACAAAATCCGCCATCAGATTTCCGAGCAGGGAGCTTTGCGCCAGGGTGTGGCAAGATGCAGATGAGCAAGAAAATTCATTCCATCAGTATACAGAAAAAGCGGAGCAACATAGCTTAATTCTTGCAGGAAGGAACGCATAGCTCTAGACTGAGTCGCCTATTTTGATGCTGAAGTGATTTATTATGCGCGTTGCAGACTTCTCTTTTAAATTGCCCGATAATCTGATTGCCCGTTATCCACAGGTGGAACGCAGTGCCTGCCGTTTACTATCTCTAGACGGCCAGACGGGCGTGCTGGCGCATCAGGTCTTTATCGATTTGCTGGACAAATTGGCGCCCGGAGACTTACTGGTATTCAACAATACCTGGGTGATCCCCGCCCTTTTATTCGGCCGTAAAGTCAGCGGCGGTAAAATCGAAGTCTTGGTAGAAAGGGTTCTCGATGATAAGCGGGTACTTGCCCATGTGCGCGCGTCCAAGGCACCGAAAGCCGACGCCGAGCTGCTATTGGGTGATGATAATAGCATCGCCACTACTATGGTGGCGCGCCACAATTCACTTTTTGAACTGCGTTTCGAAGATCCCCGCGATGTGCTGACACTGCTCAATGATGCCGGCCATATGCCTTTGCCGCCCTATATCGATAGGCCTGACGATACCGCGGATCGTGAGCTCTATCAGACGGTTTACGGTGAACGGCGTGGTGCGGTGGCGGCGCCTACCGCCGGCCTGCATTTCGACGAGCCACTGCTGGAGGCGCTGCGCGCTAAAGGCGTTGTGATGGCGTTTGTCACCTTGCATGTAGGCGCTGGAACCTTCCAGCCGGTGCGGGTGGATCGGATTGAACAGCATCAGATGCACTCGGAGTATACTGAAGTAACGCAGGAGGTAGTTGATGCGGTTCTGGCGTGCAAGTCGCGCGGCAACCGTGTCGTGGCTGTCGGTACTACCTCCGCGCGCTCGCTTGAGAGCGCGGCCGCGGCGTCGGGAGAGAATACCCTGGCGCCATTTTTTGGCGACACGCGCATTTTTATTTATCCTGGTTATCAATTTCGCGTTATTGATGCGCTTATCACTAATTTTCATCTGCCAGAGTCCACCCTCATAATGCTAGTATCGGCGTTCGCTGGTTATCGCCATACGCTGGCGGCCTACCGGGAAGCGGTGGCGCAGGCGTACCGTTTTTTCAGCTATGGAGACGCTATGTTTATCACCCGGAATCCCGCTGCTGCCCGAGAGCGGGTTGGTGAGCCGTGATCGGACGGTATAATCGCCAATAGCGGGTCTGGATTCGTCCTTTAAGCAAACCGTCGGCGGCAGAAAACCGGTATAAATAACACCAACAAATTCTGCGGACTGCCTTGTACATCGACTCACGTGGTTGTTAGGATGCACTCCTTTTCATCAAATATCGGACTGTTTCTCTGGTGTTGGAGGATGTGTGGAATATCAATTATTGAAAACCGATGGCCCGGCCCGCCGCGGGCGGCTAGTTTTTGATCGGGGTGTTGTGGAAACGCCGGCGTTTATGCCGGTCGGGACTTATGGCACCGTGAAGGGCATGATGCCCGAAGAAGTGAAAGAAACCGGCGCGCAGATTCTGCTGGGCAATACCTTTCACCTTTGGCTGCGACCGGGCCAGGAAGTCATGAAGATGCATGGCGATTTGCACGATTTTATGCAGTGGCATGGGCCAATACTAACCGATTCGGGCGGGTTCCAGGTATTCAGTCTGGGCGACATTCGCAAAATTACCGAAGAAGGTGTGCATTTCCGCAATCCCATCAACGGCACCACAATTTTTCTAAGCCCGGAAAAATCTATGGAAATACAGTACGATATAGGTTCCGATATTGTCATGATTTTTGACGAATGTATGCCTTATCCTTCCGATTGGGATTACGCAAAGTGCTCGATGGAAATGTCGTTACGCTGGGCGGCCCGCAGTCGTCAGCGTTTTGACGAACTTGGAAATCCCAATGCGATTTTCGGCATTATACAGGGTAGTATTTACGAAGATTTACGAGATGTATCGGTAAAAAGACTGGTAGAGATCGGTTTTGATGGTTACGCTGTGGGCGGCCTGGCAGTAGGGGAACCGAAAGCTGATATGCACCGTATTTTGGCGCACCTATGCCCGAAGATCCCGGTGAGCAAACCGCGCTATTTGATGGGCGTCGGCAAACCTGAAGATTTAGTGGAGGGCGTTCGTCATGGTATTGATATGTTCGACTGCGTCATGCCGACCCGCAATGCCCGTAATGGTCATCTGTTTGTTACCGATGGCGTGGTAAAAATACGCAACGCCCGGTATAAAGACGATGTCGCGCCGCTAGATGCAGAATGTGATTGTTACACCTGTCGCAATTATAGCCGTGCGTACTTACATCATCTTGACCGTTGCAACGAAATATTGGGTGCTCGTCTAAATACTATCCATAATCTACGTTATTATCAGCGATTGATGGCGGGTTTACGCCAGGCTATCGATGAGGGTAAATTAGAGCACCTTGTAGGTGAGTTTTATCGCCGGACAAGTAAACCGGTGCACCTTTAGTCGTTGAGTTAAATAACGATGAGGGAATTTAAATGAGCTTTTTCGTTTTTGACGCCGTTGCTGCCACCGGTGATTCGTCCCAGTCAAGTCCTTACTCTCTGGTGGTGATGCTGGTTGTTTTTATTCTGATCTTTTATTTCATGATCCTGCGCCCACAGCAAAAGCGCGCCAAGATGCATAAAGAGTTAATAAATTCCATTTCCAAAGGAGATGAAATTCTGATGACTAGTGGTCTGGTGGGGCGCGTGGTGAAAATCGCGGATACCGGCTATATTTCCATCGCGCTCAACGATACTAATGAAGTGGTCATTAAGCGTGATTTCGTGGCTGCTGTTTTGCCAAAAGGTACGATGAAAGCACTGTAATAAACGATTCTCTCGAAGGGAACTGCCGTGTTAAACCGTTATCCTTTATGGAAATATATCATGCTGGTGCTGGTGCTGGTCGTTGGGCTACTGTATGCACTTCCCAACCTGTATGGTGAGGATCCGGCTATACAGATCACTGGCGCGCGGGGTAGTACCGCCAGTGAATCGACTCTGGTCCAGATCCGGACTGTATTAGAACAACAACATATCTCCAGTAAATCCATTAACCTAGAAAATGGCGCTATTCTGGCCCGTTTTTCCAACTGGGACGTGCAGCTTCGCGCCCACGAAGCATTGATGAACGCCCTCGGCGAAAATTATGTCGTGGCGCTTAATCTAGCTCCGGCTACCCCTTTTTGGTTAGCCAAGGTAGGGGTGGCGCCGATGAAGCTCGGCCTGGATTTGCGCGGCGGCGTTCACTTCCTGATGGAAGTGGATATGGACACCGCGCTTAATAAGCTGCAGGAGCAGACGATGGATACCCTGTGTGGCGATTTACGCGAAAAGGGCATTCCGTATGCGACGGAGCGTAAAATCGAGAATCACGGAAGCGGATTTCGCTTCCGTGATACCGATACCCGAGATCAGGCGATATCCTGGTTGAAGTCGCGCCACCGTGATCTGGTGATCAATAGTATCGGAGACAACGCGCTGCGCGCCACGCTGGCAGACGATCGCCTGCGCCAGGCCCGCGAGTACGCAGTGCAACAGAACATTACTATTCTGCGCAACCGCGTCAATCAGCTGGGCGTCGCCGAGCCCTTGGTGCAGCGCCAGGGCACTAACCGAATTGTGGTCGAGCTGCCGGGTATCCAGGATACGGCCAGCGCCAAAGAAATTTTGGGGGCGACCGCCACGCTGGAATTCCGTCTGATCAATAGCTCGGTAGATCAAACTGCTGCCGCCAACGGCCGCGTGCCGGGAGATTCGGAGATGAAAGTCACCCGCGACGGCCAGCCGGTCGTGTTGTACAAACGAGTCATTCTGACCGGCGATCATATCACCGACTCCGCCTCCAGCGCCGATGAATATAACCGCCCGCAGGTGAATGTTTCCCTGGACGACAGCGGCGGAACGACCATGTTTAACTTCACCAAAGACAATATCGGCAAGCTGATGGCCACGCTGTTTGTGGAGTATAGGGATAGCGGCAAGAAAGACGCCAACGGTCGCGCCATTTTGGAGAAACGGGAAGAAGTCATTAATGTCGCCACTATCCAGTCGCNATTACCGGCATCAATAATCCCAACGAGGCGCGCCAGCTGTCGCTGCTGCTGCGGGCAGGCGCGTTGATTGCGCCGATCCAGATTGTGGAAGAGCGCACTATCGGCCCGACCCTGGGGCCACAGAATATTACCCAAGGGCTAGAAGCCTGTTTATGGGGACTGGTAGCATCAATTGTGTTTATGGTAGCATGGTATCAAAAATTTGGTCTTATCGCCACCATGGCGCTCATCGCAAACTTGGTGCTGATTATTGGCATCATGTCTATGCTGCCCGGCGCGACGCTGACCATGCCGGGTATTGCCGGTATTGTATTGACGCTGGCAGTGGCAGTGGACGCTAATGTGCTTATCAATGAACGCATTAAAGAAGAATTGCGCAACGGTCGCACAGTGCAGCAGGCCATTCATGAGGGCTATCGAGGTGCGTTCTCCAGCATCGTTGATGCTAACGTCACGACGCTAATTATCGCCATTATCCTGTACGCGGTGGGCACGGGCTCTATCAAGGGCTTCTCCATTACCACTGCTATCGGGATTGCTACCTCAATGTTCACAGCTATCATCGGTACTCGTGCTGTCGTTAACCTGCTTTATGGTGGTAAACGCATCGATAAGCTGTCTATCTAGGAGTGGCTTGTGGCTCAGCAACGAAGAAATGTCGAAGAATTGAATTACGGCCGTAAAGTCTACGACTTTATGCGCTGGGATTATGTGGTGTTCACTCTGTCGGCTATCTTGCTTATTACCTCCATCGTCATCATGGCGGTACGGGGATTTAACTGGGGACTGGATTTCACAGGCGGCACGGTGATTGAACTTAACCTGGAAAAGGCCGCCGACCTTGACAAGATGCATGGCGCGCTTGAATATGCGGGCTTCACGGATCTGCTGGTGCAGAATTTCGGCAGCAGCCGCGATGTGATAGTCCGTATGCCCCCAGTGCAAGATGACCTTGGTCAGGATATGGGCAACAAAGTGCTCGGGGTGATTAATCAGGCAACTGGGCAGAATGCCACCGTGAAGCGGGTCGAGTTTGTTGGACCGAGCGTCGGTAGCGACCTGGCTCAGGACGGCTGCATGGCGCTGCTGGTAGCGTTGATCTGTATCCTGATTTATATCGGCTTCCGGTTTGAATGGAGGTTGGCCACCGGTGCAGTATTGGCGCTGACTCATGACGTGGTTATTACGCTTGGGGTTCTGTCGCTGTTCCATATCGAAATCGATATGACGATTATCGCTTCGCTGATGTCCGTGATTGGTTACTCGCTAAACGACAGTATCGTGGTGTCAGACCGTATTCGTGAAAACTTCCGTAAAATCCGCCGTGGCAGTGCCTACGATATTTTTAACGTTTCGCTGACGCAAACCTTGAGCCGGACCATTATGACCTCTGCTACGACCCTGATGGTGGTATTGATGCTATTGATTTTCGGTGGCGCAATGCTGCGCGGCTTCTCTACAACGCTGTTTATCGGCGTCTTTATTGGTACCGTCAGCTCCATCTATGTGGCGTCGGCATTGGCGCTTAAGCTCGGCATGAAGCGCGAACATCTGCTGCAGCAGAAGGTGGAAAAAGAGGGNGCCGATCAGCAGTCGCTGCTGCCCTGAAAGACGCATAGCGCGCTATGAAGAAGAACGCCGCCGAGCGACACAAGCGACACAGGAGCGCTGCCCTGGCGGTTGCTGCACGAGCATGTATCAATCTATTGGCTGCCGACAGGTTTGGTAGCGTCTAACGCTGGCGGATTTTGCGGCTTGTCCCGGCTGAATATCATTAGCCGGATAAAACCTACCTCTCCTCCGTCGTCAGGCCGGACATTCGCAGTTCTATAGTGGCCTCGGTTCTCGGCAGCAAGGAGGATGTAGGATGTAGGATGTAGGATGGCACAGAAATCGGCTGGGTAAGCACATCGGCGGTTAATGGCTTACCCGTGGCATCCACCTGTCCCCAATATACAATCCCGTGCAGTGGCACGGGCAGTGGCATTAGCACTGCGCCGCCGGTGCTATAGATATACAACTTCGCGCGTGATCTGCTAGCTTCCCCTCCTCTATCTGAGAGGATTGAGAGCCGCAATTTGCCCGTCTCGCTTTGCATGTTTCCCGCGGTTTTTTCCTCGGTAGATACCGCGGATCGACTGCTGATTCTGCTCGTTTTTCGCCACCAGCGCGTCGACTTGATGGGTTAGTGTTTGCAAATACTAGTTTAAATGCCCTACTTCGCTACCTAGTTTAGGCACCCGCTTGGCCTCCTGTCGGCTGACGCAGCCGGCTAGCAATAGCAGGGCGGTAACGGCATATCTATCGAGATAACTGATTTTCATAGCGGCAATTTACTTTTTTCAACGATTGTGTTCAGTTTAGCCATTAAGCGCCGGAAGGTTATGGGACGCGCCGCGTTCTCTTCTCATAAATATCGGTAACTCTACAGCGCCGGTTCAGCTTTAAGTACTGTTGCTTTATCCTTGGCGAAGTTTTCGCTAAACTACCCTATCCTTAATCAGCCGGCCGGGAAGTGCTATGCATTGTCCGTTTTGTTCTGCAGTCGATACCAAAGTGATAGATTTTCGTCTAGAGTGAGGGAAGGAAACCTAGGTTCGACGCCGTCGGCGGTACGTCATCTGTAATGAATACTTCACGACATTTGAAGTGGCGAAACTTATGCTGCCTCGCATCATCGAAAGCAATGATGTACGCGAACCTTTTAACGAAGAAAAGCTGCGTAGTAGTTTTTTGAAAGCGTTAGAAACGCGACAGGTCAAGTCCGACGATGTCGAAATAGCCATCAACCACATCAAAATCCCAGCTGCGCTATATACCGGCGAGCACGAAGTACCAAGCAAAATGATCAGCAATCTCGTGATGGACGTGCTGAAAAATCTGGATAAGGTTATCTATATCCGCTTTGTCTCGGTTTTGCAGCTACGAGGATATCCGCGAGTTCGGCGAAGAGATCGCCCGACTGCATGACTTGCATCACCCTTAAGGACCTTCTTATGGAGCATGATGAGGTTTTTCTCGCGCGCGCATTTGAACTGGCGCGTTGTGGACGCTTTACTACCGCACCCAATCCTAATGTGGGCTGCGTTATCGTCCTCGATGGACGCATTGTAGGCGAAGGTTATCATCAGCGTGCCGGCGAGCCGCATGCCGAAGTTTATGCGCTGCGCAGGGCGGGAGGGGCGGCGCGCGGCGCTACCGCCTATGTCACCCTTGAACCCTGC
>NZ_LECR01000016.1:0-2108 GCF_001602625.1 Sodalis-like endosymbiont of Proechinophthirus fluctus
GCAGGGCCGTGCCTGGCGTGCCGTGGCCGGCGGTAAATTCGCGCACGAACCAGTCAAGATTGGCGGCGGAAGTAGGGCTGGCCTCGATCGCCATGCAGAGGTCTTTTCGATGATGGAATTCATAAATACTGGCCGTAAGTAATCCGGCCGATCCACCACATGGTTTATACTCTACGTACCGGAGGCAATAGATGCATCGCTACTGGCCACCACGTCGAAGATGCCGGCCACGACTAGGATCCCGGTGATCAGGCTGATCAAGCGGACGCCACGCTCGCTGACGTGTCCCGCCACCTAGCAGGATTCGCGCAGCAGCGTCAGCGTGTCTGGTACATCATCACACCGTATCATACCATATAGTGTCATAAACTCGTGGTCATAGTCGCGCCGTTGATAGTCAATTAGACCTGTGCTGGCCGCATCGGAGTAATCCCCGCTGAGCGATCCGCATAGGAAATAGCTGATGACATCCCTTGACATCCTTGGTGCACATCACGTGGCCAATGCGGCGGTACAGCACGGTGTCATGGATCTTCAGTCAGCGTAGCTCATCAATCCGGCATGGCGGCCCAAGGGGTTTGTAACGAGCGCTGATGAATAGACTCGCGCTTTTTACGGGCTTGCTGCTGACAGTCGAGCGCATACAGGTCGTTTCTGTGCCCATCGGCATCCACAGCGATGACCCATGGCCAGTGGCAGTAACGCCAGAGAATGATTACGCGAGATGCGGACGTTTAACGCGGCATCGCTATGGCGGGAAGGAAGGACGCACACTGCTGAAAGTATAAATTATATCGTCGTCGCCCATTCTTATTGAGGGGGATACAAAGTTAATGGATTTGAGAATATAGTGTTTTTCTGCTTCATCGTAGACTGCCTCACTAGGGTCACCAAACCGAACCAGGGGAACATAATGCAAACCCTTCCCTCGTGATTTTCGTAATACACTATTTCATCTCTCAGCATGCGCAATGACTCTGGGCTGCGCACGAGTAAGATAGGATTCCCTAGTGACGCTAATCATCTTCTGAACCGTCCGCTCCGGTGCCAATACGCCATTAAGCTAGTCGACCCAGGCGCCGGTGGCATTCACCACGATATGCAGGAGCAGCGTAAAGGTTTCCTGGCTGAGTACGTCGTGCAGTGTCAGATGCACTCTGTCGGCGCTTTCCAGGCTAAGATAATTCAGTGCCAGCGCCTGTGGATTCGCGCGCTGGGAACCTTCCAACAAGTTAATGCCCAGACGCTCTGGCGCGGTGATCCAGGCATCGTAGTAGGTGGCGCTGCAGCGAATCCCGGACAGCGCGGGCGGGGTAGTTGCCAAGGCCATTGAGTTTCTGTTGATGACGCGGCATCGTACTACTCTGACGGGTGTAGGGATCATAAAGCGTGTCACGCCGGTTTTGATGATCAGCACGCCACGCAGGGCGGGTTTTCGCTCAGACGCAGGAAGCGCTTACCGATGTTAAAAAGACAACCGCCCAACTGTCGATGGGTACCGTCGCGCGCAGCGGCGCGACATAGTGCGAGGCTTTAAGCAGTAGTCGGTCACGTTCGGTAACGGGTTCCTTCACCAGACCAAATTCGCCGGTCTCTGAATAGCGAAAACCACCGTGAATCATGCGCGAGAGCGCGCCTCTAGTCGTCTTTACACCAGTCGCTTTTCTCAACGAGAATGGCGGGGATATATTGTAGCGCCAATTTATGGAAGGTGCCGATGCCGTTGATGCTCCACTAATGATCATGATAGGCGCCCGATCGCAATCGCGTAGTGCCACCAACTGGGTTTCCCGCCCCAATGGCGGTTCACCGTCGTGTTCAGCCATGATTATCCTCCTGGCGTACCGAACTGTTCAATCACGTCGTTGGCGGGTGGTCTTGTCGGTCACTAGCTCTTTAAGATAGCTGCCGCTCAGCGCACAGTGGATGGAGTTGATCTTGGTATTGCTCGCCGCCGCCACGCCACTGCGAAGGAAAAAAGGGATACTCTGGAGCCACAACAGCGGCAGTCCCATCAATCACTGGTTATCCGAGAATTGCGCTGGCCAGTTTCATCCAGCAGATGCGCCAGTAACTCGCTACGGGCGCTGCTGGTTTCAATGCCGCAG
>NZ_LECR01000016.1:2322-8520 GCF_001602625.1 Sodalis-like endosymbiont of Proechinophthirus fluctus
TCGTGCAGGATGGTGAGATTATGCTAACACAGTGTGAAAATCTCCGTCATGCGGTAGCTAATGTAAATAATGGTGATACCGCGTGCTTAAACTGGCGAACGATGGTGAACAAAGCCTGCGCCCCCGGCGTAATTCGTCATGCTGTGCCTGTATTTGGCGTCATTAATCGATCGATCACAGCTGAGGATGGCCGGCAAGCATCAGGGTGGGTAACAAGGCCGAGACAGCCCTGAATCTCTCCTGATTGCGGTTGGTGCTGGCGTACACCTGACCACTTTTTATCATATCTAACACCTTGGCGTTGACGTCGACCGTGATAACCTTCACCTTGCCGCCGTTCTCGGCAACTACCTGTGCCGCGCCGATAGCTGAGCTGGCCTCAGACAGCACCGCCAGATTTGGAGTGCGCTTGTAGCATGGATAGCAGTGCCGCCGGTTTTGATTTTGATATGCTGTGAAAGTAACTGGCGCTCAGGCTGCGCAATTCGGCTAAGGTAGGGAAAGGCTGCGATATGCGATAAAGTAATACCAACATCGATAACAAAAACAGTATCTTCATATATTAATATTAATAATTCCATTTTCAATTGGCCGCACGAAAACAGCCTCTATCCAAGGTATATAGCTTATTTGTTTTACGTTCTTGGTATGAATGTCGATTAAATGACGGCCTTGACTGCATGTGGTCAAGAGATAAAAACTAGATAACTTAAGGCAGGAGGAGAGTTATTTTCAAATTGAATTGATTATCGAAGATAATGATTAAATATCAATGTTAAAACAGAGATTAAAACTTAAACGTAAAATAAATATAAGACTTGGACTCGACGTTAAGCTCGAATCAAAACCCCATCCATAATGGAATGCTCTTCGGTGATGGGTCAATTGTGGTTCGAAAGAACGCATTTACCCGCACACGGGTGTTGATAGCCCGACCAGTTACGAATCGGAACCATCCCGGCGGCGTCGGCCGCCGGCTGGGATTCAGGCTGGTAAACGTTTGTCGACGATGAATGCCGATGTGTGATGAGAACTCACATACGGCGAGACGAGAGAGTCGCTCTAATGACAGGCTTGAACCGAGTAGGGCGCAGGCGGCGCGGACGGGGAAGGGACTAATCCTCGTCAAATCCGGCATTGAACAGCTAGATTACTGCCGTCAACGTCTTCACCTCGTCAGGCCCAGTGCCCTCGACTTAGATCATCCGCCCTTTGGCGGAATTGATCGTCAGCAAACCGATAACGCTGCTGGCTTCCGCTTCAGTGCCACTGTCGGTCGTTGCGTGACAGCGCTTCGTCATCAAAACCCTGTACCAATTCAAACAGCTTCATTGCCGGCCTGGCGTGCATATCCCTAGCGGTTTTTTTATCTCTTACCGTTTGTTTAACCGTCATGATTTGCGCTTTTCCAGAGTGCGGTGGCGGGACTGGATATTCTTGCCCCTGGAATGAAAATAGTCCGCTAGCTGTTCAGCGATATAAACCGATCGGTGCTTGCCACCGGTACAGCCTATCGCCACCGTGAGATAACTACGGTTGTTGGTTTCGAGCATCGGCAGCCACAGCTCCAGATAGCTGCAGGTCTGATAGATAAAATTATGCACTTCGGTATAGCGGTCTAAAAACGCCGCAACAGGGCGATCCAAGCCGGTCATCAGCCTGAGCTTGGGATCCCAGTGGGGATTGGGCAGAAAACGCACGTCGAAAACGTAGTCAGCGTCGATGGGGATGCCGTACTTGTAGCCGAAGGATTCAAACACCATGGTCAGTTCCCGTTCGCGCTTGCCTAACAGGCGAGTTCGCAGCATTTCGGCCAGCTCATGCACCGACATCTCGGAGGTATCGATCACCAGATCAGCGCGCGAGCGCAGTGGCTCAAGCAGTGAGTCCTCTTCATAGATGGCGCTTTCCAGCGACAGGTCACGGGCTGAGAGCGGGTGCAGTCGTCGGGTGTCGCTATAGCGGCGGATGAGCGTGTTGCGATCGGCGTCCAAAAATAGCAATTGTGGGGAAAAGGCCTGCGGCAGGTTGTCCATAGTCAGTTCAAAAATTTCCGGTGATTCGGGCATATTGCGCACATCGATACTCACCGCGGCGGAGATATTGCTCGCCGCAAGCGTACTGGCAAGCTGTGGTAGTAGCACCACCGGCAGGTTATCGACGCAATAAAAGCCCATATCCTCCAGCGCGCGCAGTGCAACGGATTTACCTGAGCCGGAACGACCGCTGACTATCATCAGTACCATGACGCTACACCCCTCTGCTATGTCATCCTCTGGTGATGCGGCCATGCCTCGCCCATTCTATCCCTCCTTCAGGACGGCGCCGCGACATCATTTGCTGTTTTCTGTCTCGGTCATAATCTGATACAACTCCTCGTCGCTTTGCGCGGCACGTAAGCGGCGACAAACGGTTTTGTCCGCCAGCCGCTTGGCGACCAGAGACAGGGCGTGCAAATGGACCTTACACTGCTCCGCCGGCAGCAGCAGCGCGAACAGCAGATCCACGGGCTGATTATCGATAGCGTCAAAAGCGATAGGTTGTTCAAGCCGGATAAAGACCCCGACCGCGCGAAGCGTGTTTTCTTCCAACTTACCGTGCGGAATGGCGATGCCATTACCGATACCGGTGCTACCCATACGTTCACGCACCAATACGGCGTCAAACACCACTTGCGGTGCCAGGTTGAGCTGCTTCGCCGCCAGTTCGCTGATAATTTCCAGCGCTCTTTTCTTACTCTGGCAGTGGACGTCGCCGCGGGTACATTCAATGTTTAACACTGAATCAATTTGCATTGCTGTATCGTTAGTCATTTCGGGTCACTTAGGAATTGGTTAACCTTTAAGACACATTAGCTCGTTTACCGTAGGGACAACGAGCTAATGTGAGGTTTAGGTAGCATTGTCAGCCACACGGTCAAATTAATATTGTTTCATCTTCTTTTTATGCGTTTTCAACTGCTGCGTGAGCTTATCGATCAATAGATCAATGGCCAAATACACATCATCTGCTTCCGCAGTCGCGTGCAGCTCACTGCCGTAGAGATGCACTGTCGCCTCGACAATCTTCTGAACTTTCTCTACCTTCTGGACAATATAAACGCTGATTGATGCGATCTCGAAGAACTGTTCCAGCTTTGAGAGTTTGGCAGTAACAAATTCTCGTAAGGTGTGGGTGATGTCAACATGCTATCCGGTAATACTCAGCTGCATAGTGTCTTCCTTCTCTGTAGAGGTCAAACCAATTATTTTCGCTGGTTCGACGGCGGGATGTATGAAGACTATCAATACGTTGCTACGGCACGCTGTGCCACCATGATGCCCTGCTCGGAAAGCAGGTCGGTGAGTTTACTGTCGCTAAGCGGCTTCGCCAGGTTTTCCGCGGCGATGAGTTTTTACGAGTGCATGAATAGCTGTTGAGGATGCTTCTCTTCCCTCCTCTATATTGATATTGACGTAGCTTGAGAAAAAATATTTCAATTCAAAGATGCCGAGTGGGCTTTGCAGATATTTCTGGGTGGTGATGCGTGAGATCGTGGACTCGTGCATGTATACTGCCCGGGCAATGCCCGCCAGCACTATTGGTAGCCGCATAAACTTCCCCTTGCTCAAAAAACGCCCGCTGCCGATCGACAATATGGCTCGTCACCTTCAGCAGTGTTTCATTGCGGCTCTCCAGGCTTTAATCGGCCAGCGTGCCTTCTGAAAATGGCTGAGGATGAACTGACCGTCCGAATCGTTGCGGGTGCTGTTACCCAAGGTAGAGAACTGCTGGATACTGTCAGTATTGAGTTTCACCACCCAGGGGTTTCGCAGTTTTCGCACCAGCACGTCAGGAATGACATAATGAAACTCGCCGGTATTGATGGACTGCCCCAGACGCGGATCCAGCGACTAAATCAGCGCCATAACAGGTTTCAGCACCACTTTTTAGCTTAGTCGAACACAGCAGAGTGTTTCAGTTTAGTCGAACACAGCAGAGTGCGGAAATCATGGCTGCCCAGCAGATTAAGATAATCGTTGAGGATGAGTTTCGCCTCATTGATATGGGGAAAAGCAGAGTCTGGGTGTTTTCTCTCCCTGACAGACGGGCAATTTTTAGTCGTGGCAACAGATACCGTCACCGGTACCTGACAGCATGCCGGCGGAATAAATTTCGTCCCAGATAGCGTCCAGCGGCAGATCTCCAGGCATGTCCTTTTATTCCATCGCCTCTCGGGTGTCCAGCGATTCACTGTCGGGTACATCGTGCGTCTCCACCTCGTCATACAAAGAGGCCTGCTCACGCAAGAGGTTGCTTTCTAGTGCTGTCTGAATTTCCTGCTGGAGTTCGGACGTGGACAATTGTAACATACGGATGACCTGTTGTAACTGCGGGGTCATGACTAACTGCTGACTCAGCCTGAGTTGTTAAATCTTGCTTCATACAATGCGTCAGCCATCATCAAGAATCACGGCGGTAACGCCACCTTATCAGAGGTGGAACTCTTCACCCAGATAAACCCGCTTGACCTGTTCGTCTAGCAGGATGTCGGCGGGGGAGCCGTGGGCGATAAGCTTACCTTGGCTGACGATATAGGCCCGTTCGCACACGTCGAGTGTCTCACGCACGTTGTGATCGGTAATCAGTACTCCGAGGCCGCTGTCGCGCAAATGTTCAATGATTTTTTTGATGTCGATGACTGAAATCGGATCGACGCCGGCAAAAGGTTCGTCAAGCAGGATGAATTTAGGATTAGCAGCCAGCGCGCGCGCGATCTCCACCCGGCGTCGTTCGCCGCCGGAAAGAGACTGACCTAGGTTGTCGCGCAGATGACTGATATGAAACTCCTCCATCAGCTCTTTCGCGCGATCGGTGCGCTGTTCATCGGTAATATCCTGGCGGATCTGCAGCACCGCTATTAGATTGTCGAACACGCTTAGACGGCGGAATATCGAGGCTTCCTGCGGCAGATAGCCGATACCGCGGCGAGCTCGGGTATGCAGCGGCAGAAGGCTAATATCGTCTTTATCGATCACAATGCGGCCAGCGTCTCGGAGAATGATGCCCACTACCATATAAAACGTAGTGGTTTTGCCCGCACCGTTTGGCCCCAGCAATCCCACAATCTCGCCAGAGCTTACCTTAAGGCTGACGTCTTCCACTATGCAGCGCCCTTTATAAGCTTTAGCCAAATTTTCTGCGATTAATGTTGCCATGGATCCTGTACCTGTTTATTTCGCTGGCGCATTAGCGACGCTTTTATCCTGCAACTGTGCTGGTACCAGTACGGTGGTGACCTGTTTTCCTTTGTCGCTGAACGCCTCCATCTGCTGTTTCTTGACCAGATAGGTAATACGATCGCCCTTGACGTTGCTGTCCAACTTTTCCAGATAGGCATTACCGGTCAGAATCACCAGATCATTAGCGGTTTCATAGCGCACTTTCTGCGAGTGGCCGCGTACCGGCTTGCTGTCGTCCTGCGACTGATAGAAGGTCACCGGGTTACCGAAGCCTTCCACGACTTCATTACCGTCCTTGCGGTCGGGGCGAGTGATGATCACCTTATCGGCGCGAATATCGATGGAGCCACGTTTGACCACCACATCACCTGTCAGGGTAACGGTGTTAGTCGCCATGTCTACCGCCTGCTGCGCGGAGTCGATATGAATCGGCTGTTGGTTATCGTTGGTGAGCGCCAGCGCGCTGGCCAGCATTAAGCCGCCAGCTAGAAGCAGGCTAAGGTGTACTTTGTGAATTCTGGATTTTTTCATAAGAGGTCTTAACCTTTTCAATCAACTCGGCGGTCTTGTTGCGCAGATTGCCGCGCATCTTCATGCCGGTGGAATTAAAGCCGGTACCATACAAGGTTACCTCATCATTCGATGAGACATCCTGCGTGACCAGGTTAACCACCGCGTTATCTGTTTTAATGCGTTTAAGTTGCGAGGCATCTGTCAGGCTATCTACCCTAACATGGCCATACAGGTAAAGCATCCTGTCTTGGGCTAGCTTGGCCTTATCGGCCTTAACCGTCCAGGTCGGTACTTTGTCCTCATTGAATATGGTGGCGACCGGCCGAGTAAACCAGGTAATCTGTTGCTCGGCGAAGTGATTCACGTGATCGGCCACCAGCTTATAGTTAATCTCCCCTGCCTGGTTATACACCACCGTGGTAGTGTATTCACTCTGATAGGTCGGCTCGCCGGTATTGACTGG
>NZ_LECR01000016.1:8559-13019 GCF_001602625.1 Sodalis-like endosymbiont of Proechinophthirus fluctus
ATAAGTATCAGTACCAACAATCCCAGTAGCGCCTTGGTCCAACGCAAATTCTTGCTCATACCGACTGCCCTTTGGCATCCTCCAACCTCCCCTGCGCCAGAAGTAACAGGTCGCAGACTTCCCGCACAGCGCCGTGACCGCCAGTGATGCGGGTAACGTAATCGGCCATTGGTCGCAATAGCGGGTGCGCATCCGCCACTGCCACGCTCAGGCCGACCTGGTCCATGACCGGAGCATCAATCAGGTCATCGCCCACATAGGCGACCTGTTCCGCCGTTAATGTCAGTTTACTCAGAAGCGCTTTAAAGGACAAAGTCTTGTCCGACTGCCCCTGGTAAAGATGCGTAATGCCAAGAGTGGCGAAGCGGTCCTCCAGTAGCCTGGCGGAGTAGCCGCTAATAATAGCGACCTCAATGCCAGATGCTAGTAAACAGCGAATGCCGTAGCCGTCGCGGGCATTAAACGCTTTGAGTTCTTCACCGTCATTGCCCATATAAATCAGGCCGTCGGACATTACGCCATCCACATCGCAAATCAGTAGACGAATATCTCGGGCGCGTTGCAGCACCTTCTGCGCTACAGGTCCATAACACGTCTCGACGGTGGGGGTCTCTTGCATAAAGGTGTTCCTTGTTATATCACGCCAGCTTGTGGCATATCATGCATGTGCACTAAACCTGTCAGGTGGTCACCTTGCGCTATCAGCAGCGAGATAATGTTGCGCGCCTGCATCAGATTGAGCGCCTCTACCGCCAGCGTTAAGCTCTATGTCTATATTAAACACTCGCCGCAGATCGCCGTCGGTGAAAATTACCAGCAATGACATTATTGCGCATCGCAAATCACCGTCATGCCAAAATTTTTACGGATGATTTCCAGCAGCGTGTACCACAACGAAATGAGGCCGTGCGAGCGGGTGGTCATCGGAATATCGTCGCCGCTGTGCATGATATCGCTCACGCGCAGTAGTAGTTTACGTCCTAATGCGCTGCCGGGATGCGACAGAGCGAAATCCTCGGCGGTGAACCCTCTCGCCCGCAGCGCATGGTCACCGCCAGCGCGTCGTCCATTACCACTACTTTGCCGGTGCATAAAAACAGCGCTTCGCAAGTATGGCGAAAATCGTCGTTGATATATTGATCTAGCTGCACAGACCCTCCAGCTCAATAGCGAGAACCTGCTTACTCAGCGGCGATAAAATCAAAGGCCGGCGCTAAGTATTCTGCAACATAAAATGTATCCTGATTGTTCTCTGTGCAGGAAGCTAGATCAACAGCACCGCGAGATAGGCGATGAACCCACAAACCAACAAAGCCCTCCGACAGGCGATTTATCCGGCGCAGTTTAGAAGGCAAAGGGCGGAGAGAGTAACGCTCGCCGCCAGGATAACCCAATAATCGCGGGCAAAGGCATCGGGATTGAAGGGGCCAGCCAGAATAGGACAGACTGGGGATGCCCAGCACAATAACACTATTGAAGATATTAGAGCCAATAATATATTACCTAAGGCAATACCATCTTATCCCTTGAGTGCCCTGCCACAAGCGTTGCCAGCACCGTCAGGTCGACTACCAAATCGCTCAGGCCAAAAAACGCGCTAGGACGCTGGTGTTATCGGTCACCATCTGCGTCGGAATGGGCATAACAATAAACGACAGTACTAGCCACAGGACCGCCACGGTACTATTGCTATCCTGCGTATCTCTGCCAGTTGTTCACGGGTCAGCGTGTCTATGCCTTAGCGCAGCGCAAGCTGGGATATGATGATCAGCAAGGTAGCCCTCCGCTCTCAGCAGGCCGCACAATAACGTAATCAATAAGCAGTATCGGAAGATCGCGCTGCACGATATCAGAGCGAAAGGTCACTGGCCAGATAAGCACCACGCTGCCGACAATTAGCGTGATATTGATAATGTTAGATCCTAGGATATTGCCCACCGCCATATCGATTTGATTATTCAGTACTGTGATCACCGCAACAGTAATTTGGGCAGCGAAGTGCCGAAGGCGACGATGGTGCAATCGATAAGCCAGGGCGCAACCCGCCTAACAGTCGGTTCAACACGGCCGCACATAGACCAATCTGTCCGCGCCATACACTAATAGAATTAGGCCAATAATTAATAATTACGTGGCAAAAAGCATGATAATTTCTTAGATTGAGCAAAAAACCTGTCCCGTTGGCACATCATATAGCCGTCGAAGAGAGACGAAAAGCGGATAATAAACGCAAACTGGCGTTCATTTTGCCCGCTTGACGGATAAAAGTAAAACACGGCGATAAAGTTATCCGAATATGGGCCTGATGAATCGAGAAAAGTTCGATGAAATGGTCGGCTTGCTCTACTATCATCACTGCAAAACGTGGGTTCGGGAAAAAAGGGCAGTAAACTATGAACCAGAGCGATAACATGGTCGAGATTCGCGGATTAAGCTTTTATCAGGGTAATCGCGTCATTTTCGATGATATCAGCATGCAGTTTCCGCGCGGCAAAGTCACTGCGATCATGGGACCGTCAGGTATCGGTAAAACTACCCTGCTGCGCCTTATCGGTGGACAGTTGCCTCCAGACAGCGGTGAAATTTGGGTGGACGGAGATAACATTCTCACACTATCACGCCGGCGTCTTTACGAGGTGCGTAAAAAAATCAGCATGCTGTTTCAATCCGGTGCGCTGTTTACCGATATTAACGTTTTTGAGAACGTGGCGTTTCCGCTGCGGCGGCATACCCGTTTGCCGGAGCCTGTGCTGCGCAGCACGGTGCTGATGAAGCTTGAGGCAGTGGGTTTGCGGGGAGCGGCCGCTCTGATGCCTGCCGAACTTTCCGGGGGTATGGCTCGCCGTGCGGCGCTGGCGCGCGCTATCGCGTTGGATCCTGAGATTATTATGTTGGATGAGCCGTTTGTTGGACAGGATCCGATTACCATGGGGGTGCTAGTCAAACTTATCGACAAAATGAATCACGCGCTCGGCGTCACTTGCATCGTTGTGTCCCACGACGTGCCGGAGGTGTTGAGTATCGCCGATTACGCATATATCGTCGCCGAGCAGTACGTCGTGGCGGAAGGCACCCCGGCCAGCCTGCGTGAAAACCAGGATCCCCAGGTAAGGCAATTTCTCGACGGCATCGCCGACGGGCCGGTGCCCTTTAACGTTCCCACCGAAGATTATCAAACCCAGCTATTAGGCACAGGGAGTTAACCTCAGTCATGGTATTAGAAGCTATTGTGTCCTTCGGGCGCCAGGGGATCAATATTTGCAAAGGTTTCGGCCGGGCCGGTGTCATGCTATTCAATGCGTTGATAGGCAAACCGGCCCTACGCGAACAATGGCCGCTACTGGTGAAACAACTTTATGGCGTCGGCGTATTATCGCTGGTTATTATTATGGTCTCCGGCCTGTTTATCGGTATAGTGCTGGGGCTGCAGGGCTATATTATTCTCACTACCTACAGTGCGGAGTCCAGTCTAGGAATGTTGGTTGCGCTGTCGCTGCTACGCGAGCTGGGACCGGTGGTGACTGCGCTGCTGTTCGTCGGCCGGGCGGGATCGGCTCTGACCGCCGAGATAGGTTTGATGAAGGCAACCGAGCAACTTTCCAGTTTGGAGATGATGGCGGTGGATCCACTGCGCCGAGTGGTGGCGCCGCGCTTTTGGGCCGGCATCATTAGTATGCCGCTGCTCACGGCGATTTTCGTCGCGGTCGGCATCTGTGGCAGCACCGTGGTCGGTGTAGAATGGAAAGGTATCGACAGAGGGTTCTTTTGGTCCAATATGCAAGGCGTCGTGGACTGGCGGCAAGATTTGGTAAACTGTGTAATCAAGAGTATGGTTTTCGCTATCACCGTCACTTGGATTGCTCTGTTCAATGGTTACGACGCGATCCCGACCTCCGAGGGAATCAACCGCGCAACGACCCGTACGGTGGTTCACGCCTCGTTGGGGGTATTGGGATTGGATTTTGTTCTGACGGCACTGATGTTTGGGAACTGATTGAATGAAAACCAAAAAAATTGAAATCTTGGTCGGCGCGTTTATGATTATTGCCTTTTGTGCCATTGTATTTATTTGCCTGAAAGTTGCGGATACCCGCTCGGTGAGCAACGCAGCAACTTATCGGATCATCGCGTCTTTCGATAATATCGGCGGACTCAAATTGCGCTCGCCAGTGAGGGTTGGTGGGGTTGTCATCGGCCGGGTCGCGGATATCACCCTTAATCCGCAAACGTATACGCCAAAGGTTACCATAGACATTGAACAGACCTATAATCATATACCGGATACCAGTTCCCTTGCGATTCGCACCTCGGGGCTGCTAGGTGAACAATACCTGGCGCTGAATATCGGTTTCGAGGATCCGGAAATGGGCACGTCTATTCTAAAAGATGGCAGCGTGATCCAGGATACTAAGTCCGCTATCGTACTAGAGGACCTTATTGGCCAGTTTTTGTATAAGAGT
>NZ_LECR01000016.1:13090-13417 GCF_001602625.1 Sodalis-like endosymbiont of Proechinophthirus fluctus
TAACCTCAATAGGAGAACTGCATGTTTAAACGTTTATTAATTGTGGCGCTGCTTGTGATTACGACGCTGGCACAGGCTGCTGATCAGGTCAACCCTTATCATTTAATGAACGATGCGGCGAGCAAAACCTTTACCCGATTGAAGAATGAACAGGGCAAAATCCACCAGGATCCCAACTATCTACGCACCGTTGTGCGCGAAGAGCTGATCCCTTATGTGCAGGTGAAATACGCCGGCGCGCTGGTGCTAGGGCACTATTATCGCGAAGCCACACCGGCGCAGCGAAGCGCTTATTTTAAAGCATTCCAGGCCTATCTAGAGCAGGCT
>NZ_LECR01000016.1:13534-15941 GCF_001602625.1 Sodalis-like endosymbiont of Proechinophthirus fluctus
CCGCCAGTGCGTCTTGATTTTCAATGGCGTAAAAACAGCGTCTCCGGCAATTGGCAGTCCTACGATATGATAGCCGAAGGGGTTAGTATGATTACCACTAAGCAAAACGAGTGGGCCTCCACACTGCGCACCAAGGGTATCGACGGGCTGACCCAGCAATTGCAGGCCATCGCCAGTCAACCCATTACCCTGGATAAGTAGCACAATGGCTGATGAACTAAGCTGGCGTACGCAGGGGCAAACATTAATCCTACAGGGCGAGCTGGATCGCGACACGCTGCCGACACTTTGGCAGCATCGCCAAGTGTTGCTTGACGGTATCCGTTTCCTGGATGTATCTGGCCTGAAACGTGTCGATTCCGCCGGTGTGGCGCTGATGCTGCATTTTTATCACCAGCAGAATCGGGGCGATGAGCTAGTGCTCACCGGCGTCACCGATCGGCTGCGCACCTTGATCGCTTTATACAGGCTGCAGGCGATCCTGCCCTGTGATCCGCCCGAGAGCGTCTAACCTGCAGACGCTTTGCATGCCGCTGGGAGAATCTACCACGTAACCCGTTGGTGTGCGTCCATCTTGCCGATGTGAATAACCGGCGCCTGGCCTCTGACGGAGGAGATTAGAGAATCGCTGTTAATTTTATTGCCTGTTCCCGAGCGCGTCGGTTTTCTCTAAGATAGCGGTCTGATTCTCGACCCTGCAAAGTAAGACGTTATCTATATGGAAACTAGTGAAATCAAAGCGGTACTGATGAAAGCCTTGGCGCTGGACGAAGCCTACGTAAGCGGCGACGGTAGTCATTTTCAGGTTATTGCAGTCAGCACGCAATTCGCCGGCATGAGCCGGGTGAAAAAACAGCAGATGATTTATGCGCCGCTGATGGAATATATTTCGGATAACTGCATCCACGCCTTATCGATCAAGGCCTACACCCCTGAAGAATGGCAGCGCGATCGCAAGCTGAATGGCTTTTAAATGTTGAGACCCTGGCGGATGACAGTCTTCCCGTTAAACAGAGAGTAGTCGTAATGGACAAATTTCGTGTCCAGGGTCCTACCCAGTTAAGCGGCGAAGTCACCATCTCTGGGGCCAAAAATGCCGCGTTGCCGATTTTATTCGCCGCATTGCTAACAGAAGAGCTGGTAGAGATCCAAAACGTCCCCAATCTGAAAGATATCGACACCACCATGAAACTATTGGGCCAGCTCGGCGCTAGAGTCGAACGCAATAGTTCGGTGCATGTGGACACCAGCAGTGTTAACTTTTATTGCGCGCCCTATGAGCTGGTAAAAACCATGCGCGCATCGATTTGGGCACTGGGGCCGCTGTTGGCGCGTTTCGGCCAGGGGCAAGTATCTTTACCGGGCGGCTGTGCCATTGGCGCGCGTCCTGTGGATCTGCATATCAGCGGCCTGGAGCAACTGGGCGCTACCATTAAGCTAGAAGAGGGTTACGTCAAAGCGTCTGTGGACGGCCGTCTGCGCGGGGCGCATATTGTCATGGATAAGGTGAGCGTCGGCGCCACGGTCACAGTCATGAGCGCCGCCACCTTGGCGACCGGTACTACCATTATTGAAAACGCTGCCCGCGAGCCCGAGATTGTCGACACCGCAAATTTTCTTATCACCCTGGGCGCGAAAATCAGCGGCGCCGGTACCGATAAAATTATTGTCGAAGGAGTTGATCGCCTCGGAGGCGGTGTCTATCGCGTACTACCCGATCGCATTGAAACCGGTACTTTCCTGGTAGCAGCGGCGATCTCACATGGTCGCGTGGTGTGTCATGCCACCCGTCCGGATACGCTGGATGCCATACTGGCCAAATTGCGAGAATCGGGCGCGGATATTGCCGTCGGCGACAACTGGATTAGCCTGGATATGCACGGCCAGCGTCCGAAAGCAGTTACGGTACGCACCGCCCCCCATCCCGGCTTCCCTACCGATATGCAGGCGCAGTTCAGTCTACTGAATTTGGTGGCCGAGGGCACGGGCGTGATTACCGAAACCATTTTTGAAAACCGTTTCATGCATATCCCCGAACTGATTCGGATGGGAGCCCATGCGGAAATCGAAAGCAACACTGTTATCTGCCACGGCGTCGAGACGCTGTCAGGCGCACAGGTCATGGCGACTGACTTGCGCGCTTCAGCCAGCCTTGTGCTGGCTGGCTGTATCGCCGAAGGGGTGACGGTGGTGGATCGCATTTATCATATCGATCGCGGCTATGACTGTATCGAGGAAAAGCTGCGGTATATGGGCGCCAATATCGAACGGATCAGCGGCGAGTAATTAATCACGCTGCCCGGCTGCAGTGTTCACTGGCGCGCTGTAGATGATTTGACACGTTGCTCACCGATATATTGTTGTCGTGTCCTGCCTTGCTATTCGGCGCGTCAGCCCAGCGCTTAAG
>NZ_LECR01000016.1:16010-16248 GCF_001602625.1 Sodalis-like endosymbiont of Proechinophthirus fluctus
GCGTGTCATGACGGGCGTGCAAGACGCCTTATTTCAGGACGGGATATTCCTGAATAGTGATCTCGACCGTCAATTTTTGCCGTTGCGTAAGGATCTCTACCGGAATACGCGATCCGGGACGAATCTCCGCTACCTGATCCATTGTTTCAATCACGGATATGGCCGGCTTATGGTTGACCTCAGGATTACATCTTCCACCTGAATGCCGCTCTGCGCCACCAGGCCTGCCCGGCGACAC
>NZ_LECR01000023.1:0-321 GCF_001602625.1 Sodalis-like endosymbiont of Proechinophthirus fluctus
TATTTTCTGCTGGTTTGTGAAACGCCGGCACGTCTGTTACCGACTCTGAGAAGCCGATGTCTCTATTGGCCGCTGCCGGCCCCGAATGAGGCGTTCGGACTGAGCTGGTTACGGCAGGTAGGCCATGACGAGTCACTGTCGGTCCGCGCTGCGATTCGCCTGTGCGCCAACGCGCCGTTGGCGGCGGAGATCTTGCTGCAGCCGGCGCGCTGGCAGGCGCGGCTGGCACTGTGCGCAGCATTGCAAGATGCGCTTGCCAACAGTGATTTTTTGGCTCTTTTGCCAGCTCTAAATCGGGATAAAGATGACGAGCCGCTGCAT
>NZ_LECR01000023.1:329-4214 GCF_001602625.1 Sodalis-like endosymbiont of Proechinophthirus fluctus
AGCCTATTGACCGATGCACTGAAATGGCAGCATGGCGCTCAGGAATTTCTAGTCAACGCCGACAGGACGTCGTTGGTTGCTGCGTTGGCAGCACGCTGGCCGGCCGGATTGCTGCACGCGCAGTGGCAACAGTGGATGCAGTGTTCTCTCCAGTGCCAGGAGATAAGCGGCGTCAATCGCGAATTATTGCTGACCCACCAATTGCTTAATTGGGAGCAGGGCGTTGCCCATACTTATGCTTCCCTATGATGTAGGATAAGGCTAAACTATGTTCTTAATTGATTCCCATTGCCATCTTGATGGCCTGGATTACCAAGCGCTTCACCAGGATGTGGCGGATGTCGCGGCCAAGGCGCGCACGCGCGACGTGAAACTGATGCTGGCGGTCTGTACCACATTACCCGGCTTTCATGCTATGACAACTATGATCGGCCGCCGCGATGATGTGCTATTTTCCTGCGGTATCCATCCCCTGAATATTGATAAACCATATGATTTCGCTGAGCTGCAGCATTTGGCTGCAGGGGAGGACGTGGTAGCGCTCGGTGAAACTGGTTTGGATTACTATTACCAACAGGATAACAAGGTGCAGCAACAGGCGGCTTTCCGCGAACATATTCGTGTAGGGCGTGCGCTGAATAAGCCGGTCATCGTTCATACGCGTGGCGCCCGTAAAGATACCCTGGCTATCTTGCTCGAGGAGCAAGCCAGCGATTGCAGCGGCGTACTTCATTGCTTTACTGAAGACCAGGCGACTGCTAAGACCTTGCTGGATATAGGGTTCTACATCTCTTTCTCCGGTATTATTACCTTCCGCAATGCACAAGCACTGCGCGAGGTAGTGCGCTATGTTCCTCTCGATCGACTTCTAGTCGAGACCGATTCCCCTTATCTGGCCCCGGTACCTTATCGCGGCAAGGAAAACCAGCCGGCTTATGTGCGCGATGTGGCGGAATTTATGGCGACGCTGAAAGGCGTCTTTCCAACGCAGTTGGCTGCTGCTACCACCGATAATTTCGGCCGCCTGTTTCACGTGGAGATGCAGCGTTACCTCGACGCTAACTGATGTAAATCTATATAATGATTATTATATAGATTTACTATTGTGCACAGTCTCGCCCGTGTGGGCCAGATAGATGATATCCTGCAATGCGGCTCCTGCATCCGCAGGCCAGTAGCTGCTAGCTGTGTTGTGACCGTGCTTCCTAAGCCAGGTAGAAAATGCTGAAGCAGGCTATGCTCGTTCTGCTTCAGGAGGGAAACACCGATAAAGCTAGCTCCCTATGTTATTAAAGGCGGTGACACCAATTAACAGTAACCGCTGCCGGTATTATCTGGCGTGGACTCTGATGCACCAGGATTTTGAGTCAGAAGTAAAAACACCATGTTGCAAAATGCATTCGACCGCCTGCAGAAAATTGGCAAGTCGCTGATGATGCTGGTTTCCGTCTTGCCTGTCGTCGGTATTTTTGCTGGGGGTATGGTGTCTGCCCGAATTCAGTTGGCTGTCCGGTGCTCTCTGATGTTATGGTGGAGGAGGGAAGGCTCGGTTTTGCCAATATACCGCTGATTTTCGCGATCAGCGTAGCACTAGGGTTACTCATAACGACGCTGTGGCTGCATACTGGTCGTGGCTGCGTACGGTATTATGGTAAAAAACTATAGCCGTGGTCGCGCGGCTCATTCTGCATCTTTCTACCAACGACGTTGTGACCAAACAATTGTCGGATACGGGCGCTCTGGGTGGCATTATCGTCGGTTCCATCTCCGCGTCTATATTTAACCGCTTTTAACGTATCAAGCTGCCGGGATATCTAAGCTTTTTCGCCAGTAAGTGCATCGTTTCGATTATCTCGTGCCTGCTGGAGATTATATTCGGCATGGTACTATCGTTTATTTGGCCGCCGACTGGCGCCGCTATTCAGGAGTTCTCCCATTGGGCCGCCTATCAGAATCCGATGGTAGCATTCGATATTTACGGCGTGTGATGGAGCGGGCGCTGGTGCCACCGTTTGGCCTCTGCATCTGGAATATCCTCTCTAGATGCAGGTCAAGGAATTCATCAAAAACACCGCTGGTTATATCTTTCATTTGATATGACTGATGCCCCTTATGGCTGATGGGGGTGGGGGTCGTCACGGTGTCAATCCGGGCACGTGCGCGGTGGCAAGGTCAGTATGCGCGCCATAGTGCGCAGTGTGTCCCCCGCCATTTTGCAAGCACGCGGTGACAGGTTTTATGCAACGTAGAGAGGCGGAAGCTTTCCTGTTTACTATGGTTAATACGCCCACGTCGCCATTGCGCACCATAAGTAATTATTTTCGCCCTAAGTGACTATTTTAATGATGCGGCCGGTTGAAAAATAGGGAGTTCCTCACTCATACTTCTGTTATCAACCAGTCAGGAAACAAGGAACACCGTCATGACTAAAGAAACCATTTTTAGTAAAATAATTCGCCGGGAGATTCCCGCTGATGTTCTCTATCAGGACAATTTGGTTACTGCTTTTCGCGATATCAACCCCAAAGCGCCCAGCCATATTTTGATCGTGACCAATATGCTTATCCCCACCGTTAACGATCTCACTGCAGATCATGAAGCAGCGCTGGGACGGTTGTTTACCGTTGCGGCGAAAATTGCCCAACAAGAGGGCATCGATGAGGATGGCTACCGGCTAATAGTGAATTGCAACCGCCACGGCGGCCAGGAAGTTTATCATTTGCACATGCATCTTTTGGGTGGTAGGCCGCTTGGCCCACTGGTGGCGTGATACATTGGAGACAAACATGCGTTTAGTACCCTGGATAGTAGCGCTGTTGCTGTTAACCGGTGGTAGCGACAGTTTGCGATACCACATTGATTATCAAATAATCAGCAGTTACTAGTGATGGACCCGTAGGTGCTCAGCGTCGCTTACCTTGTATTACCGTTTCTATTAGTACGATGCGCAGGGATTGGGTGCCATGCCGTTCGCCGCGACTCACATGCCGATCGTGCCGCCTGGCGGAGAAGCTCAGGTGGAGGCGGTGAATAGTAATCCGGAGGAGAAGCACGTTCATTTCTATTTGTTTTTGCATAAAAATCAATTCTATTCTAAAATGAAAAAGACAGCCTTAATCCTCCTTACAGCGCTGATGCTAGCCAGCTGTACCACCAGAAATCCATCGCCGCTCCTGGCCACCATAGAGCCAGTACCTTTGCCAGCCACGGTACCGGTACAGCCGCCGGTAACCAGCGTGCCAGTGCCCATGCCGCAGAAAATCAAGACCATTGACTGGCATGCTAGTCTGTCGCCCATGGTGCAGCAAATGTTGGCAGTGGAGGAAATAAACGATAGCAGCGTGCTGCTAGTAAATACTCTGAATAACGCTACTAACGGCAGTATGCAGACCGGTAAAGCCACTGCCGTTCTTACCCGCCTCATTGTGGATGGCGGCGGCAAATTCCAGGTGGTGGGCGCCGATAAACTGAACGCGGCGCGCCAGATGTTAGGGCTTTCCGCCGACGACAGTTTGGAATCGCGCAGTAAAGCAGTAGGACTGGCGCGCTATCTCAACGCCCAGTACGTGCTCTATAGCACTGCCAGCGGCTATGTGAAAGCACCCACGCTCGATCTGCAATTGATGCTGGTGCAAACCGGCGAGATCATCTGGTCCAGTAACGGCATTGCCCAGGATTGACGACGGGCTACGATCGATGCTGGCGTTCTATATATACTGCCGCGTGCGTCTTGAGCCAGTGTGAAACTCTGTCGGTCAGCGGTCTGACCGGCGAAAGCTGGCGATTGCAGGGAGTCAGTTTTGATTTGCCTGCTGGTGCTTCGCGCGCCAGCGGGCAAAAAATATTACTCGGCATTGATAGACGTCGAGAATTTCGCCTGTTGTG
>NZ_LECR01000023.1:4272-9443 GCF_001602625.1 Sodalis-like endosymbiont of Proechinophthirus fluctus
CTGGTTGTTCTGGTGGTAGGCTACCACACACACCAATGAATGTGCATGGCTGGCAACTGGCGCTGAGGAGTACCGCCACGCTGGTAGTCCTTCCTGTTTAAGCTGCACCAGCGTCAGCGCAGTGGCTATACGCTGAACCTGCAAGCGTGCTATGCATGTTACTGGCAAACAAGCGATTCTGAGCAACGTTCACTAGCCTTTCTGAGTCTACACAGGCGGTTTTTTCGTCGGCGTCCACCGACGGTCATACGCCAGGCACTGTTGCATATACGGGCACTATTATATATAGATGTACATCAAGGCAATGTGCTGCTTCACAGCAGGCGGATTCGCTTACGTTTATCGACTGAGAATATGCCAGCAACGGGGGATGTCGTGCTGGAGCTGGTGGCGCTATTTTACGGCAATGTCCTGCAGGATCGCGGGCATTTGTGCTGGCCGATTATGTGCGGCTTATGCCGGACCTGGCGAGCGATCGTTTACTCCGGTGACGCTTGACTTCTCTGGGTTAACTATCTAATGCTACTGTGATATGAAACCCGTTGGCACTAAATCGGCAACCGAGATTTTATCGCCCTGGTGGGTACCACTGCGCCACTATTTTAATTTTATCTGGCTATAACGTCTCTTTATGTAGGCAGGCCATAGGCAGAAACCTGTTTTGGCGCTTCCTCCACAAAGACGCACTAATTAACGCTCTGCAAGCTGCCACGCAGATTATCGACATATCGACAGTGACATGTTGTCAGTGAGGTTTGGGGGGATTCACGGCAGGTCACGCCTGCGCATCCCAGCGTTAGTATTCTCCGGCGCTCAGGCATGGTACTGGGATAAGCAGCGTTAATAAAATCCCAGCTCTGAGTGACACTAGCAGCAGGCTCGAAACCGGTGAAAACGTATAGCCATACAGGACATTTTCCAGCAATAGCACGATCACTGAGAAAATCAAAAACACCGTAGTGGACGCCTGGAAATCGCTAGATTTTTTTGTAGAGTAAGTAGCACAAAATACCGAATACGTCGTCTACTATGCCTAAATACAGGGTTTACCTCTACCTAATCTGGCGGAAAATCATTCCAGCGGAGGTGTTTATACAGCCAGCCGACGGTGGTCAATGCAACCCATTCCACGCAGTAAGGTAGTGCATTGTAAGTCAGCATCGTCATGCAACAACTGCGCTTCTTGCAAAGGGTATACATAATTGCATACATAATCAGGGCCACGACCAAGGCCAGGATACTCTGCCACTGACGGCGGTTGCTTTCTCTCGCTTCGCTTATCGGCGCTACGGCCAATGATGCGATCGCTAGCAGTAATCTTAGAAGTTGCAGCCTGCAGGTTTTTCCTTTTAACAGCAGCAGTGAGGCGCAAGACACTACAACAAGTATGTTGGTGAAAATCATCGGCGGTAGCCCCGAGCTGACGGTTTGTTCACCGTAACTCATTAATGAAAAAGGAATGACGAAATAAAATAGCGCGACCACAACATTGGAAATGAAGCTGCCTACAGGGAAAAGTAATGACACACTGGTTAGTCAAGCCTTAACAATAAGCAGCGGTGATGCGACAATAAAACGCATGACTGTCGCAAACACGGGCGGAATAGTATCAACTACGATTCTCATGGCAAGCCAGGTGTTGCCCTAAGTTAAACAGACAAGAATAAATAGTAGTGATATCGTGATCATTAATATAAAACCCTCCTTATCTAAAAAATAATTATACCCAGAAGGCGGGAGAAAAATATTACCTAGCGGACCAGGTATTAAGTCATTGAAGGGTAAAATATTCTCTACGTTGAATACAACGATGCCGGGATTTAAAGACAATATATTATTGTGTTTACGACGATATCATATTACATCAGGTATATGAAACTGGCGCAGATAATGCCTATAACGTCTATTGCTTGCGGGGAAAAGGTTATTGTAGGAAAGGTTAGGAGATATTATTGGTACAAATTAGCTTCGTGTAAAGTGTCACGCGGCGTTTGATGTTCATCTCTATTATGATGGTAAATATCATATGTATTATTATATTTTCTAGTCATTTTTAATGCAGGGTAAATTTAACACTACAGAGAACATTATCGTTACCCCTATTTCTTCATTCTCGACCTTGTTATTATAGCTGGATTAATGTTGTTTACAGAGTAAACACTTACACCGTCCGTTTTGTGATGTAAAAAATTAGTGGTGCTACCCATTTCCTTTATCGCGCTAAATTACCAGCCTGCGGTCTGAAAACGGCTACTATCCCATCAGTGTGTCACCGGCGCCGAACTCAGTAAAGGCCTATGGTTTATCAGTCGCTAGGTCGATCTAGATCTGCCGTTACTGCCGCTGGCGTCAGTAACGGCTTGTCGCGGGTCGATGCCTGGTCAAATAAGATCCGTCGTCACTTCACTGGCCGGCGAAGACGGACGACAAAATCTGTCATCGATCAATGTTGCCGAGAGGAGGGAGTTGTAATCTTAAACACGCGATCTCCGCTCTGCAACGTTGAACCCAATAGAATTGAAAAATAATGATTATTTATTTGCACGGTTTTGATGCCACGAGTCCTGGAAATCACGAAAAGATCCTTCAGTTGTAGTTCATCGATCCCGATGTGCGACTCATCAGTTACAGTATCTGCCTCCCCCGCCACGATATGCAGAATTTTCTCAAGGAAGTGGACAAATACAGTAATTGACCGATGACGACCGGCCGCTTATCTGCGGCTTGCGTTAGCTTGGGCAGATCGGTTTTTTATGTAACATGCGACAGGTAATCCCTGACCTCAATCTTTTTCCCGAAGAAGAATATGCCGGGTAAAATTAATATGCTAGAGGAATATGTAGATATCGAAACCAAATGCGTGGAGAACTTTCGCGAAAAAATCACGATCGCTGTCTGATGCTATTGTCGCGTCCACTGGATGATACTCTGGATGCCAATCACAGCGCCTCAATGCTTTCTCCTTTCTATGAAATCATTTGGGATTAAAAGGAACATAATAAACTTAAAAAATATTTTATATAGCCATTTATAGAAACAACTGCTGCATAAGGTAGCCACTTACTCGCTCCATGAAGGCGTGGGGATACCCTCAGCTACCTAGCCCATGCCCGCAATCATGCTTTCTAATTCCAGCCCGGTAGCATGATCGACATAGATCGCGAGCACAAACAGGTCCTGCTGGATAAAGTCCGCAATGAGCAAGGGGAGCTCTTGGTGCCCGTCAGCCGCCTGAACTATGACATTCTGGTGATAGTGCTTGGCAAGTACGTCGAACAACGACCTTAGTACCGCCAGCATTAAACCGCCAGCGTTAAAGAACACTATATCTTCCTTGATAATCCGCATCAGGCGCAGCATTTCTATAACGAAGATGCTAAATCTGTTTCTTAAATTTTCCGCGCAGGGCGAACCTGGAAGGGAAAGTGAATATCGTTGGCGGCGACACGACCGGCGTCGAATTATCATATTATATACATAATACTATTCAAAATTTGCATAGTTATGGTTTAAAATAGCTGGATAATCAGGCGTTAAATGTCACCCTGATCGAGGTGAGAGAGTGTATTTTGCTGCCACGGAGATCTCCGCTGACGTGCATAAGGAATTGACCAAGCTGCGCGTGAGTGTCCTTGACCAAGACCATGGTCACCATCGCCGATGTGGGCAGGCTAAATACCAAGGATGGCGAACATATCCGAGCATAACTCATGATCTTGGCCGCCGGCATCAAAGCACCGGACTTTATGAAGGCGTTAGCCGGTTTGGAAACTAACCGTATCAATCAACTAGTGGTTGAGTCACGCTATAAAACACGCGCGATCCGCATATTTTTTATCGGCTACTGTGCGCCGTGTGCTATGCATGCCCACCGGCGGCGTAGTGTCCCCGCACACAGGCCTCCCATCAAATTGGCTCGCGCGCCCATGGTAATATTTTAGCGCTACTGAGCGGGCATGCACTCAAGCATATACCTGGCTAGCTGGTATAATTATCGCACTTTAGCACTGTCATCAGTCTGATGAGCAACCTGATGCGCTGCTCGATGATGATAGAAAAGCGCACTGCTATCCTCGCGTTTTACATTTCACTATCCCATGCTAAATAGCGCTGCATAGTCAAAATCGGCCTTAACATCCTAGTGGGAAGGACCGTCCGCATCTCAAACTGCACTAATCTCAGCAGGAAGCCTCTTACGGTGGCCGTCCCATCGGCCCGGCCGCAGGGGATCCCTGGCTGTGTTTCTTTAACAACTGTGCAAGCCGCAAGCGCGTTTTTTCTGATTCCCTGTATGCAATCCTGCACGAATAGCGTGGCAACAAATCCGCCTCTTTTAGCCGGGGCGTCCCGTAACGCTAAAAGTCGTGCCGTGCTATAACTATGCCGTCGCCGTCTATCGGCTACAGAGCTGCTGTGTGTCTGCCCATTGGTAGCATATGAGATAGCGCATTTTTGCTTTTGATGATTAATAATTCTCAAAAATTATATAATATACTGACATAGAATACTTTTCTATCTTAATCTTATTGCCGATTAGTTTTCTTTTGGCAGACTTTGAGCTATCCTGGCAGCGGAGCTCCACGGCCAGGATTACGCCCGCAATCAACAAAAGGAAGCGAGGGATATGCATCTATTCACCGTTAGTGGATACGTGATGATTGTTAGGAAGTTCTCCCGTGAATAAATCATTAATTGGGAGGCGTCAGCATCGGTATTGCCACTGCGTCGAGTGTCGCGACGGTCGCTGGGATAGATGTGTTCTCCTCCAGTTTGAAATACGCCCAGGTTGTCACGACATCGCTCATCAACAAAAAGATTAAGACACCACGTCAGGAGTATCGAATAATCACCGGTGACCCATCGCCATCCAGTACAGGACGAGAATAAAATCGCCGGCTCGGTATTAGGCACCGTCGCTGGCGGCGGTATATGCGGGCAACCAGGTGCAGGGCAATCCGCAGGATAGGGATACCTACACTACAAACTTTCAGCGTTGCCAGACGATCTATAATAAATAGCAAAAACTGCTGGGCTATTATGTCACTTATAAAATTGGCAATCATCACGGCAAGATCCTTTGTGGACCACGATCCTGGCACGAAAATCCAGCTGGATCGCAACGGCTAGCTGGTGCTGAATGACCAGTCATAAAGTGGGAGGCGCTCAGTTCT
>NZ_LECR01000023.1:9449-13905 GCF_001602625.1 Sodalis-like endosymbiont of Proechinophthirus fluctus
CGCAACTGCGGTAAAATTCTGGAAAACGCTGCGCCCGGTGTTGCGCACCCGGCGCAGCGTTTTCCTTTAATAGAAGTGTGATCCGTGCCGCACACTCCCTCGCCGTAACCCCTGTCACGTTTAAGCGCTAAACGTGTTCTGTCGTAATTCCTCTAGCAGAGCGTCGACATAGTTCAGCCGCACCGTGCGATCCGCCAAATCGCGAATAAATCTAAAGCGGGTCGGGCCGTCCAGTCGGTAGGTGGCCGGCTCGCGTGTAAGCAGGCCGATTAAATAAGCGGGGTCGACACGATTGGTTTCTCTGAATTCGATAAAACCCCCTTTATCGCTGCCCTCGATGCGGCGAATGCCCAACCGTTGCGCCCGCTGTCTGAGGCAGGCTATCGCCAGCAAATAGCGCGCTGGGTCAGGCAGTAGACCGAAGCGGTCGATAAGCTCTACTTTCATGTCTTCGATTTCACTGTTATCGACGGCACTGGCAATGCGTTTATACAGCGACAAACGCATATTGACGTCTGGAATATACTCTTCCGGCAGCAGCGCGGGCATACGCAGCTCTACCTCGGTCAATTGGTTAGTGAGATCTTCCAAGGACGGCTCGCGACCGTCCTTGAGGGCGTCTACCGCATTTTCCAGAAGCCCCATATAAATAGAAAATCCTAAGGTTTCTATTTGACCACTTTGATCTTCTCCCAACAGTTCTCCTGCTCCTCGTATTTCCAAATCGTGAGTCGCTAACGCCAAGCCGGCGCCCAGATCCTCTAGTGAGGCGATAGTCTCCAATCGCTTACGGGCATCCTGGCTTAGCGCTTTCGGCGGCGGGATAAGCAGGTAGGCGTAAGCCTGGTGGTTCGATCTTCCGACGCGGCCACGCAATTGGTATAGCTGCGCCAAGCCGAAATGGTCCGCCCGCTCAATGATAATAGTATTGGCATTTGCAATGTCGATACCAGTTTCAATGATAGTGGTACACACCAGCACATTAAAGCGCTGATCGTGAAAATCATTCATCACCTGTTCCAAATCGCGCTGGCGCAGCTGACTGTGGCCGATGGTGATGCGCGCCTCCGGTACCAGAGTTTCCAGGCGGCGGGCGGCTTTTTCAATATTCTTGACGTCGTTGTAAAGATAATAGACTTGGCCGCCGCGGCGCACTTCACGCAGGATCGCCTCACGTACCACAAGAGCATCGTATTCGCGTACAAACGTTTTCACCGCCAGCCGCCGCGCCGGCGGAGTGGCGATAATCGACAGATCGCGCATGCCGCTCATCGCCATATTCAGCGTGCGCGGAATGGGGGTGGCAGTCAGGGTGAGAATATCGACATCGGCGCGCATCGCTTTAATCCGTTCCTTATGGAGCACGCCAAAGAGGTGCTCCTCGTCAACAATCAGCAGGCCTAAATCGTGCCATTTGACGTCGTTTTGCAGCAGTTTATGGGTACCAATCAGAATATTCACTTTGCCTTCGGCAGTCTGCTTGAGCACTTGGGCCTGATCCCGTGCGCTGCGGAAACGTGAAATTATCTCGATACGCACAGGCCAGTTGGCGAACCGGTTGCGGAAATTGTCGAAATGCTGCTGCGCCAGGAGGGTAGTGGGCACCAGCACGGCCACCTGTTTGTGGTTTTCAATTGCTAGGAAAGCGGCGCGCATCGCGACTTCTGTTTTGCCGAAGCCGACATCGCCGCAGACCAGGCGGTCCATGGCCAGCGGCTGGCACATGTCGCTGAGTACCGCGTTAATTGCCTGAGCCTGATCCGCTGTGAGCTCAAACGAAAACCTATCGCAGAACAATTGATAATTTTCCTGACTATGGCGGAAGGCGAAGCCGCTTTTGGCAGCACGCTTTGCATAGATATCCAAAAGCTCCGCCGCCACGTCCCGCGCCCGCCCGGCTGCTTTTTGCCGCGCCCGCGCCCAGGTGTCGCCACCCAGTTTGTGCAGCGGCGCGTTTTCATCGACGCCGCAGGCGTAATGGCTGATGAGATGTAGCGAGGATACCGGCACGTATAGCTTATCATTGCCGGAATAAGTGAGTATTAAATACTCTGCCTTTATGCCTCCCGCCTCAAGGGTGGTCATGCCGGCGTAGCGGCCGACACCGTGTTCCAGATGTACCACAGGCTGGCCTTCATGCAGTTCGGCCAGATTGCGGATTAAGGCATCGGCGTTAATGGTTCGACGATTATCCTGCCGGCGGCTGACCCGTTCCCCCAACAGATCGCCTTCGCAAATCAATGCCCTTGCGCGCATCGCGTCGATAAAGCCGTGCTCGCTGGCGCCGATGATGAAATAAGCACCTGGTTCGGCAGCGTCTTCCAGCCGGCTTATAAGCCTCGGTAAAATCTTCACCCGCGCTAGCAGCTCGCTTAGGGTTTCCCGCCGTCCTTCGCTTTCCACAGAAAAAATCACCGAGCCGTCAAACTGCTCGCAAAACCGGCGCAACTTGTCTGTGGGCGCTTTGCTCTGCACCTCCACCACCAAATCCGGCAGCGGTCGATAATCCATGTTGTGCTGTCCGGCTTTCTCCGGCAGCGTTTGCGTGCTGAGCTGCACCCGTGGCCAACGTTTAAGTTCGGCAAACAGATCCTCAACCCTCAGCCACAGCGCCTCTGGCCGCAGCAGCGGGCGCATGGGATCCACGCAGCGATTGTCAAAGCGCGCGCACGCATCATCCCAAAAACGGCCAGCGATGGCCTCGAGATCCCCGGTGTTGATCACCAGTGTGTCCGCCGGCAAATGGCTGAATAGCGGCACTAACGGTTCGCTGAAAAACAGTGGCTGCCAATATTCGATCCCCTCTGGCAGCATCCCTTTGCTTACCTGCTGGTAAACATGTTCGGCTTCGCGACGCACATCAAACTGCTCTCGCCACTGGCTGCGGAACAACTCTATCGCGGCTTTATCGGTAGGGAATTCGTGCGCCGGCAGTAGATTGATGGAGGTGACTTCCTGGAGTGTGCGCTGGGTATCTACGTCGAAAATACGCAGGCTGTCGATGTCGTTATCAAAAAAATCGATGCGGTAAGGCTCTTCGCTGCCCATGGGATAGAGATCCAGAAGCGCACCGCGGGCGGCGAATTCACCGTGCTCCATCACCTGATAGACGCTACGGTAGCCGGCCCGTTCCAACTGGGCGTGTAATGTTTCTCGCGATAGACTCTGGCCTTTGGTCATCAACAGCGTACGGCGGTGTAAAAAGTTGTGCGGGCAGACCCGCTGTATCAGGGTATTCACCTGCAGGATGATGACGCCGCGCGCAAGCGTAGGCAGCTGGTATAGGGTGGCTATCCTGTTAGAAATAATTTCTTTATGGGGAGAGAAACTATCATAGGGTAGGGTCTCCCAATCGCGCAGGATAAGGACTGGGTGACGGGTGAACCGCCGGATCTCGTCATGTAGACACAACACGCTTTGCATGTCGGTGGCGATGAACAACACCGGTCCCGGATAGCGGTCGACGATGGCGGCACACTCTACGGCGATGGCGTCGTCGGTAAGCTGACCCAGAGTCAGTTTTTTGCCGGCTTGGGTTGGTATGATATAACGATCGCGTTCTGACATTGACATAGCAGCAAATGATAAATCTCTTTTCTCATATCACGAGACTATCGCAGCACAGCCTGCGGTAGAATGCCTGTAGTAACGGGTCTATAGCTAAAATATACGCACCTTCAGGAATAAAGGTTGGCAGTTGCGGCGCTTGATAGTTCCATAATGCCACACGACCCTTTATTATTCTTGATCACTTTGCTTTCGCAACCGCATCCACAGACGGAAATCAATGTATCAACCTGTCGTGTTATATATTGGCCTGCGCTATATGCGTAGGCGGGCATCAGACCGCTTCGGTCGTTTTGTCTCCTGGCTCTCCACCATCGGTATAACGCTTGGCGTGATGGCGATGGTGACGGTGTTATCGGTGATGAACGGTTTCGAGCGTGAACTGGAGAGCAATATCCTCAGATTGATTCCCCAGGCGCTATTGACCACCCCCAAAGGGCGGCTTGATCCTAAGCGTATTCCGGCCTCGGTGCCAGACGCGCTTGCGGGTGTAATGTGCGTGGCGCCGCTGACCATCGGTGATATCGTGTTGCAAAGCGCGCACAGTGTGGCGATGGGTGTGATGCTTGGTGTCAACCCTGGGGATCCTGAACCGCTGTCTCATTATTTACTGGAGGCCCGGCAAGATGATCTAGTGTCCGGCCAATACCGAGTGATTCTGGGCGATGAACTGGCCGCCTCGCTCGGCGTGAAGCGCGGAGACGCAGTGCGGCTGATGGTGCCCGGGGCTAGCCAATTCACCCCGATAGGCCATATTCCCAGTCAGCGTTTATTCACCGTCGCCGGCACCTTCGCTGCCAATAGCGAAATCGATGGTTACCAACTGCTGGTCAATCAGCAAGATGCATCGCGCCTGATGCGCTATCCCGCCGGCTATGTCAGCGGCTGG
>NZ_LECR01000023.1:13922-14273 GCF_001602625.1 Sodalis-like endosymbiont of Proechinophthirus fluctus
GTAGAAAGGTTGAGCTTGCAGTCTTTGCCGGACGGCTTAGTGTGGCATGATTGGCGCGAACGCAAGGGGGAATTATTCCAGGCCGTGCGTATGGAAAAGAATATGATGGGCCTGCTATTGAGCCTGATCGTCGTGGTGGCGGCGTTTAATATTATCACCTCGCTCGGACTGCTAGTGATGGAAAAGCAAGCCGAAGTGGCGATTTTGCAGATCCAGGGACTGACTCTCCGGAAGGTTATGCTGGTATTTATCGCCCAGGGAGCCAGCGCCGGCATTGTCGGCGCACTCTTGGGCACCGGCCTCGGCGTTTTGCTGACCAGTCAACTGAATCGTCTGATGCCGGCCCTCGGG
>NZ_LECR01000023.1:14327-15281 GCF_001602625.1 Sodalis-like endosymbiont of Proechinophthirus fluctus
GTGGCGGCCATCGCGATGATGGCCATGGCCGTGGCGCTGCTATCCACGATTTGTCCTTCCTGGAGAGCCGCTGCCGTTCATCCCACTGAGGCTTTACGATATGCCCACTGAGGCTTTACGATATGAATGATGCTCCTTTGTTACACTGTTTCCAACTCAGCAAACGTTATCAGGAAGGTAAGTTTTATATCGATGTATTGCGTAACGTTAGTTTCACACTGCAGCGCGGAGAAATGATGGCGATTGTTGGCAGTTCTGGTTCCGGAAAAAGCACGCTGTTACACCTACTGGGCGGGCTAGATGAACCGACCGGTGGCGAGGTAATATTTGAAGGCCAGCTTCTGAATACGCTTTCTTCCTCCGCGCGGGCGCTATTGCGCAACCAGCGATTGGGTTTTATCTATCAGTTCCATCACTTACTGCCGGATTTTACCGCGCTAGAGAATGTGGCGATGCCGCTTTTAATTGGCGGCACCCGCCCGTCCCAGGCACAAGAGACGGCGTGGGACATGCTGGCGGCAGTAGGGCTTGAGAAACGCGGCCACCACCGCCAGGCGGAACTGTCCGGCGGCGAGCGGCAGCGGGTGGCTATAGCCCGCGCTCTGGTGAATCATCCGGCGCTAGTGCTCGCCGACGAGCCTACCGGCAATCTGGATCAGCACAATGCCGATAGTATTTTTGAACTATTGGGCGAGCTGAATATGCGCCATGGCACCGCCTTTTTGGTGGTGACTCACGATCTTCAATTGGCGAAGCGCATGCACCGGCAGATGGAAATACGCGGTGGCGCGCTACAGGCTGAAGGCGCTCTGCTGGGAACCGTGCAATGAGGACACCGCTGTCGTTGCAAATCGCGCTTCGCTTCAGCCAGGGGCGGCGGAACGGTATGGTATCGTTGATTTCGGTTATCTCCACTATCGGCATTGCGCTGGGGGTAGCAGTTCTGATTATCGG
>NZ_LECR01000023.1:15293-20567 GCF_001602625.1 Sodalis-like endosymbiont of Proechinophthirus fluctus
CATGAACGGGTTCGAGTGTGAGTTGAACAACCGTATCTTGGCGGTGGTGCCTCATGGAGAGATAGAACCGGTGAATCCGCCTTTTGCCGACTGGCCGGCGGTGTTAAAACGTATTGAACAGGTGCCAGGCATCCTTGCTGCTGCGCCCTATCTGAATTTTACTGGCCTGGTGGAGCGTGACGACAAGTTACAGGCCATCCAGATAAAAGGCGTCAACCCGTCGTTGGAAATACAGATGAACGCGCTGCCGCGTTACGTAAAGGGTGATGCCTGGTCGCGTTTTCAGGCTAGTCATCAGCAAATTATCGTCGGTAAAGGGGTGGCCGATACGCTGAAAGTCAAGTCTGGAGATTGGCTGACAGTAATGATTCCCAACAGAGATTCACAGATGAAACTGCTACAGCCAAAACGTATTCGTTTGCAGGTTAGTGGGATTTTGGCGCTGAATAGTCAGCTGGATCACAGTTTTGCCATAGTACCGCTGGCGGACGCCCAGAATTATTTGCAGCGCGGTGAAGACGTAGGAGGAATTGCCATTAAGGTCAGCGATGTTTTCAACGCCAATAAACTGGTGCGCGACACGGGGGAGGTGACCAATGCTCATGTCAAAATTCGTAGCTGGATTGGCACCTACGGCTATATGTATCGCGATATTCAAATGATCCGTGCCATTATGTACCTGGCGATGGCGTTAGTAATAGGCATCGCCTGTTTCAATATCGTTTCTACTCTGGTGATGGCAGTTAAGGATAAAAGCGCCGATATCGCTATTTTACGCACCCTCGGGGCCAAAAATGGGCTGACACGTGCTATTTTTATTTGGTATGGCCTGCTAGGGGGTTTGATTGGTAGTGTAATCGGTGCGGTGGTTGGCGTTTTGATGGCGCTTAGCCTGACTATGCTTGTGAAGGGACTGGAGCGTTTTCTTGGCCACCAGCTATTGTCCGGAGATATTTACTTTATAGATTTTCTGCCGTCTGAGTTACACTGGGCGGATGTCACCAGCGTGCTAGCTACGGCGATGTTGCTCAGTCTGCTGGCGAGTTGGTATCCAGCGCGGCGCGCAAGCTGCATCGATCCGGCTCGGGTATTGAGCGGTCGTCAGTGAAGCTGAATGAATAAAGAACAGTGCGCATACGTATTCATTCACCGCCAGTCGATCCAGTTTCGCAAAAGTAAAAGATTACGGCAAGCAATGCCTGCGCGCCTGTGTTTTTCACCGGGATTCACTAGCGGTGACCAAAATAAAAAACCTTTTGTTTTAGTGCTAACGGGGGCGGGGTATTTCCGCGGAGTCGGACATTCGCACCTTCCGGGTCGAAGATGGGTTATGGAAGGAGCATCGGATGGAAGATATCGCCACTCCTGAAGGATTTTCCGATAACTCCGTGCTGGTGTAGGTGTTTTATAACACCCCGCCAGCGTCAGATGTTGCAAGCCGGAGATTGCGCCGAATCCCGATTATCTGGCGCTAGCTGAACTACTGAATCTGACGCCGCGCCAGGTAGAAAGCCAGTTTGAGGAAAATACTATGGCTCGGCTAACCTCTGTGTGCTGCAGTGGACCCGAGTGGACCCGCGAATTTACCGACAGCTTCGTCGCCCAGCGCGGCTGAGCCGTCGGTTTTGCTCTCGTCAAACATAAAACTGATCTGACACAATTGGTCAGGACGTAGCGTATCGGCGCGCTGACCGCGCTGGAAAATAAGGGTGCGCTTGGACTCCGGGATGCCCGGACCGTCATCTTCAATAATAACATGTAGAGCGCTTTTCCTTTCGCAGGCGGCTAATCTCGACAAATTCCAGGCAATATTTGCAAGCGTTGTCCAGAATATTGCCCATTACTTCCATAAAGTCGTTTTTCTCGCCAATAAACGTCAACTCCGGCGAAATATCCAGCGACATGGAAACCCCTTACGTTGATAGACAGAGTGGATGGTGGGCGCAGTGCAGGTAATAGCCGATCTGCTGGGAAATACGGCTGATTTACTCCAGCATAATCGGTTCCGCCATTTCGATATTGTTGTCGCGAATCGGTGCGCAGGGAACGCAGCGTGGTTTGTAAGCACCGCCAACTGCGTTTTCAGACTTTGGATCAAATCAGGTAGGTAGGGTGGAGCGGTATTTCTGGTAGCACTGGCGTTCGTTATTCAGTAGAATGTCCAGATTGCGCACCAGGATATCCAGTTCTCGCGGCGGGTTCTCATCCAGTCGTTCGCATTCGCCGATTTCCAGTTCACGCACCTTCCTGACCATATCTTTGATAGGGCGCAGGTTCCAGTGCGCCGGCCAGCTACAGCAACGGCACCACCAGCAGCAGATTGGCTAGTATAGAACATAGCTAAACCATTCCCAAACTAGATCGGTGCGTTGTAGCTCATGGGGATGGTATCGACGACTACAATGGTCAGCGGCGGCAGGCGGCCAGTTGCCGGATAACGGTTGACCGCCACGGAATAGGCCAGGGCATAATCGTCGCTGCTGTCGAATTCTTTTATCCTAACCTAGGCGCTGGGTTGTCACTCACCAACGCAGCTACTGGTGCGCATATTGGTACCAAGCTCGAAATAGCCAGTTTTGGTCAACCAGGCCTGCCGAAGACGAGACTCCAGCGCCGGCACGTAATGTTAGCGCCAGAGTATATAGCCATTTTTATCATAAATTAGCACCAGCGCGGAGAAGTTAATATCTATATTCGTCGGCACGGCTATCGACAGCTTATTGTCCTTCCATTGTGCCAGACTGAAAAAGAGATTGCTTTCGCCCTGCAGCGGGTGGAATGACGTTTTATCAAAGCTGGCGCTATAGCCAATGACGGCTACCATGCCGTAGCACAGAGAGTGAGCACCAAAACCACGCAGGATGGCAGCCAGCAAAAATCTAGCGCGCAGGGAAAACGGTTTTTTTGTGGCGAAATGGAAAAATGGTCATAGAGCCTAGTTAATATTAAAACGGTAGTCCTGACCGCGAACTGTGGTGATCACTTTATGCAGGCAATTGGCCTGCATCTTTTTCCGCAGACGACCCATTAACACGTCTATGGTGTGACTCTCGCGCAATTCAGCATCGGGATAAAGTTACAGCATCAACGAATCTTTGCTAACGACTTTGTCTGCGTTGTGCGTATCAATGTCTCAATTATAGTGTATTCAAACGCGGTGAGCCTGATATTAACCTCGTTAATCATGAGCTCACGGCGCGAAAGATCAATCAGGAAGGATGGCAGATCGATGACCTGCGACGCCAGACCACTGTTGCGGCGCATCAGTGCCTGCATGCGCACCACGACCTCTTCCAAAAAAATGGCTTGGTGACATAGTCGTCTGCGCCAGCTTATAGCACAGTAACTTTGTCCTGCCAGCTTTCGCGGGGGAGGTAGAGTACCAGCAAGGGGATTTTCACATTATGGCTGCACCAGTGGATAATGAGGCTGAGACTGTCCTCATCCGGCAGGCCTAGATCAACAATGGCAATATCGGGCAGGTGCTCATTTAGAAAATAGTCTGCCTCCCTGGCGCCCGCGGCGGCATCCACCTGGTGCCCTATTTCACGCACCTGCACCATTATATGATGACGAAGAAGAGAATTATCTTCTATTACCAGAACTCGCATCGCAGCTCCTAATCGCAGCTCCTAAATAAAATCACCCTTAACGGATCCGGTGGCGCAATCCGTCTTGTTTAGCGGATATCCTTCCGGCTGTATAAAGGAATATCTCACGGGTAAAAGTATCCCAGAGAGTGACTAAACTCCGCATAAACAGAGAGGGAACCCAGGGTCGGACGCAGGTTCCCTTTTTATCACCTATTTCAATTCGTCAACCATCGCCGCTGCGCGGCCGATATAGTTAGCCGGCGTCAGAGTTTTTAGTCGTGCTTTTTCTGCATTTGGCAGTGGTAAACTATCGATAAAGGCTTTCATGCCTTCAGAGCCGACGCGCTTACCGCAGGTGAGTTCTTTCAGCTTCTCGTAAGGTTTTTTAATCCCGTAGCGGCGCATCACCGTTTGTATAGGTTCAGCCAGGACTTCCCAATTATGATCGAGCTCTGCTAATAAATGGGCCTTATTGACCTCCAGTTTACTAATTCCTTTAAGCGTAGACTGGTAAGCGATAAGCGCATAACCAATACCGACACCTAAATTGCGCAGTACAGTGGAGTCAGTCAAATCTCGCTGCCAGCACGAGACCGGCAATTTCGCCGCTAAGTGGTTCATGACCGCATTCGCCAGCCCTAAATTCCCTTCCGAATTCTCGAAGTCGATGGGGTTCACTTTGTGCGGCATGGTTGATGAGCCTATTTCGCCGGCAACAGTACGCTGTTTGAAATGATTAAGAGCGATATAGCCCCAGACGTCACGATCGAAATCAATCAAGATAGTATTAAACCGCGTGATGCAGTTAAATACTTCGGCAATATAATCATGCGGCTCGATTTGGGTGGTATAGGGGTTCCAACCGATACCGAGCCCGGTGACGAACTCCTCGCTGAAACGATGCCAATCCACCTCGGGATAGGCAACCATATGGGCGTTGTAATTGCCGACCGCGCCGTTAATCTTTCCTAGAATCTCTACCTGCTCGAGCTGGCGATACTGGCGCATCATACGATAGGCGATATTCGCCATCTCCTTGCCAAGCGTCGAGGGGGTCGCTGGCTGGCCATGGGTGCGCGAAAGCAGGGGAATATCGCGATATCGTTCGGTAAGCGCGCAGATGCCGTCTATGATTTGGCACCAGGCGGGCAACAGGATAGTCTCGCGAGTGGTGGCCAGCATCAGAGCGTGGGATAGATTATTAATATCTTCGGAAGTACAGGCGAAATGGATGAATTCGCTTACCGCCAGCAGCGCCGGTCGCGCAGCTACCTTTTCCTTCAGAAAATATTCAACCGCTTTCACGTCATGATTGGTGGTGCGTTCAATGGTTTTGATACGCTCGGCGTCTTCTATACTGAAATTGACGACAATCGCATTAAGGTAATCATTTGCGTCGCCGTCAAAGGGTGGTATCTCTTTGATCGCGTCACAGGAGGCCAGCTTTTGCAGCCAGCGTACTTCCACCTGTACGCGAAATTTCAGCAAACCGAATTCGCTAAAAATAGCGCGCAGCGGGCTGACTTTGTCGGCGTAGCGGCCGTCTACTGGCGAAACGGCAGTCAGAGAGGATAATTCCATCGATCGCGATTCCTGGAGAGATTAAGAGTGAGTAATTATCTGTTTAGCTTCTTTAAATAATCGGTTACGTCCGAACATCAGCTGTAGACGTCCGCCGCCG
>NZ_LECR01000023.1:20577-21040 GCF_001602625.1 Sodalis-like endosymbiont of Proechinophthirus fluctus
CATAGCACGGCGGAACGGATACCGGCCAGCAATACGGCGCGCACTTTGGCCTGAATCTGGGTGTTTTGCAATACCGCCGTCGCGCCGGTGACCTGGATGCGCGGTCCGAGTGGGCTGATAATGTCCACATAGATGCTGGCCATGGCGCTGATAATTGTGTCCGACAGCAAATCAAAATAGCTAAGCTGGCGGTGAAGTCCTTCAATGTGACGGCTCAATGCCTCCTGGGAGCCACGATTGCCTTTCAGCTTGCGTTCAAGCACCATCATCCCCAGGGTATAGCGGGTCAGCTCAGCGCCAAGCCCTTCTCGAGACGAGGCATTCAGCACAGCCTGTAGCGTTTCTAACCCCATGTGCAGATGGGTCGGGTTATCTCCGTAGACTGCGCGCACCGACGGCGGATTAAGATCTAGCAGGCTTTGGAGCGAGACACGTAAGAACTTCTCATCGCATTGACTTTGGT
>NZ_LECR01000023.1:21062-30770 GCF_001602625.1 Sodalis-like endosymbiont of Proechinophthirus fluctus
CCCGCCAGTGCCAGCGTAATGTCAAAATAGTTCTTGGCCAAAATGACTCCCTGTATCCATCCCTGAGGTTAAGTCCACCCATGTCTGCCGGCCGCTCAACGGCGTAGCAGCCCCGCTACGCGTGCGCGATCATGTTATAAAAGCGCAGCCAAACACAGAGGTAAAGGCGCTAGGTGAGCGTTTCCCCACCATATAAGGGTTTTATGCCGAGTCACCTACCATGGAGCTGCCGGTAAGAATGCCACCGTCGCGGGGGTCTCAGTGAGGCAACGGCTGGCGTGCTTCAATGATCCCGCCACCTAAACAGCGTTCCGCCAGATAAAATACCGCTGACTGGCCCGGCGCTACGGCGGCCACCGGCTGATCGAAGGCCACGTGAAAACGTCCGTCCGGCAGCGGTGTCACCAGACACGCAATGTCCGGCTGACGGTAACGGGTTTTCACCATACAACGTAGCACGTCTGTAAGCGGTTGCCGATCGACCCAGTGCAGCTGGCCGGCGACTAGACCAGTAGACATTAGGCGCGGATGCTCATGGCCCTGGGCGACAATCAACCGATTATTATAAAGATCTTTGTCCACCACATACCAGGGCTCTTCGCTGCCGTCGCGAGTGCCGCCAATACCCATCCCTTTGCGCTGACCTAATGTATAGTACATCAACCCTTGATGGTAGCCTACCTCCTGGCCGTCAACCGACATTATCGCGCCCGGCTGCGCCGGCAGGTAGCGTCCGAGAAAATCGCGGAATTTCCGCTCGCCGATAAAACAGATACCGGTGGAATCTTTTTTTGCAGCGGTCGCCAGGCCGAGCTCGGCGGCGATGCGCCGCACTTCCGGTTTGGTTAATTCCCCAATCGGGAACAGGCAGCGCGCAAGCTGCGTATGGCCTAACGTATAGAGAAAATAGCTCTGGTCTTTATTATAGTCCAGACCGCGCAGCAGTCGGCTTTTTCCGTCCACGTCTGTGCGGCGAGCATAATGGCCGGTGGCGATAAAGTTGGCGCCGAGATCCTCGGCAGCAAATTCCCAAAAGGCTTTAAACTTGATTTCCTTATTGCACAAAATATCCGGATTAGGCGTGCGACCAGCCTGGTATTCGGCGAGGAAGTGCGCAAAAACGTTATCCCAATATTCGGCGGCGAAATTAGCAGTATGTAGCGTGATGCCCAGGGTGTCACACACTGCCCGGGCATCAGCCAGATCGCTTGCCGCTGTGCAATATTCCTCATTGTCGTCCTCTTCCCAGTTTTTCATGAACAGCCCCTCTACCCAATAGCCCTGTTGCTGTAGCAACCAGGCGGAGACGGAAGAGTCAACACCGCCGGACATACCCACGATTATTTTTTTTTACCATTGTCTGACATGGGATTCTCACGAAAGGGATGACCACCGCGCGGCGCAGTAAAACAGGCGGCACATTCTATCACGATCCGACCCCGTGCTGCCACTTCCACTTCCTAAGGAGCGATTTCGTCGCCCTTTTCGCCCATTGGGGGCGAAAACCATCATATACGCACAATGCGGACAATCAAGGCGATCGTGGAGCCGATCGTGTACAGTATTGCCTCCCTCTTTTGCCGGAAACTTGATGCCTTTTTTGCCGGAAACTTGATGCCTTCAAAACGGGCAATTGAATTTTTGGAGGAAATTAAGCGGCATGAGTTCGCTACGCTGTTATCTGCGAAGACTTTCCGCTACCAGTGGCGATCGCAACTGGTATCGGCGGGTGGCCGAAATCAGCGATCGATGTCGTCATCCTGCGGAATAGCCGTCACGCAGAAGTGGCAAATCAATAACGAACAAAACCGCAGAAACGAAGTGTTATCAGGTGCAATCCATTGATGTATCCTCGGTAGCGCATGTCGTTGAACGTGGATACCCGCTTTTTCCCCAAAGTTCACACACCTCACGGCTTCGATAAGAGTTTCATCTGCCTTGAGATGACCGGCCGGATGATTCCAGCGCGGCTGACCGTGAATTGTTTCCTCTACCACCAAAAATAGCCCTCCACCTGTACCAATAAGGCGACGGTAAACGGTAACATGAGGCTTGAACATAGCGAGGCGTTTTCCTCCATAGATAGGGAAAAAGCATTACGCCAGGACGATATCGCGCTACTCTCCCTGTGACAAACCGGCTAGGCACCATTCTGCTATTTGATAACGTATCTGCCGCAGCGTGGGATGCTCAATATGGGCAGTCATATGGTGATGGCGGTTTTTCCCCTCATTTAGCGGTCAACCCGCAACAAGCATTTAGGAATCTCCAGGTGCACACGGATCAGCAGTGTTCGAGGCCATAACTATTCAGGCTCGTCAACGCGCGTCACGCGGGCAGGCAGAGTCAGGCTGACTTTCAACGGCAGACCAGAGTGGAAGGCGGATAGAGCGGCCTCGTCCGGTTCACCTTCCACTTGAACGTAGTAGATATTAAGATTTTCTGTGCCGGCTGCGTCAACCTTGCCTGTAGCTTACCCTCATTGGTCAGGATCATCAGCCCTTCGCTGTCGCAATCCAACCGACCGGCGGCGTAAAATGACGGTATGGGAATATAACCTTTGAGCGTAGCGCGACCGGCATCATCGCTGAATTGCGTAAACACGTCATAGGGTTTATTGAACAGGATGACACGGTGCGTATCTCGCATTGGCGCGGTTTTGAGGTGAAAGTCGCGTGCTGGGCTGGGCTTTTTGATAAGGGAGCATGCTCTGTCGGGGTTAGAAAAAACAGTATACCGGATTATGGACCTAGCGCGTGCTAAGCAGCACGGCGCCGCGGCGGTAAAAAAGCAGGCCCGCAGGCCCGAAAAATTGGGCAAACTACAAACTTGCATGTGGAACACTAACTCTAGCCAATGGTGGAGGGGGAAGGGGAGGGGGAGGGGCGCATCTTTTGCTTCACGGTAACAAATTAATAGTTAAAAATTGTTATACAACCCCGTCTTAAGTGCGTAAGCGGTGGATAGCGGATAATTTCCCGGTCGGTTGCGGAGAAAGCGCTGCTGGTAGCTTTGAATAAGCCAGCAAGGGCATTATAAGGTGTTAAACGGTGTATGCGCGGATAATGTCAAAATAACGCAAACACACTACTATTAGGCTCATCGGCCATGTCAACCTAATGATTTCCTAGGTAATAGACGAATGTGTAGGGAAGAATCGTGACTCAACAGGACGGGTGACGGGCGCCGCGATGAAAAAGTCCGAGATATAAATGTGCGTGCGTCAGCGCTTCTCAAAGGGGATATAGCTTTATCGATCCTATTTTATATTAGTGATCTTAGAGTGTAGTAATTCATCGTGCCTTTGGGCAGCCGGTCAGTTAAACAGCTTTTAGTCGGTGCTGTTTCCTTACCCATCACTTTCAGCGGTGGGAACTCGCTTTCATTGAAAAGTACATTTTTCGTAGGGATGGCAAGCATGATGCCCAACTGTGCCAATGCTTCCATCAGGCGAATATGATTTTCAGGGATATATCCAGCGTGTTCTGGTCGCGCTGTCTTCCTGGCGTTTACCGCTGCGAAACGAATGGAACGCTTACGGCCACAGCCTATGGCTATCAGCGAAAAAACAGACGTCGATTGAGCTAATACTCTAGTTCTCGGCGCATATTTCGAGTAGTAGCGGCTCTGGCACAGGTAAGTTTTTATCCGCATCGCGGTATGGATTTGTCGCTATTGCTCTGACGGGTGACTTTTTTGGCGGACCCCGGCTGGAGAAAGCGCACGCACGTTCTGGGTCGGCTATCGCTGTACCGCCGCGGTGCCGGCGAGGTGGAGACGGGCACCGTTCAGGCCCGCAACAGGGGATTTTGCGCCTGGGAAAAACTCCGGGGTCTTTCCCCCACCAGCTCGGCGCAGAGGGAGCGCGTGAATTACTGCGATCGATGTGACAAGAGTTGCACTTGGCTGCCGCGTTGACGGCGTGTCGGCGAAGAACGACGCTGGCAGCATCCGGGGGACATGGCGGCCAATAATCATGCCTGTGGCTCCTCAAGTTAAGACATCTGCCTGGCGTTAAAGATATCAACGGGCGTGATGAGTACCCTATAATAGCCATGGGGCGAAGAGGGAACGGATGCTGGTAAAAGGGCGCCTTCGGCAACGCATTTCTGACGGTAAGATAGCGCCGATGATGGATCCCAGGGCAATCGCCGTGGCCGGCTTATGATAGAGTGTCGGACTGGAAAAGGGAATTATTACCCGCAGGCCCAGCTGTCAGCAGTAGTCGGTGATATCTAGATATGGAGAGAAGACGCTCCGCTATACTAGATCAAATTATCGGAAATCATATTCAGTATGAAGTAATCGTTACCGCGGTGCAGTTGCAGCGTTACTTCGCCGGCTATTTCTCTGGCCACCCAGCGCTAGGTCGCTTCACGTAGCATCAGCGCCTGCGGATCGAACCAAAGCGGCCATAATACAGCAGACAGCCCAATTGTCGGCCGTTGGAGTGATACTGGTCGATGGTATCTTAGTTATAAATTCTCGTCAATAACCGTTCATAGCCGATATGTAACAACATCGCCCGGTGCTTCACATAAATGCTGCTGCTTTTCGTCTCTATAATGAATGCGGTGTTAAATCTGATCTCTCATGCCAAAGTCGTGACGCCCACACCGATACGGTTTACCTACAGAAGCACCGAAAACTGGTCGTCGAAGCGCTGGCCGTTGATCGCTACCAGCAAGCCGTGCTAAAGCATAGGGTCACTTAATTCCGCCGGGGACAGATACGTTTTCATCCTAGAATTTGACTCCATGATGGGGTTGACGATCTTCACTCTGGAGTTGAGATACTGCAACTCTTTCATCTCATGGGGTGGCACCAAGAATATTGGAGTCGGCGGAGTAGTAGAGTAGGCTTTCTCGGCTGATATTTTGTAATCAAAACTAGCGTCGGTCATGAACTGCGACATCTCCTGACGTTCGCCGAGCTCATTTATAAAGTCGGTGTCCAGACAGGGGTTATAGATTTTCAGCTCGGCATTGGTCAGCAAAAAATAGCGATAATACGCTCGGCATCGTTACCTTTATTGTAAGTACTGTCATCGCTCCAGATATTGACGCCATCCTCTTTCATCGTGGCAATGAGCATAGTACCGGTTACAGCATGGCTAAGCATAGTGGTGTTGAAATAAGTCACGCCACCGGCCATTTTATGAAATGAGCTGCACTTGGGCGGCTAGAAACTTTCCGCCACCAGTTGTTTGCGACAGTCAACCAGACAGGATTTTTCTGCGCTGTAGGATTAATGCCTTGCGCTGGATGACGTCATAATCATCTTCTCCCAGCTGGCCGAAACTCACGGTAAGGCCTAAAGTACCGCCCCTTTCTGACGTATTCATAACAGTGCGGCACTGGCACTTGCATCGATTAACCGGTAGATGTCCGAGAATCGTTTCCATTGATGTAATCCCTATAAAGGAAAATGACAGCAACAGGCGAAATTGCCCGTCGCGGCAGGCAGCTGATGCATCTTCTTAAGGAAACTTCCCTCGGAATGCTATCCTTAACCGACGCCGTCTGTCAGGAAACCATACTACTGGGGCTTTACACCATCCGCGGCTGCCTCGGCCCCCCATAAAGGGGTTGTCGCCCTCCGCACTGTCGAAGTTATTTATCGCTGGAGGACGTTTTGACCCAGGGTGTTTCGGTTGCCGCCGCTACGGCACGGCCCTGCGCGATCGCGATATTGCCCAGTGTGTTTCGAGAAGCGACGGTCGCTGTTGTCGCGAGAGGGCCATGTATGCGCGCATAGGCCAGCCCGTAGCGATAAAGACGCGCACCAAGCCAAATCATACCGTTATCGTTACGCTCGAGTAAACGGCTCGCCACCAAAACACCCACCAGTGAGTAAATGCTGGACAACGGGGCGGCAAGATCTTTCGCCACTTCATACGTCGTGGCGGGGCACTGCCGGTTTTGTAAACAATCGAGGATTTGCAACGTGCGCTCGATGCTGCGCACGCGGGTACGGCGCTGGCTACCGGTTTTGTTGGGGGCTTGCACGCTTTCGTTCATTGTCGTCTCCTGAGCTGCGAAGTAGGACTGCCGCCAGCCCGGCGAGTCACCCCCGGAGCGTGCTGGCTAACTGCGGGCTATAAACCTGCGCAGCAATCTGACCGGAAAAAGAGGTGCCAATCGGGAGAGCCTGGCTCATGCTCCACTATCGGCAACTGGTGGAAAATATTTAGAGCGGCCGGCCCTTTTTTGCTGTGCCAGGATTGCGGCGTTTAAGGGGCAAGGAGAGTGGAGTGGCTAGCTATTTACTCAGCGCGCTTATCGCTGCCGAAAATTATCCTTGACCGCGGAGAGCTCCTGATGTCCTCTGATGGCGGAATAGTGCAGCTTGGCACAGAAATACATGCAGGTGAGATGGTAGACAGTATCACTTCCTTCCTTGTAGTTAATCTGCTGTCTGACTGGGCGCAGATTTTAAGTCTACTCTCGATAGTGGCATGACACTCAACAGCGCCGCTGGCAAGGTGCTGGCGCATATCAACGCCACAGGCGGTATGCGCGCCTATTTTATTGCGCGTTGGTCCATTCGCTATGGTATCACACGTCACCATTGATGAGTCAGAGCCCTTTCGTGCCTGGATTGACTGTGGCGACGAATGTACCTGGGTATCGGATACTATCTGGTTAGGGATAGTTATCATTGATGATGCTCAGATGCCGTGTCGGCCTACCGCTTTCGGGTAGTCAGCTTGCTGCCCGGAGAAGCGTTTCTGACCTTCCGTCAGAATCTGATTGAATGGCTCTTTCATGACCTCAAGCCCGCCACACCCAGGTAGTGTTTAACTACAAGAAACAATCGTCACAGTGAAGGACATTATTTCGCCGACTGAGACTACATTCAACCTATTTCACGATGGTGTGACCATCCACTGGTACCAAGGAGACGGCAGTGCACACTAAATGATTAAATGCTATGCATGGGGAGATGATTAATACCCATACAGAGACTAGCTGAAGTAGGTATGAACCAGACAGTAGCCAGTCGGCATAGTTAGCTTTTTGCGGCGGATGAAGGCTAATGATATCTATATTTCCATATTTAAATCAGAATAGCGGGATGATACTAGCGTCATTTCTTATTTTTACTCTACAATTTGAGAATATTTATGCCGCTTATTCTTATCGGTATTTAAGGTTTAAACACACTAACCATCCTAAAAAATTAACAGCGCTAATACAGTGACTATTCCTGATATAGCTACACTTAATATTCTTTGGCAGGCGATAGCCATGTTTAGTAAAAACATCGCAATCCTGATGTAGAGGTGCTTGTAGTGAGATTATTGCCATATCTTATCTTACAAGAAATTAAATAGGAGTATAGGCGTACTACGCTATCAATAATTTCTTTTCTTGTATAATTTTTAGTACAAAATAGGAGCCTGTAGTATAATATGGTGGGAGCGTGAATTTTTCGAATAAGCATCAACTAAAAATACACATTTGCACAAGAACACTTCCTCTTATATTATGAGGTATTCTTGTGCAAATGTATATTTTTTGACTGACTTCTTCATTTAATAAACATTCACGATTTCACCCTGTAGGTCTTACAATTATATAATAATTTATTTTAATAATAAATAGTCTATATCTAGATAACAGTATTGTACCTTGATTTCCCGAATAAGACGTAACAACAAATCGTGGAATATTATCATCATAATAATGATATTATTTTATTGATTTTAAATTTTTAATTACATGATTGCCCTACGTTCCCGATGGGATCTTACATGTTATAGTTATGTTAATAACAATTTTAATATAAATAATTGTTATTTATTCATAAAAGTTACAATCCTGTATAAGGATAGCATTGATGAGTACGCCAATCATATTATGAGTAGAAGGGAAGCGGCATCTGGCCAAATGTCTTTTATCGTACTTTCCTGAGCATAAATGCTACGTTAAACCCTTCTGTGGAGGGGCTGAGCTGTCTTTCCAACTAGGAATCAGTCACTGTAGAAATTCAAAACGATACCAATGACGAATTAATAAACTTCTATTGGATGATTAAACACCCATTGTAAGAATGTATGCGTCTGTTTAAATGGGCTTTAAGCAGCTGTTTAATTTGCTAATAGCAACAACACCTGCGCAAACGCTGATCGATATAAAGCGAGTTGTCCGATATTATGCACTTTATCCTCTCACATTTGATGGGAATGCGAGAGGGATGAAGTTTGGTAATTTTACTGTGCAAGCACAGGAAGTTAGACTCCTAAGAATTGAAGAAAAGCTGTTGCAGGTTTACCTGTGGTTTTCTAAGGCGATCATTGGTTATCGTGAATAGCAAGGTTTGTATTGAAAAAAAAAGATGATAAGCCGCATAGATAGATTATTTCACCTTGATCTACCTTATAGGAAGACTCAAGGCTTTAGCCTAGCGTTCGAACTGTCATACAACATCTTCGATAGACTAGATAATTAAATATTATCATAATAATATTCACAATTCATACTATCGAAGTTGTTAACTTAAACTACTTATTAGTCAGTAATCACCTTTGCAAGTGTGCAAATGATTCTGGTTTATGCAAGATAGCTATTTTTATAAGTTAGATGAGTTCAGAATAGCCTGCAATTCAGTGCAAATATTTTGCATCGCTAGTGCCGGTCATTATCGCTACACATTTGTAGAGTGGGCTATTTACCACATTGCTATGGCACAACTCGATACAGCGGCCATGGATAGGCAGTGTACAAGGCCCAGGGTATCAGGTTTAACGGCAGATGGGCTTTCCGCCATGGCGCATCGTTGAGGTGTCCCCGCGCGGATGTCGCCGGATGCGCAATGCGGCAACGTGCAGCACAAAGCAGGTACCCCAACCCCGATAGGCGGGCTCCGGCTGACCTGGATGTCAGCCCCGAACACCGCGGCTTACGCGTCGTCTGCCGGTAGTGTGGCGGTAGGCCAGCACCAGTACAAACAGCAGACTCTGTACCAGCACGATACAGGGACCGGTGGCAGCGTCGAAATGAAAACTTAGCAGCGTGCCGCTGATGCTGGCAGCAGCAGCAGTCAGCAGTGCTAGCGCCAGCATGGCATCAAAGCGACTGCACAACGTTAAAGCGGTGATGCCGGGCGTAATCAGCATAGCGATCACCAGAATAACCCCCACGGCCTGAAGCGCCACCACTACCGTTAACCCCAGCAGGCATAGCAGACCATAATGCAGGATAGGAATGCGTAGGCCTAGCACTGTCGCCTGTCCCACATCAAAGCAGTACAGCGCCAGATCCCGTCGCTTGAGCACCACTACCAGGGTGACTATACCGGCAATCGACAGGGTATGTAGCAGTTCGCGTGGGGAAATGCCGAGCACGTTGCCGAATAAAATATGGTTAAGGTGCTGATCGGTATCAATACGGGTAAACAGCACCAGACCGAGGCCGAACATGCCGGTGTAGAGTATACCCATCACCGTGTCCTCTTTCAGCCGGCAGCGATCACGGATATAGCCGGTACCCAGCGCGCAGCTGATTCCGGCGATAAAGGCGCCAACCGCCAGGGATATACCGGCGGCATAGGCCAGTACGATCCCCGGTAGCACAGCGTGGGAAATCGCATCGCCCATCAGCGACCAACCTTTGAGCACCAAAAAACACGACAGCACTGCGCAGACAATCCCCGTTGCTAGCGCTGCGAGCAGCGCGCGCTGCATAAAGGGGTAGCCTAATGGCT
>NZ_LECR01000023.1:30817-32265 GCF_001602625.1 Sodalis-like endosymbiont of Proechinophthirus fluctus
CGGCCTCTTACGGTGCGCGCTGGCGTCGGCGGGCGGCGGCCAGCAGGCCGTAGCGAGGTGCGACGACCCAGATCAGTAAAAAGAGCAGAGTTTGCATGGTGACAATTACCCCTCCGGTGGCGCCATCGACAAAATAGCTTAACCAGGCGCCGGCAGCGCAGGTGACGGCGCCAAAGCCGACCGACAGCGTAATAAGGCGCGAAAAACGGTCGGTCAATAGCCAGGCAGTCGCGCCGGGCGTCACCACCATCGCCATGACCAAAATCGCGCCAACGGTCTGCAACGCGGCGATAATGCTGGCGCTGAGTAGGACAAATAATACCAGTTTAAGGCGCAGCGGAGACAGACCGAGAGAACGAGCGTGGGTTTCGTCGAAAAATACCGCCAGTAAATCCTTGCGAAGAAAAAACAGCACCAAAAAAGTGATGCCACTTATCCATTGCACTTGGCGCACGTCCTGCGCCGCAATAGTGAGGATATTGCCGAACAGAATCGTTTGTACATTCACCGCGGTGGGATTGAGCGAAACGAGCAATAGCCCAGCGGCGAAGAATGTGGAAAAAACGTAGCCAATGACAGCGTCTTCACGCAGGCGTGTGAGGTGCCGCGTCAGCGCCATGGTCAGAGCCGCCAGCAGGCCCGTAACGAAGGCGCCAGCGGCGTAGGGGAGACCAAGCGCATAAGCGGCCGCGACTCCCGGCATGACGGAGTGAGATAGAGCATCGCCTATCAGCGACCAGCCTTTTAACACTACAAACGCCGACAGAAACGCGCAAGAGGCGCCCACCAGGGCACTGACCCCGATCGCGTTGCGCATATAGGCGTAATGCAGCGGCTCCAGCGCCCATTCAAGCATCGGCCGGCCCTCCCATCATCGCTTGAAGCGGCAGGTTGCCACCGAAGGCGCGCCGCAGATTATCGGCGGTAAAGGTCTCTTGCAGCGGACCGGCGGCGACGACGATGCCGTTAATCAGAACCACCTGATCGCAGTAGGTGGGTATACTGGCGAGATTATGGGTAGAAATCAACACTAAATGACCCTCCTCGCGCAGCGTGCGCAGCAGGCTGATGATGGTGCTTTCGGTCTGGCTGTCGACGCCGGTAAAGGGTTCATCCAGTAGCAGTATCCGTGCCTGTTGCACCAGCGCCCGTGCTAGGAATACTCGCTTTCTTTGACCGCCGGACAGTTCGCCTATCTGCCGCCGGCGCAGCGCGGTCAGATCCACGCGTACCAGCGCTCGATCCACTTGCAGGAAATCTTCATGCGATGGGCGGCGCAGCCAAGACATTTTACCATAGCGGCCCATCATAACCACATCGTCCACCAGCACCGGGAAATTCCAGTCGATATCTTCACTTTGCGGTACATAGGCCACCAGATTCTGCCGTAGAGCGACCGGCACCGGCAGGTCGTTAAGACGAATAAGGCCAGCACTCGGACGGATCAT
>NZ_LECR01000023.1:32382-37737 GCF_001602625.1 Sodalis-like endosymbiont of Proechinophthirus fluctus
ATAGGTGACCGTCAGCCCGCTCACCGTAAGCCGGGTGCGGTATTGTGCAGCCGCGAGGACGCTCATTGACCGAACCCTGTGGCGATGGTGTCAACGGTGGTGCGTAGCAGGTCGAGATAGGTTGGTACCGGCCCGTCAGAGGCGGACAAGCTATCCACGTACAGTACGCCGCCGTAGCGGGCGCCCGATTCAATACTAACCTGGCGCGCCGGTTTATCAGAGATGGTACTTTCGCTGAAGACTACTGGGATGTGATAACGGCGTACGGTATCGATGACTTTTTTCACCTGTTGCGGCGTGCCTTGCTCGTCGGCGTTAATCGGCCATAGGTAGACCTCACGCAATCGATAATCCCGCGCCAGGTAACTGAATGCGCCCTCGCTGGTGACCAGCCAGCGCTGCTCGTCGGGAATTTTCGCCAGTCTGGCGCGCAGAGGAGCATCTATCTCTTTTATTTTATTTGAGTAATATTGCGCATTGCGATTGTAAATCGCCGCATGGACCGGATCGTATTTCACCAGCGCCTGTCGGATATTTTCTACATAGACGAGCACATTGGTCGGCGACATCCAGGCGTGGGGATTGACCCGGTCGCGGCCGGCACCATCACGGATCGGCATGGGTTCAATGCCTTCGGTCACTACCACCGACGGTACGCCGTGTAATTGGTCGAAGAAGCGGCGAAACCATCGTTCAAGGTTCATGCCATTCCAGAGGATCAGATCAGCTTTCTGCGTTTTGACGATATCCCGCGGCGTGGGCTGATAATCATGAACCTCCGCGCCCGGGCGAGTGATGGAATGAACCTCCGCCGCTTCACCAGCGACCTGACGGGCCATATCCTGAATTACGGTAAAGGTAGTAATGACCTGAAAGGGTTTTTCCGCCCGCGTACTGCCGGTGAATAGCGCGGCGACTAGCATCCCTGCGAGCATCAGGCGCAGTGTAAAAGGCGAATGGTTGAGAAAGTGACAAGGAGAAGGTGTTGTGGCCATGGCGATTTCCCGGGTTGCGGTTAACTCTGAAAAAGCAGCAATCACGCCTCTATTCATGTGGCAAGCCGTGTAGCAAGCGCTGGTTGAGCTTGCCTAAACATCATCCAGTGGCGACCTGTCGTCGGTGCCTTGCCGGCGTGGCGATTGCTTAATGGACAGGTATAGCATAGGCTATATTAGATAGCAAAAGCAATTAATTCAAAATCTTGTACTAGACCACTCTTCATTTACAATGCTTAGCCAAAACGCGCCTATCCCCCCACCCGCTAGGGATCCGTTGGCCATAACATAACGAGGAACAGATATGACCCATGGCGATTTATCCGCGCTGTCTAGCGAGATTACACTGTTGGTAGACATGAAAGAGAATGTGCAGGGATTCTTGCAGGTGGCGTGAGGCGCATTGGTCTGAGATGATGGATGACTATGTCGAGCTGATAGCCGATCTGAATCCGTGATTGCGACGAAGCGCGCTCCAGGTGGATCTGGCAGCGCGGCTGGGTGTTTCGCAACCGACAGTGGCCAAATCCTCAAACAGCTAATGACGGTGGAATTAGTGAAGCAGTAACCCTATCGCGGCATCTTTCTTACCGCCTAGGGGAGGCGTTGGCCCATGAAAGCCGCATGCGCATCAGATCGTGGAATCCTTACTGCTGGAACTGGGCTTCGGGGCCGAAAACCGCCCGAATGCGCTAAAGCGAACTATGCTTGGATAAGAGATTTTTATTAGAAAAATCAAACGTGCCCCGCCATACGCGTATCTGAGGCAGATACATGGCAACCAAAACCAGTGATTTGGAGCGTCTGAATTCATGGGAGCCACCCGTATTTACGGTTATCCACGCGACGGCATCAATGGCATACTGGCACGCTACAGCGTGCTGCCAAGGACGACGAGGGTAGTACAGGTATGCCATAAGGAAATGGCGGCGTTTATGGCCACTGCGCATGCCGAACTAACCGGCGAGCTTGGCGTGTGTCTTTCCACCGGCGATCCGGGGGCTATGCACCTATTGACCAGTCTGTATGTATGATGCGCTCATGGATCATGTGCCAGTGTTAGTCACCGTCGTGCAGGCAGAAACTACATCGCGTAGTGCTAGCCACCAAAAAGAGCTGAATCTCGATTGCCTGTTCGCCGATGTGGTGGCTTTCGTGAAGGAGGTGCAAATGTTCTGGCGCAGGTGCGCCATGTGCTGAATCTCGGTATACGCGTGGCGCTCGCGAGAATCACGGTAGCGGCGCCGCTGCGGACGAAAGATATACAGGATAAGCCCTGGAGCCCTTGCTGTCACCACAACTTTACCCGCTCCGGCGCTAGTTACAATCCTCGCAGGTGGTACTGCGGGTCACGGAACTGGTTCGTACAGCCGAAGTGCTTAATATCGGCAAAAAGATAGTGATTCTGGTGGGCGTCGGAGAGCGCGGTGCAACGCAGGACATCATCATCGACGTGGCGGAAATATTAGGAGCATGAGTGGTCACAATGCATTGTTCGGCAAAGGTGTGTTGCCGAACAATTTGCCGTTTGTCATCGACGCCAGCGGCCGTCTTCGGATATGATGAGCGAATGCGACACGTTTTTAATGATTGGCAGCGGCTCAGTTTTTGCCGGCGGATAGGCAGGAGTGGAGCGTACAGGTTTATATCGATCTGGCCGAGATTATTATCGTGCAAAAATACCAGCAAGGCTAGACCGATCCGCGCTTTATCGTATGTGCACTTAATAACTACTATCTGAGCTAGGTGACCTGGGAACAAAGAATAAATGGAAGGTAATCCGTGCTATCAGGCCAGTCAGGAAGTTCCCGATGTCCCCTATGCCGGCTTTGAAAATTTGGGGATAGAGGTCATCTGCGTCGATGACCCCGCGGATTTGCGGCAGGCCTGGGCTACAGCTCTGGCGGCGGATTAACTAGTCGTCATTGAGGTGATAGCCGATCCCGAAATTGCGCCGTTTCCGCCACATATTTCTCTGATCCAGGAAAGCCTTTACGTCATCGTTGGCCAAAAGATATCGCAGCGCCGGACAGGTAATTGTCGAATCGTCGATAGCGTCCAATGCCCTTTGCAGCGCGGCATATTTGGTCCAGACCTCCAAGATTGCGCGCGGGCGTAATGGAGTGGGCGCGTATTCCTAGCCAGTGCGCGGCGCTGTAGACCTCCCTCACCCGGCATCCTTCTTTGATTAATAGTCCGCGGGTGACTTCGGGAATCGACTTGGTGACCATGACCACCAGCGGATGACGGCTGCCGATTTTCAGATAGTCTAGATGTGTTAAAAGTGTGATCCAGGATTGCATGTCACTCTCCCTCCAGCAGGAGATCGGTAAACGCATTCGAGAATGCCCTGGTCGGATCCGAGTCGTGCGAACCTAAAAAAACTCATCCCAACGGGAGTATAATTCGCGCTAGCGGTAATAAGGACAGGATGATAGTACTTGCCTCCAGTGCAGTTGAACCACTATACGTCGCGACGTGTTTCTCCATCTCCTGCAAAAAGCAATACCATCGCTTGAGAGGGGGTATCGTTGTTAGCATAACAGACCACGAAAACGAAAAACAGACTGACTGAGCTAGGCGGATGACGGCCCGGTGCACACACAGTGTAGAATAACCGGATAGTATTCGCCATTTGCACGGGCGTTTGCACGTTGGCGCCCTGTTCTGGTGTGCGGTTATTGCCGATAATCCAGGGTTGATTGTCAATAAAATTTCTATAAAGGCACTCATATCTACCACAAATTGCGCTCGATCGGGGAATTTGGCAGCGCTCGCCGCACCCACAGACCGTTCTGAAAATCGCACAGGAAGGTTTTTGCAGGCCAGCCGGGGAACATCGTTGATCATAATGCCGCAGACGCTGCATATCGCTATCCGGCACGACCAGCGGAATGTAAAATCCACCGTCAGGTGGTCCTTGATATAGCCCAAAGCGTCCAAAATCGAGGTTTGCTCGTCCCAGGGCACCTGATAGCTTTCCCAGCGCGGGGCGATATCCTTTTCGGGATCATAATATTGGATCTGTACCGTCAACGGGTACTTGTCACCCATGGTAGGGTAAGCCTCGTTACTAGCGGTGGCCGGTGCTTCTTGCCCTCGCTACGGTAAACCCTTTGGTGGGCGCGGTAGAGTAGTAAAATTTTCACGTCGCTGTAATCCAGTCTGACGCCGCCGTCTGACGTAGCGAACACCAGGGCATGTTTAAGGAAATTGACATTGCCGCGGGCAGTAAAAACTTTCGTCAAGACGTTGATGTGTGCCGCGGGATTTCCGGCGATGAAATGCCGAATGTGCCATGCATTCCGCCACATCCACCCGCACTGCAATTCCAGCGTATACAGCAAGTCGGTGTTTAAGACGCTGCTGGTATCCTGGACTTAACCCGTTTGAACCGTTCTTTCAACTCGGAGAGCTTATCGACGGTCTTTTGCATCAGATCAGGAGTGCGATAAATGCCACAGTCTTACTCCCCATACTCAGACCCATTTCATCACGCAGGGTGCTCTAGTTTTCGGTACCGTCTTGGCGTTATAGCGACCACAGGTGCTCGGCAATATCCCGCGTCATCACCACCAGCATTAGAGTATGTTTACGGTACGAGGTCGACCAAATTTCGCGAAAGCGTCTCTCTTGTGTAAAACTGTGCTACCACATCAGCGCCTGGCTCTGCGGCCGCAGCATTTTTCCATGGCGCACATGACCTGGCCACATGACCTAGCTCATCAAGATGGAGGCCCTGCTGGGCTAGCCAGCACGCTGATTCAGGCAGATTTTTGCGAATAAACCAAATGACCAGCGAACACAGGGCGCCGGCAGTTATCACCCAGCGCTAGCCTTCAAAGTACAAAAAAGTATAAAAAGTTTTAAGAATCAATCAGTAAGAAATGATATCCACCGTGGGCAACCGAAAGAAACTGCACGAAAGAAAAATGAGAACGCGAACGCCCCATTGTGCAGGTGGACCGGCACCTACTTCTCTTGGTCAAGTAGGTATAGATAGTTACCAGTTTTATATCTAGCCCGATATCTACCAGGAAGCGGCACAGAATAATGCCTTCCGCACCGCTCTGAAACGCCATGACCAGCAAAAACAGCCATATACCAGGCCAGCGTGCACATAAAGGTAAAGGTCAGGCAGCGGCCGAAATAATCCGCATAGTGGCAAATCAGACTGCTGCCCACAAACAGACCTAAGAAGGCGATGGAGAAAATCGCTGCCTGGTCAGAAAAGCCCAATAAACTAACCGCCAGTATGGAAGATATTAGCGGCTATCAATTCCGCGCTTTCGCTTTATACAGCCGATCTCAGAAAGATAATACAACTCAAAAACCGCCAAGCGCAAGTAAAGAAATAAAG
>NZ_LECR01000023.1:37774-39742 GCF_001602625.1 Sodalis-like endosymbiont of Proechinophthirus fluctus
GCGGCTGGCCAAAACTGTAGTTTATCGGTGAGAGTGTTCGCGCGGGGCTTCCACGCCGGCAGCGTAATCGGATGACATGAGAGTCTTGACCATCAATGATAGGCCAAAGTGTTAACGCTGACGCCAAGGTGATTGATGTTGCTCTTCTGCACCTGCTGATTGAAAGACCGCAGGATAGCAGATCCCCTGGGGTTGCCAAGAGGCAACACATTGAGGTTTTAGCAACGTTATCTTGCATATTTTTACCGGGCGTTAACCTCCATCTTGACTGCACGCAGAGTATTGCTTTATCAAGAAAATCTTTCGCCAACAGCAGGATGAAAATTTCCACACCCGGACCGGCAATAGCGGCCTGGATGGCGTGCGTTTCGTCGGTGAGCCGCAGACCGGCATGCACGTTGAGCTGCACTGGCTCGTACAGCACCCGCTAGTGACGTCAGTCAGGCGCTGGCTCAATGATATGCTAGCCCTTGATTGAATCAAGGTGGCGGCGATTAACCCTTCCTGCGGGGCTCAAAGATGAGCGCTGGACTGGCAAAACTGTCCTCATACAGCAGGGTGTAGTATCCAGGGCATCGTTAGGCACCATGCTGTAGAGTAATTGACACCACCGTGTTGTGAGTAAGATTCATAACGTCCAAACTTGTATATAACCGCAGGTCCATCTCGGGGCACCACCACGGCAGAAAACGCCGACAGGTGGGTGACATAGCCATTTTCGGCCAGCAGAACGCTCTGCGTATTTTCACTGACGACAAGCGTTTAGCCACTTTTAGGAAAACGCTCGGCCTGCCCCACAATGCCGGCATTAAATGAGCCGAGTATGTATGCCTTACCCCGGCCGGAATGATTTTGAGTAACGCTAATGCCACCTTCCTGACAGTGATTGAGAATTCGTAATAAATAACGCTCTGATACTTATATTTTCTGCAGAGACAATATTTTCATTGGAGGTAATGGACGAAAGATTGGCACCGCCGTGGAAGCGATCGAATAATAAGCCCTTCCTATTCCAGAGATGTTAAATCGATACGAATTTTTACGGGTAACACTGAGATAGAATGCCAAGAAATTCACTGTCGATCGGCCATCAACATACTCTTTCCAGACGTGCTGTTTTATTTAGCATCGTTACCTCCATCACAAGCAGTATCGGCAATAGCCGTAAAAATTGTGAACAACTCCAACTTTTAACCAGAGGAAAAAACAAAAAATTCTATTTCGCAAAGCCGGTAATTCACTGATCTATAAGGAAACGTTACCTACAGAATTATGGCTGCACATACTGCGCTGGAAATGCACATCGTGGTGATGATAATCTTTATGGGGCCTATCCGGGTGAGAAATGAAGTATACCGGGCAGGAAGAAAAATGGCGCCAGGCGTCCAGGAGCTGCCGAGCGTGAGCGGCGAGGGGAATACCCTTCCTGGCGTCAGAGGGGAGTTGGTTATTTTTCTGACTCTGCTGGATCTTTAAATTCACTCTTAAACGCACACGTTATGCCTCGCCAATATATGCACTAGAAACCTCACTTATTTACTGATGAGGCGGACGTTGATGGTCAGCACCTCGCGCCACTAAGTGGCTACTTTTTAATGTTTACAGTGCTCTACCGATTTGTTTAGATGAGACTCAGCCCATCATCACCCTAGCAACAAGCGGAAACCAACCATGATAAGGCTCTGACTGAGCGGCAACTTAATATATTAAAATAGCTGAATATCCCATAATAGTTATCTAATCCTGAGCCATCTTTTGGCCAAAACTACCATTGCTACGAGGATAATTCGTCGGGATATCGCTGATATTAATGATAAATTACGCAAGCAAGAAATTCAGTTGGTCGGGAAGAATAGGTGAGGGATCACAATTAAATTTGCTGACGTAGAATTGTAAATTTCCTCCCGACGCCTATTTTTTTACAGTAAATAATTACATTACATAATAATATATTAGAGTTGAAAATTT
>NZ_LECR01000023.1:39748-46544 GCF_001602625.1 Sodalis-like endosymbiont of Proechinophthirus fluctus
CTCTTAATGTTGTCTCCGTGCAGTAGTTTACTAATTTAACTGACAGATAAATATTTTATCAGTCGTGCTTCTATCGTTAATAATCTGAAAAGGCTAGAATCCTAGCTACAGCAATTTGAACTTAACTTAATGAAAAGCTGGTCTGGGACCAGTATTAAAGGGATAGATATATAATATACGCATCGTAATAAAATCGTTGGCACTGAAATCCATTTATGCCGCATTAGGATAAGATAGAAAGTCAGTTTTACGAAGGGGGACGCTACGCGAACTTTCAAGAAATTTTAGCGAACAGGCTGTCCATTTTACTCTGCAACTTGTTATCTTTGTTGAACAATAGCTGAATTATATCATTAGCGATCCGTATTATATTAATTTTTTCATCTATATCCTGGTGTTCATCCGCCGAAGTCATTCGCCGCTGTCGGGGACTGATATTGCGCCCCGTTCGTGTCAGCATCAACGACGCACACGCCTGGCACGTTTCCCTGGCGGTGATTGATTGAATGCATTGAAGCGGCCTACCAAACCGCGGTGGTGACAGAGAAGTCTTACTCTATTTATCAATATCTAGTGTCGTCGGGCAAGGAGGACGGCAAGACATCGCGGCCTCATGCCTAACAGCCCATCTCTGAACATGAAACGCTGTTCGTGCAGGAGCTGTTGGATCGCGTGTCGCAACGTATTAACGTGGCTATAACGCTGGATCAAAATCTGCTTATGGCATTGTTCTCCCATATCAAGCCGATGCTGAACCGGCTGAACTATCGTATCCGTATTAAAAATTCTCATGCTGTATGAGATCGAAACGGAGAACTGGGCAGCGTCTTTTTCACCTTGAAGGCCGTTATTAACGAGCTCTGCTGGGAAGACGCACTGGGTGAGATAAACAATGATGAAGTGGCCTACCTCGCGGTTCATCTCCAGGCGACAATTGAAAACAGCATTAAAGTGAAACTCGTATTTCTGGTATGCTCAAGCAGCCTAGTCACCCTCTCAACTGTTATCCTGGCGCATCATCAACCGCGCTTTTCCTGATTGAAAAATTATCGATATTGTCCCCGGGAAGAGTATCGCCGAATCCCTGCAGTGCCATAACGCGATATGGTGATGTCCATCATTCTCCTGGAGCCGTTGCAAAAGCCAGTGGTATACGATTCGGCTTTATTTTCGGCGAAAGATATCGCAAGGATCACGGAATTCCTGGTATCTGATTCAACCATTACTCAGAAGGGAAAAATGCTATAAATAATAAGGGAGAAACTCTATGAATAACGCTGTTATCATTGATAACCTGTTACAGGAAAAATATATTATTCTCGATTCAGACTGTCAGACCAAAGAGAAAATTATCTCGCTGCTGACGGATCTATTATGCCATAGCGGTGCTATTACCCATAAATACGAGTTTCTCAATGAATATCTATTCACACGATGAACTGTGCTCTACCGGCTGGCGCAGGAGATAGGATGCCTCCCACCGCGCTCATTTATAGCGCAGTGGGAGGCGTTATGGCGGATCTATACAGGATCGGGTTTTCTAGGTGCGTTTATCGCCAGTTTTTTAGCAGGTTACATTACCTTACTCATCATCAACTACATTCACTTGCCGAAAACGGTAGCTGGGCTGAAATCCATCTTGATCGTGCCGCTATTGAGTTATACTGATGACCGACGCCCTCATGGCGCTGGTCATCGGCTAGCCAATTAAAATCCTACTGGGCCGGCTGACTGAATTCCTTCACTCCCTCAACAATGAAAATTCTGCCCTTCTCGGTTTGCTATTTGGCATGATGATGACGTTCCGTATAGGCGGGTCGCTGACCAAGACGGTTTGCATGTTTGCCATCGGCTTGATGTCAAGCGGCATCCATAGACCGAAGCCGCTTTAACTATTAAAATAGATTCTTTTTAAGAATATTAAAAATTTTTTAAAATATAAAAAAGGTCAAAATACCAACATAAATACCTTAATCAGTCTGCGACCACACATTGCTACTGACAAAAATATAGAGAGTAATCCTTCAAGTTGCTAAATAATAAGGAGATTTAACCATAATTTAGAACTACATAGACAAATTGACGCTGTACCAAAAATTTCATATACATATTATTTCATGTGATATATTGATTAATAAATTATGTAAATAACAGATGAGGGGATCCCTTGCAGATTGGGAAATAGAGTAGTCAATAGTCCTGTTGACTGTCTTCCTAGTATGGCAAGCATGCCGAGGAAATCCTCGCCACCGAATGCGGCGTCCGTTTGGCAGTCGAGGCAGGGCGCTTCCACTGGCACTTTACAATTTGAGCAGCTGCAGCCGGGCTTTGTCGCCTAGGAATGATGCAGAACACCAGCGCGATCGCCGGCTCAAAAACGGGCGGCTTGATGAGAATATCGGGCGCCTTCGGCAACATGTCAGGCTATCTCAACTTGATGGGCAATGTCTCCTGCGCCGGCGATTATCAAGATAGCACGAGGCAGAAATGGAAAAACAATGTGGCAATCGCCTTTACCCTGACACCTGATACCCAATCGCGCTTAACGAAGGCAATTTGGTTGGCAAAGATTTTTCCTACAGCATTGGATTTGGCGTTATATCGGCCAATATGGCTTGGTAGGCCACCGCTAATATTAAACAACGCCGGGGTGGATAATCTGTTCAACAGACTCTGTAACTAACACCTTAACCTGGCAGACCATCGCGGTTTTGGCTATTCCACTGATGGAGTCTGGTCGCACGATCTGGATTCAGGGCTGGTTTAAAGTTTTAATGCCAGGGGGGTCGGGGCGCGTGACGCCGGAATTTAGGGAAAAAACCGATAACCGGCGGATTCAGCAGGTGAAATTACACCACTCCGCAAGGCAATGACAATAACAGTGGGCCGGTTGGCCGGCGCATGCCAGCCATGACGCCTTTAGCCTTTTTCCAGCAACCCTCCACTGCTTTTTTGCATGAATGTTGCTCACGGTATTCTTATGCGGTTGAACGTCATCGTTGATGAGCCGGAGTTTTTCCGCCGTTGCCTTTTTTATCGCCGAAGCTGTTTTTCCTGATAACATTGCTACCTTGGGTATAAACCATACCCACCAAAACACCATCGCGTGGCTGGCGTTGTACGCTAATGTTGAGCAATAAATATTCCAGCTGGCGCCGCCCGGCGTAACTGAAAGGCCGATCTTATCGGCGCTGCGACAGGTGGAACCATGCACGCGATCTGGCATGGACTTCTGAGACGGTCTACCATCGTTTATGGCTCATCTCAATAGGAAGCATTATGTCCGCAGAAAAAATCCCCGTATGGTTTATCACCGGTTGTGTTCTACAGGGTTTGGTTGAGAGTTGGCAAAACGCATATTATCACACGGTTGGCGGGAGATGATCACCGCCCGCAATGTGCGACCAGGTCGCGGCATTAAAGCAGGACGCGCCCGACCACGCGCTGGCGCTAGATGTGACTGATGAAGTGGCGATCGCCAGCGCGGTCAAGGCGGCGATCAACAAATTCGGCTCTATCGATGTCCTGGTGAGTAATACGGGTTATGGATATCATAGCGTTATTGAGGAAGACGTAGAGGAGGAAATCCGTGCACGATTTGACACCAATGTGTTCAGCCTGTTTGTCTTAACCCGTGCAGTAATGCCGTTGGTGCGCGCAGCGCCAATGGTTTGTTATTAATATCATGTTGGTGGCAGGCAGGTCTGTTAGGTTTCCCTAGTTCCGGCCATTACGCGGCAAACAAGCACCCTGTCGAAGGCTGGTTTGATGTGTTACAGGTGGAGTGCGCGCCGCTGGGCATCAAAGTGATCTACGTCGAACTGGGTCCGTTCGGCACCGATTGGCCCGGGCATTCTCTGCGCCAGGCGATGCAGGGGGCGCAGCCCGCGTCGGGTCAGATAAGCAATGCTGAGTGCGGCGATGATGGTGGCGACGAATCAACAGAAGCACTCTGGCAGAGAGGACTACTGCCAGAGTGCTGGTACGCTCCGTCATGAGCCTTTCAGTGATAATTTCCACCTCTCTCGGACCGTTGCATATTTCGCCAAGGCGGAGGCGGAAATAAACGGCGTATCATCGCGTGCAAGCTCATGACGCACATTTTTCAATGTCAGCACCTGCTTGGCGCGGGCACCGTAGGGATATTTGGAATGGTCGCCTTACCGGGATTGACTTTAATAAGCGGCAGTTGACCCGGGAAAGCGCAGCACCAAAAGCGAAAGGCTTTTCATAGCGTATCGTCCGCTGTCGCAGCAGGTGGCCCACGTCTTGAATGGCATGGATAAGTGGGCGAGGGAAAAGTGCTTCGACTTTTGCCGCAGATGGCATACGGCCACATCCACCACATTAGTATAGCTATCGAAATTCATATCCCAGACCCGCAAGGCTATCAACGATCAACGTTCGGCTCATCACCTGTCCCGGATTGGACATTAATAATTGTAGCAGGCTGAACTCTTTATTAGTCAGATCGGTTCGCCAAACAGCGTGTGGAACAGGACTTTTGGCGATATCCAGCTATATAGGTCTGCCACAGTGAGAAGATCCTCGCGTTTCATATGCAAGCCGCGTCGCAGCGCGGTGCGGATGCGCACGAGAAGTTCGGCAAAGGAGAAGGGTTTAATGAGGTAATCATCTGCCCCCAGTTACAACCCTTTGATGCATCGTCGACAGTGCTTTTGACGGCAAGAAAAATGACCGGCGTATCCTATCCAGTAGGGAACCCAGCTTTTTCATGACTTCCTACCCGTTCAGCTCCGGAATTATCACCCCGAGCAGTGTTAAGTTATAATAGTACTCTAAGGCCATTGTAATGGTACTCCATGGCTATAAATAGCCCTTCGCGGCCGGCGATCGCGACATCAACGACATTAACCGGATTCGGTTAAACTACTGCGCATATGTTCCCGTGCTTTGGATTCATAATCAATAACCAGTATTTTCATTGTTCACTCAGCCCATCTAAGGAGAATGGTGCGCAACGGGGATCATTTTACCGCCTGCGCGGCGGACTACTAAACTCAGTGCCGCCACCTCTTTAGGATGGGATTTATAAACCGAATGACTGGCACTGGCAACTTCTACCGTTACCGGCCGGCAGTAGGTGCTACCTACGGTCGACGTCAGCGCACTTACTCCGAGCGGCAGCGCCTATGTGGGCAGAGTGTGTAAGAGCTGCGTAACGACCGGCAGCTTGCCGGACGCCGCCTTACCCTAGGTTTACGAGACGTAACGTCGCGCGGTAGCGGTGAAATGCCCATATACACAGCCCCAGGCCTAGAAAGGCAATCAGGGCACCCACCAGACCAATGTTGTCCATAGACAGGAACAGACTAACCTGATTACCTAGCAGCGCACCGGCGCCGATACCTAGATTGAAAATGCCGGAGAATAGCGCCATAGCCACATCGGTGGCGTCCTGTGCCATACCGAGCGCTTTCACCTGCAAACTAAGAGCTAGGGCGGTCATGGCCATCCCCCAGATAACGTACAGCAGCGCAATGCCGACATTGTGCGGCGCCAGCGGCAACATCAGGAATAGGCATACCATCAAACAGGAAATGACACCTACCAGTAACGCGGTGGGATGACGGTTGCCCAATAGGGAAAAAAGCAAGCTGCCGAGGATACCGGCAGCGCCGAACAACAACAGCAGCATGGTGGTAAAGTTTTCTCCGGCGGACGCCACGCTCTGCATGAAGGGTTCAATATAACTATAGGCAGTATAATGGGCGGTGACCACCACTACGGTAATACCGTAGATGCTGACCAGCGCGGGGCGGCGAAACAATTCCGGCACACTGCTTAAAGAGCCGGAATGGTTGCTCGGCAAACGCGGCAGCAGGCGCCACAGTAGCAGCATGATCGCCAGAGCGGTAATGCCGATAATGCCAAAGGTAATACGCCAACCCAGATATTGACCAATAATCCTTCCTAGAGGGAGCCCCAGCACCATCGCTAGCGCGGTCCCGGTGGTCAGAAGGCTTAGCGTTTGCGCTGATTTACCTTTCGGACCGACTCGAATCGCCAGCGAGATGGTAATCGACCAGAACACCGCATGCGCGAGCGCCACACCGATGCGCGAGCACACCAGCATCCAGAAATTCCAGGCGAAGGCGGTGAGGACATGGCTTGCGATAAACAGCGCGAAGGTGCCCATCAGCAGGACACGCCGCTCCATTTTACTTGTCAGCAGCATCAGCGGGAGCGACATCAGCGCAACCCCCCAGGCGTAGATAGTGATGACTAACCCTGCCTGGGCCGGCGTCATGGCGAAGCTATCTGCGATAGCGCTGAGAAGTCCCACCGGTACGAACTCAGTGGTATTGAAGATAAAGGCTGCCAACGCCATACATAGCACTCGCAGCCAGGATCTTGAGCGGCTGGTGCGTGGCGTAAACGGAGGGCTGGCCATGGAACGGCGAGAGGAAATGGTCGTTTGCATTGCGATGACAGCTAACAAAAAGTAGGAATAAGAGAAAAGCCCCGAGCGCCCCCGCCGCGCGCCATCTTGGGCAAGAGCGGGAACTGACAACGCCCAGGCTACATAGATTATAGTTTACCCTGTATCTGTGATCTGTGCTGCTTTTTTTGACCGGTATTCTCTGATGCCAGGGTCGCTGCTTAGGCCAGCACCAACCGTTTGATTTCCTGCAGAGTAGAAATACCTTCCATCGGACCTGCGCTTACCAGATAGCCGGCCAATAAAAGACTGACAAACGTCGCGCCGAAACAATCGCCTGCGCCAGTAAGATCCACTAGCAGCGTCTAGTAGCCCTCCACACGCAGCTCGCCG
>NZ_LECR01000023.1:46575-49549 GCF_001602625.1 Sodalis-like endosymbiont of Proechinophthirus fluctus
CGCCGCGTTTGATGGCGGCGTGATGTACCCATTCCGCTAGCAGGTCAGACACGATGGCCGACCTCCAACTGATTGCGGCTATGAGCGAAGTAGGGTATTTCCCTTCTACTGGGCAAAAAGATGTCGGTATATTCCAGGACATGGTCGAATACCTGGCGCATCTCGGGGTATTCATCATCTCCTTGCGAATATTGGGATCGAAGTAGACTGTTCCTTGATTGACCTTCACTATCTATATAACTTTGAGCACTATATCACTTGAGCATGGCGTCAATAATGTGAAACGAAAATAGCGACGAACCCATAATATGAAAGTACTTGCAGTGCTCTAGAAGGGCGGGTTGAATATAATCCGGGAAAAGAAAGCCTAAGGTGCTACTGGGAACATTAAAAATGAAATCCCGCTCGAGTGGGGTACGATAACTGACGAAGGCGGTGTTGGTGGGGTTTGTCCACCCGGGTAATCCTCTCGGGGGTAGCCACGCCTTCCTGGTGCAGTCGCTCAATGTTAAGATCGCTGAATCGTCGTTACCAACGTAGACGAACAGCAGCGAACTGAAATCCAGTCTGGCGACCTGTGCACAAAAATGGCAGGCTCGCCGCTGTTGGGATAGGGGCCGAGGAACACCCAAGGCTCCAAAAAGCCTTGGTGTAGTTTTTACATAAAAAGTCTACCAGTAACTTATCCATGGTACAGATGCTCACAGAAATAGCGTCCCCTTTAACCCTTATTAGAATCCCGATTAGTCCAGGTAAAACACCCATTATTGATGTAGAGGATAATGAAATCCGACTCGAATAATTGCTGTTGGTAAAATCCATTTACCGCGCCTGCAGGTCGCTAGATTATCCAACTGGGTCAATTGGCCAGCCGGGGCGTGATTCCCTTCGGACGGTGTAACTGGTGAGACCAGCAGGATTTTCATCTACGCCATGTCGAGCACCCACTAGTAATATGAGGCCAACTGCGACAGATCGCCGCTGATAGCACCAATATCGGCCAGTGAAGTGGCCTGAAAAATACAGTGTGGAGAGAGCGTGTAATGTTGCACGACACTATCCAGCGTTTTACCGTCCAAAACATGGTGATTACGGATCATTTCTCTGTTTGACAAGATCATCATCGATGAACTCACCCGCCAGTAGGGAAGGGAATGCTGCAGGCCGTTTACGATGAGCCGCAGCTTTTTCTGACCGCTCAGCAACGGGATGACCTTTGGATAGTGACGCTGGACACACCAAACTGCTCACAAAGAACTCTCAGTCCCGATTTCTCCCTATTTTCTTACAATTTCAGTGAATTTCAGTTGCTGTTTCAGTATCATGAACAACTTTATATGCACGTTGCTATCCTGGATAAGCGGTAAATAGCCTCACCTATATAGTCCGCAAACTTTTCAATTGAAATTTTCAGGCAACCCGGGCCCGGCGCCGCCTGCATGGGTGCGGTAAATGGCCCGACCGGCACGCGCTGCCGTCGGCGATGGCTTCCCGCGCAGCACATTGCGGACGACGGGCAAGATAAATTAAAATTTAAGTTAATAATAAAAATTAAATAATTATTTAAACATAATTTAACTATTGCCCTCTGCGGGATAACAGCCTTTTTAGCTCTGTAGTATTGAGAGGCCAAATAGGGAAATCAGAAGGAAGACTGAATGGCGAGTAACACTTTTTTACAATAACTATTATTTACGTTTTGTAAGTATTGTGCTTTAAACTCGATCATTATCACGCCATTTTACGATATAACTCATATATTATGTTTTAATTTGAATATTATTATAATTCCCCTTGCAGTTTATAGGAAATGGATTGCGGTGGAAAAATGGAAAGAATGGCTTTTGCACTAAACGATCATCACACCACCCTTCGTTAAGGAGAAAGCGATATGCCTATGCAAGTACATGCTATTAAAAGCACAACATGAAGGTTATGCGGTACCGGCGTGTAATATGCACAATCTTGAAACGTTGCAGGTGATTGTGGTGAAAACAGCGGCAGCGTCGCGTTCACTCATGAAATGCTAGCGGATATCAGCCATGAAACGCTAGCGAATATCAGCGCGATACTCCATGCCTGTATCTGCTCGGTGATGATCGACGGCTCAGCGCTGTCCTTTGAGCGCAATATCGCTCTGGTGCAGCAGTCAGTCGTGGCTTTCAGTCATCGTTTTGATGCCAGCGTCGAGGTCGAATTAGGACGGCTCGGCCGTCAGGAAGACGATAAGATGGTTGCGGCCTGCGATGAACTGTTCACGTCACCGCAAGCGACGGCTAAATTCGTCGATTGCACCGGAGGAGTTGATTCCTTCGCTCTGGCTATCGGCACCGTCAAAGGATGAGCGTGCCACTGATGCTCCACGACTTGTCGTGGTTGGCGAACGAGGATTCACCACACTATTGGCCTGGGGATTTGCAAGATCAATGTAGCCACCGAGCTGAAAATAGCTTTTACCTGCGCCCTGACAGCATATTTGCTTGAGCATCCCGACGCTACCGATCCGCGCCATTAATTACGCTACCGATCCGCTCTATTATAGCAACCGGAGAAACGGGCGATGAAAGGCATCGTCGATCAAGGTGATTACTCTGTGCAGCAGTTGAAGGTAAAAACTAACGTTCGTGCCGTGACTGTAATGACGTTAGGCCGAACTCATGGCCTTTAATAACTCGACCGCAGAAATAGCGGGCTTATGGCATTCCTTTTCCTGGTACTGATAAGGAAAGGAACTACTCTTGGCTCATCTAATAGCGTGATAACGGGCAATGTGCCAATGGTGTTTTTTTTCGCTGCAACCGTCGGCTTTTTTAATTAAATACAGGTAAACAAATAGCGACGACCGTTAATCGGGGCGTGACGTTTCATTCCTGCGCTGGCGTTATACGCTTATTCAGCAATAACCCGCTGGTCCATGGCTTTCACTTTATTTATTCTCTCTTACGCTACCACGCTACCACGCTACCACGCTACC
>NZ_LECR01000023.1:49565-52620 GCF_001602625.1 Sodalis-like endosymbiont of Proechinophthirus fluctus
ACGCTACCACGCTACCACGCTACCACGCTACCCAAGACTAAAATAATATTACCATTGGCAGCCTCTTTATTATTGATTATCAGCCGCGCGCTCAGCCACCCAGAATGCTATCGACTGGAATCCCTCGGCGCGATGATCACCGCTTTTATGTAGGTAACCTACAGGTTGCGGCTTATCTACTCGCTGCCCCTGGCGGTATTAGATCAGTTTATGGCGACAGCAGGGCCGGGTAGTCGTGCCGGGCCCGTGCCTAATGACCTGATCCCTGAGCGCCCGAGCTTGTCACCTGCGTCAGCTTCCTTTCCGTCACCGGCAGGTGACGATGCGCTGTCCACGGCAGACAGGAGCATCACGACGCTCGCTTCCGACAGCGCTTTGGAGAACAATAGCTCTTGCAATTCTTTGCAGCCGCGACCTGCTCCAGCGTGGCGCGTTTTTCCTTACTGTACACGCCACGGGTAGGGTGATCAACACGCCCATGGCGTAGTCCAGGCGTATCACCGATACGACAATGGCTGATGCATTGTCTTCTTGTTCCATATGTTGGATAAACGACGAGTAGATTTTGATTTTATCCACCGGGAATTGATTGAGGTGCCAGATGCTTGGCGCAGCGGTCGCCAAAATTTTCCACGGTGATGGTAAATCCTCTGGCCCGCATTGTCATCAGGATGCCGAGAGAATAGGAATCTTGATTAAACAACACGATTTCGTTGATGCCGAGCTCAATGCGTGACCGATCACGCTGCTTTGCTTGAAGAATCGCCGTAGCGCGCTCGACGAAGTCGGGGCTGTAGAATCGCACCAAAGTGATCTTCATCCCGATAAACCGATTCATCCATTGTTACGCCACCCGGTAGGATTGGGTCAGCATCTATTATTCCCCCGAGCGCAATGCTTAGCCCCCGCTCTCCTAGGCGCCAGGATGTTGCAGCAGGCCAGCGCAGAGTGCTGACCGTTTGTTCCTGTAGATCGACCAACGTCAGGGCGGTTCTCGCGATGTCTAGGAGGATCGTCGCTGAAGCTGAGGGGTTAAGCAAGTAGCGATTGCTTAAATCGTTTATAAAATCCGCGGTCAGCTGGGGACACCCCACCCCTACGCTACGCTGAGCAGATAAATACCGGGCAAGTACCGCCTGCCAGCGGCCGCACTGGGCTTATAGTTATCACTTATGGCCGTCGATACGGGCAAAAGCGGCAAAGTTTCAGGGCATAAGCTGAAGGGTAGGCGTCAGACTGACGTGATTATCACGCGCCGCCATCTGGGTAATTCTCAGGCAGGCGGGAGACGGCATCAAAATCAAATAAGTATCGCCGCCTGCGGTAGCAACAGCATTGGCGCCTGGAGCGAGATCGACCGGCCGCCTATCGTGGCGTAGATCCCATGCCAGCAAGCGTTAAGCAGGTAAACCTGTTGATGGTGAAATACCGTAAACAGCTAGCCGCCGATATTTTCGTCCAGCCATTGTCCGTCTAGCCTGGACCAGATGAGTTACGCATACAGCAGAGGCCAGACGGTGATGTTTTGTACTGCTGAACCGCCAGTTCGTGCAGGTAATGAGCGACGGACGCCTGCACCATTTTCTGTTCACGCCGGACGACATTTGTATTGATTTGCCGGGAGGTGATGAGCCGTAGGCTGAGTATCGAGGCTCTAAGCATCAGAAGTAACACCAGCAGTAAGAAAGAGATATTTTTGAAAAAGGTGCGGCGGAATCCCCCTCGGGTAAAGCTATATGATTATTCAACAGTCAATGTTTTCTATCACGCTGCCGCGGGGCCGCCAGTGGTAATGTCATTAAATAGGCTAGAAAAAGGTGGTCGTTTAAGTAAGTTTTGTTCACCCGTTGCGAGTGCCGCGGTGTCTGAGCCGGTGCAAGGATACCTGGCCGTCAATCGCGCCAGTAGTGCCGAGACCAGCGCCGCGCATGGGGGTTATGGTGCCAGGGCATTATCAGATGCTCCAGCGCCAGTACTATCAGGAAACTGACCACGCCCAGTAGTGCCAGAAAGGCAATGGCGGCAAAGGTGCCGGCGGTGTTCAATCGAGAATTAGCCTGCAACAAATAGGCGCCGAGCCCACCGCTGGTGGAGGCAGTCCATTCGCCTATCACCGCGCCAGTTACGCTGAAAGTCGCGGAGAGCTTTAGTGCGGAAAATAGCGGCGTGTAGGTGGACGGCAGTTTGACATGGCGAAAAATACCGAGCCGGCTGCCGCCCATGGACCGCACCAAATTCAGCATATCCTGATCAACGGAATGCAGCCCATCGAGCACATTGACCACTACTGGGAAAAACACTACCAGCGCGACGATTACTAATTTAGGCACCAGACCGAACCCCAGCCAGATAGTCAGGGCTGCCGAAATGGCGATAACCGGCACCGCCTGACTAGCGATAAGAATTGGATACAGTACGCTCCTTACCCAGGTCAGGGCATCCATTACCACTGCGAAGGTGAAACCGGCGCCTGCGCCCAGCGCGAAGCCCAGTAAAAAAGTGAGAAAGGTTTGCCAGAAACCTGCTAGTAGCACTGGCAAATCAGCTAGAATATGGGCCCAGGTCAGCGCTGGCGATGGAAGAACATACGGCGGGATCTCCCACAGTTGGACCGCCGCAGCCCAGATAGTGATGACCAGCAGTAGGGCGAGGATCGGTCCGACCACTGCCAACAGCCCCTTAGGCAGAGTTTTCATGCTCTACAGACTCCGTGCTGCGTCGTGATAGATTAAGGAAAGGATCTGACCTTTCAGTGCGATAAAGCGAGGGTCGGTCAGCGTGGTAAGCGTGCGCATCCGGGGGACCGGGACTGGCAAGATGGCGCAGATACGCCCGGGGCGTGGCGTCATCACCACTACCCGATCCGCAAGCATAATAGCCTCGTCGATGTCATGTGTGATAAACACCACTGTCCGGAGCTGTTCCGACCACACCTGCAACAACCATTTCTGCATAGCGAGGCGAGTTTGCGAATCCAAGGCGCCGAACGGCTCATCGAGCAGCATAATATCATGCTGCATTGCCAGAGTGCGCATCAGCGCTACCCGCTGGCGCA
>NZ_LECR01000023.1:52639-61608 GCF_001602625.1 Sodalis-like endosymbiont of Proechinophthirus fluctus
CCGCCAGACAGCGTAGCGGGGTAGTGATTGATAAACTCCCCCAGGCCGTAGCGTCTGGCTAGAGCCACGCCTTGCGCACGCTGCGCCTGGCTAGCGCCGCCGTTGATAACCGCTCCTAGTACAATGTTGTCGATGACCGTCTTCCACGGCAACAGTAAATCTTTTTGCAGCATATAGCCAACGTGGCCGCTGCTGCCAGTCACGTCGCGGCCGTCGATCAGAATTTGGCCGCTGTCCGGGGCTAATACGCCAGAAATGACATTGAATAATGTACTTTTGCCGCAGCCGGAGGGACCGACTAAGCAAATAAATTCCCCTTGCCACACTTCCAGATCCGTCGGCGCCAGCGCGGTGAATGCACCGAAACTGCGGCAAACCTGGCGTAACGCTAATTTCACGGCGGACATCAGCAGCCCCTTGTTAAGCCTCGGCAAAAAATCGGCGACGAATATATTTTGGCGCCACCCCGCGGTTGGTACGCCGGAGGTATACGCCCTTGTTCCATTTTTGTTAATGGAGCGCCAAATTGCAAAGTGTGATCGGCGGCAAGCGCAGAAAATTGCATGGAATAGCTGCCGGAGCACCGATGAACAGCAAGTGAAGGTGCTCACGCTGGCTACCCTTACGGCGTCTGCCGGGGTAGTGACGGTGTCCTGCTACTCAGCCTTCATTCATTGTGTCAGACATTGTGTCAGGCGGGTTTTTCAACGCAACAACCTTAGACAGACTTTACACGTCACGGCGTGTAAGGATATAGCGCCTTTTCGGGTCAGACAGAAGTTGCGTCTCAGCGGGTACGGTGGCTGACGAGCGGCGATTGCACTTGTACCGCGTTGACTTATAATACCACACAGTGTTTCCTTTTTCGCGGCCTGCACCTATGTTGTCGCTAGGTTGATTATATCAGAAATTGGCACATCGCTGGACGTTGACCCTCTGAAAGTGTCGTACAATGAGAGGTACTACCCCAGCCGCCCGCGTGTTGTCGTGGGCAAAAGCGATGCTATCACTTTTCGTCATCTTTGATATTATTGCCAGATTGTATCCTAGCGGAGCTTAATGTCTTGGACCTGTTCCTTGTTCGGCCATTTTGTCGCAATCAATGCTTAGCCACTAGCAGGAGAAAAGATGTCCAGTGTTTATCCAGTTTCACGCCTGCGCCGTTTGCGCCATAATACTGCTTTGCGCACTTTGTTCCAAGAAACCGAGGTGCAGTTAAGCTCTCTGGTACTGCCGATATTCGTCGAGGAGAAGGTTAGCGACTATGTGCCGGTATCCGCCATGCCTGGCGTGGTCAGAATACCGGAATCACGTTTGGCCTTTGAAATCGAGCGCTATGCCAGAGCAGGTATTCAATCCGTCATGACTTTCGGCATCTCACATCATCTGGATGAGGTTGGCAGCGATACTTGGCATGAAAGCGGATTGGTGGCGCGGATGGTGCGCATTTGTAAAGAGACGATGCCCGAGATGATCGTGATGTCCGACACCTGCTTTTGCGAATACACCACCCATGGTCATTGCGGCGTTGTACACGATAACGAGGTCGACAACGACGCTACGCTTGTGAATTTGGGGCGTCAGGCGGTGTCAGCGGCGAACGCCGGTGCGGATTTTATCGCCCCATCGGCGGCGATGGACGGGCAGGTGCAGGCGATACGCGCTGCCCTTGATAGCGCCGGTTTCACCGACACTGCGATCATGGCGTATTCCACCAAATTTGCCTCGGCATTTTATGGCCCGTTCCGCGAAGCCGGCGGCACTACCTTGAAGGGCAACCGCAAAAGCTATCAAATGAACCCGATGAACCGCCGCGAAGCGATTCGCGAGTCGCTACTGGATGAGCAGGAGGGGGCCGACGCGCTGATGGTGAAGCCGGCCGGAGCTTTTTTAGACACTATCCGCGATATCCGCGAGGCAACCTATTTGCCTCTCGCGGCATATCAGGTAAGCGGAGAATACGCGATGATAAAATTCGCCGCGGCCGCCGGCGCCATTGATGAACGGCAAATCGTGCGTGAAACCCTAGGTGCCATCAAGCGCGCAGGAGCAGATATTATCCTCAGTTATTTCGCCATGGATATTGCCGAACAGGGTTTTTGATTAACGACACCCAGCGCGGTTTCGGGCACCCGCCGGCGTTATACTCACCTATTATTGCTATGATCTTGGCACAGGTAAGCAAGTCCAGATCGCGGGTTGATATGTAGCCCAGCTCAGCTTGCGGATACGGTGATGATGTCAAAGACTAAAAATGTTTTGTATAATGAAAGGATGGACCTTACCGCTCACCCTAATCAGGGTGAGATCTGCCTGAGCGACTTTCATAGAAGATCCCTTAATGGTGGAGGCGCGGGTGTTTGGCATGTTGCCGCATCACTCTCACTCCTCCAGTACGGTTATTGAGACTTTTCTGATTGATATAAAAGGGATTATAAAGTAAATCAACTAGTATCTCCTCCACGGGATGTTCCGTAGAGTAAATGCTGCGCCAGCTTGAAGCTATCAAATTCAGCTATGAATTATCGTTATATACGCCTGAGGCATTGCAGCCAAGCGGGGACATTATCATCCCGCTGCCACGTACTATAGAAGGCGCGTGGGCGTTGCTGGCGGATAGCGGCGCTATAGACTGATACTACAAGACCTACACGGATCCGCTACGGGTGGTAAAAGGAGGAGTAAGGTGTCGCAATCCCGCTGCCAGCATACCTTGTAGCTGTTGTGTTTGTTTGAGCAACCCATCAGGCTACATATTGAGTTGCTATTGCAAAAGCTGCCGCAGACCGTGTTGGCGATGGAAACGTAATGAACATCCACCAAGCCGAGCCTATCTCAAAATCTCGCTGCCTTACGAGCAGCGCGGCTGATCTACGCCAGCCGTGATACGAAGTTGGTGATGTATGCGCTAAGCGAAGGACTATCTAGCCATCTAGTCGAGGCACTTTCGGCTCTGGTGAACAGAGCGGCGCTATAACCCCACGGCGTCTTAACCTTACCAGTTTGAGGAGGTTGCTTTATTCGCCGCATCAAGGTGATGAATTGGTGTTTGCGACTTTGTATTCGCTGTATGAGATTTGAGCGTGCTGCTGACCAATAGCCGCGCCGAACTACCGACAACAGCGAAGGGCTTCCCACCGCGATAGGCCCTAAGCGGCAACGAGCCCTGGTAGCCGCCGCATACGCCTCTGCAGTTGAGGATACTCGCTGCAGCACCAACACTGGTCCAGATACTCCGAGGGAGTAATCATTGCGAGCCAAGCTCGAGGACTGTCCCACTATCCACCCGACTGCAATATCAGTGATATCAGTCAATTGTTATCTTAATGCGCTAATAATATTAACATTCCAGCAATAGATACTTATCTTTTTTACTCTATCCTGTACATTGAAAGCATGTATTCAATCTGAGAAAAAATATTTAACTTACTTAATATTAAAGATAATTAATATATAGCATGAGTTATAAATGAGTTCTGATTTTATTCACTTTCATCAACTGATCGATCCAGAATTTCATCAACAGTCGGTACTGGATCTTGGCTCTATTCATAAATAGCCAGATATTTTCCAAGATATTCTTATAAGGAGGAGTAGTCGAGGGATTTACCTTAAATGAAGGGAACGTGGACGTAGCGCCGATACGGCGTTTCCTCTGTCAGGCGCTGCTGAAATACAGTTATTTATCTTTCATGTTAGGCTCGTTAAATGAAAAAACGTTTGAGGCATTTTCTCATCTCTTTGGTTCACTCTGTTTTTCCAGTAATCCTCAGGCTCCGCCCGGCTGGCACAGGGAAATGAATACTATTTTATTCTTCGCACAAGAAAACCAGGACAAATTATATTTAGCATATCGACCAGGCGTATCGGTCCGATCTACAAAAGTTTACCGCGTTACATGAGGTGAAACGCTGTTTGCCGGTGCCACTGCAGCTTATCGTCTGCTGGATCCGACCTTGGCGGATTGGCTTAAAATATTTAGCGTTATCCACGATGGGGATCAGATAAGCTTTATTCCATGTCTTATCGCGAGCCGGAAAATTAATATATGCACACCAGAAAGCACTGTAGTTATTATTGCTGCTGGTGCGCATCTACTCCGAAATAGGTGCTAAGCATCTTTTTTCCCTGCGAACTGTATGATCCTGGGGTTGCCGCGTATTATCATCGACCATGTCTTGCATATCGTATTTGAATATATGCGATCCACAGAAAGTGGCGGCCCATACTACTGACGAGACGGCGGCACACTAATATGTGATAACTGTATGATGCAGTATCATGGACATTTAATTATGGCAGCCAGGAACGCGTTATGTACTATACGGTCATTGATTGAGTTAGTGGCGACTATTATGAATCATTCTAATAAAGTTCACCAGTTTTGGAAATATTTTTCTTCTAGGTCATTGATAGAAATATCCTAGGAGCACTGTCAAAAAAACACCTGAGGCATATTTTTTCTCTGTTGCTGATATTTTATTTCAAAGCCGCAAAAATGGCAACTTACCAGACTTAATGATCATCATATTTTCTCCTCATTCCAAAAGTATTTGGATACTATGATTAATGCGTCATCTGAAACTATATAAGAAAAACGGTTTTAAAATTAATATTATCCTGAATAAGTATAACATAGCTTATATCGATTTCTCTACCGGTAAAGATGATTTTTTCTAATATGTAGATATTACTATGTAGCTATTCCGGCCATTTCCTAGTTTAAACAGTAGTGGTCGAGGATCGCTCTTCTGTGGAATGTACTTAATTTTGAATCCGATCGATATTGTGCTAAGAGATCCCGAGATCAAGACGATTACCGATATGTAGAGAAAACACTGCTCACCGATACTATTTCCGGCGGCTGAGAATTATCTAAATGGCTCTTTGAGCATCAAAGCCTGAATATGAAAAAGATGACAATAAAATCGTCCAGCGTGCGGGACGCCAGCTCTGCCGGCCATGGACGTGAGTCTGGGAAGTGCGTCATAACGCTCAGTGCGAATATCACGGCATATTTGCTGGAACTGACGGTATTGATCCAGGTTAACGGTTAAACTGACCGAGCGTTATTGGGGCCAAGGCGCTCACGCATGGCGTCGGGGAGACGACCACTTTTTACCGACGGCGCATCTACCCGCCTATTGCCGATGTATTTCGTCACGGTGGCAGTGTATTTACTGTCCGACGATATCGATTTTATTGCGAATATGAACGGCGGCTATCTGCCGCGTTCTCTGTCCTCCTGGATATTTGTCAGCGGCATGATGTTCACCGATAGTAAGCCCATCTGTCTGATACTCTGTATCGTGTTCTGAATGTTAGCCATGGAGTTAAGTTTTATCTACTATTTCCATTGCTGATGATATTTTTCCGGCGACGTATACAGTGACTGATGGTGCTGAGCGCGGTGATCATCGTGCTGCTAGAGGGTTACACTGGGCGCGGGCGATCCCGGCGGAGTAGTACAGTATCTTGTCTGCGTTCGATTGCGGCATGCTGACTGCCACCTTGCACACCAGTCAGGATTTTAAGGCCGAGACGACGGCGTTACTCAGTCAGGCCGGGGTGGAAACACGTACTGGCCGGAGTAGCGCTGGGAAGCGTACGGTTTTTTCTTAATCACCGCGAGCGGCAATGAACTGTTTGGCGCATTGCGCAGTCAGTCGCTGCGCTTTGGTGGGATCATAAGCTATAGCAGTTATTTACTGCACGGTCTGTTGACCATCAGTTTCCATTAGATTTATCCCCTCTGAGGGCCTTTTATCGCCTTGTCTCTCGCCTTTGTAGCGGTGTTTATATCACCAGCGACGCTTATGTTTATCAACGTCGAGGCCTTGTTTGTTTATACAGTTAGGCTATCAGGCTAAGGGTCTCCCACTGCAGGCTGCAAGTATGAATTAAATAGCGGCGAATGGTTTTCACCTCTGACGATTCATAGGCGATCCAGCCGTAGAACGCCGAATACGCCGGCCCGGCGCTTTCCCACATCTGCTCAAAAGCTCCGACCAATAGGATAGCCTGCGCCGCCTCATCCATATGGGCACGTGGCTCATCCATGGGGATTACTAGTCGGGTTTGCAGCGCCGTCAGCAATGACTAACCATAAGGCTGATGGAACTGATGGGGGCTGCTGGCGCGCCAGCCAATGGATGGTAGCGAAAGATAATGATCCAGGTTCTGGAAATCGGTACTGAGCAGCACTTCAAAAAACGCCTGTACCCGCGGTGGTGTCGGCAGCAAAGCCAAGGATTTCAGTATCCCCAGCGCCGCGGTCAGCGCGGTTTCATCAGCAACCAGTAGCACCGGCGCACCGCGTCCGTCAGGGGGTTCATTCAAGGCTGCCGCTATGGCCATTGAATGTGGTATTGAACGTGATAAACTGCAGGAGGGCTTCGGAGCAGGCCTGGATAACCTAGTGCGACGCCTGGCCGTTGTCGCCATGCATCGAATTCGATACCTACTTTACCCTGCTCAGGACAGGCATTGCGCAAGGCATAGGTGCGCAGCGGAGGACGCCGCTAGGCGGATAATACCAACCAGGGTACCATTCCCTATTATCCACCAAGAGTGTGAGCTTGCCGTTGGCCATTTTCCGTGACGCATTCGCTGTAAAAAACGCAACACTACAATGACGGGGTAATCACATATCTTTCTTTCATCGTTACATCAAAAATCTTACAACTCAATGACCCTGATGATACTCACTCCTTACATCGCCTGTTGCGCGGAATACTGCCGATAGCGCGCAGCTTTATCATGACAATTAAAGCTAAATAGAAATAATTTTATATTTTATTCAATGCTGGCTTCAGCCTAGTGTCATCACTGATACTAGAACATCCTGAAAGGATGGGCAGCAACAGCGTCGCCGGTGTCGTTGACGCTGAGCATATTTTGCTTACCTTAGCGAAAAAACTAATTTCAAACCCTTAAACATCCGGACTAAGGTATCAGTGAATTATTGCCGGCAGGCGTTTCCTTCCTGAGTCAAACGACATCGGCATTTGGTTCAGCGGGAGGTTAGACCCGCATTACCTCGAAGCGCTATGCTCCGGGGCGAGAGGAACATCGACCTGGTCATAATGCGGTCGCCTGTCGGGTGCGTTGATGGCGTCTGCCATAACGATCTTCGACGGAGGTTATCGGCAACTGTGCATATATGGAGGAATGCCTTGCGCGCCAGGGGATATGCTACGGACAGCACCCTGTTTAATAAGGAGTAATATGGCGATTATCTAGCTCGACACAGCAAAAAAAGAATGCTAGGCCGGCCGCGACACGCATCGCCACGGTGTCTCACTCACTCGCTGGTGCCCTAGGCGCTTACCCATCCTATTAATCCTTATCTGGCAATGCGCAGCCTAGGCCAACTGGCTATCCAGCCGAATCCCGCTAACGTCGATAGCTGTCGCTAAAAACCCTTTGGCGTCTGACCGAGAGCGGTGAGCTGTCGGTCAACCTGGCCATCAGCAGCGCCAGTGCACAGCCCGTGCAACTCATTAGCTTTGTGATAGACGGCGGTATTGGGCTGATTCTGAGGCTCATTACCTATAAAGGCTCAATCATTATGGTGCTCGTCGTCTGCCCGCTGCTAGTCGCTATGTATGGCAGCTATCTGGTATACGTTGCTAACAGTGTGGGACATGAGGATATTTTTGTTTATCGGTCTGATCAGTAAATGGCAGCAGAAGAGGCTTCAACAGCTGCTAATACATGGTCGAGAAGTTAAGATTGGTAGGACTAATTCTGTCCATCAGACTATGGTAAAAGCTATCGCGACGCATCAGCAGGTAGGCTATTCGCTCAATGAGGGTATTAAGCCTCTGGTCATAAGCCTTTGCAGGAAACCTCTGTCAGTCATTATGATCCTTTAGAAGAACTGTCAGCACATCCTTTGAAAGCACAGCACCACATTCAGACACCCGCCAGCCCACGGTGCCGAGATAGTAGGTTCCATGAAAAAACATGTAGTTTAGCATCTCCACGACTGTCATTTCTCCGTTACCGTCGTCGACGAAAATGAACTTAATGGTTTCGCCTAGATCGAATGAAGTCACGGCTATGGCATGCTAGATATAACAGTTCGTACCGCCGGCTATTTTAACTGCAACCTCCCCTCCCTACAGGCAGTGTTTCTGGAGTATTCAAAGTGGTGTAACCATGCTGTCTACCTATCATATTTGCCCTGAAAATCATGTCTACTATATGAGTAAGATTCATCAGCATCATGTGACATTTTTCCGATTACGCAGATTCATTGATAATAACGATTGTATCCTTATCCATCATTTGCTCCAGATTAGTCTGTATCGATAGCTTAGCAATAACGCTGTTTTCTTAGCGGAGTTTTTTTTCTGAGGCCTCTATCTGAAAACGGCTGCATCCGCTTTTCGCCGACTGTCAGCAACCGTTAAAATCAAAAAACTTGCTTTGGAAAGCAAAGCGATCTTTTCTGGAATTTGGCTCCTCTGACTGGACTCGAACCAGTGACATACGGATTAACAGTCCGCCGTTCTACCGACTGAACTACAGAGGAATTATGCAGTGCGCAGCATACTAATCGCCCGTGCCTGGGATGTCAAACCCCTTTTCCCTCTGGTCGGGCGATTGTCGAAATGTTGCGCAAGTCGCTAATAAAATCCTATACCTATGTCCCCCAAGAGACGATGCCCGAGAGTATTGTGCGCAGCGTCTGTTGCAACTGTACTGAGCGCGTCTGGGCATAACAAAGGGCTTGGCTTCTCCTATAGTGGTTTCCTCTTTATGTAGTTGCATTGCGCCAGCTCGAACTGTACCGCGTGTTGTTGCGCATGCAGTTCAGTATGCGCGGGTAATAGCTGCTCTTTAAGGTTTTGTTACGGTTATAACGCACGCCTCCGGAAAATGACAGTTAAATAGCCAGGTCGTCAACGATGCCCGGGAGAGAAATCACTGTATAGAGAAGTTGTCCTGTCCTCCCAGCCAAT
>NZ_LECR01000023.1:61636-65322 GCF_001602625.1 Sodalis-like endosymbiont of Proechinophthirus fluctus
TCAGTGTACGAAGTTTGCTCACTATTTGCCAATCGCCAGCGAACCCTCTATAGCTGACGTCCGACAGCCGCTGCTCAAACTCACAGCTGTAGTCGCCGCCGAAAACAAGATGGATATAACAATCAACCAGGCTCGACGTAATGATACCGCCGCCGACATCCTGATATTCCCGCGATTCGTGCGGCCATAACTCTTATCATAGGCCCTAACATCAGGCAATATGTCCGTCGCGCACTGCGCTGTAGCTCCCCTCCCCTCTTGCCGTGTCACACCAGGCAGGGTGGCGTCCGTCATAACACTTATGCTCCTCTCTAACTTATAAGGATCTAGATAAACAACATAAAGACTCCAGATGAACAAAGATTTTAGCCATTCGACTTCCCATCCTGTCAAAGCGCCGCAGGGGTAGCACGCTGCATTGCAAAAATTGGTTGATTGAAGCGCCTTACCACATGATTCAAAATAACCTTGATCCCGAGGCAGTGATCCGCGCGGCCTGCGGTTCGATAGTGTAGTACATGAAGGCAATGCCGGGGTTTCATACCTGGGGTGCTCACCGTAGATTACGGCAACAATATCCGCCAGGTCGCTGAAAGAAGGGGTGAACAACTCCTTCGGTTTCCCAGGCTTGTACCAGCGTATATCCGTCTTCTGTTCTGCGAGGGGAAAGGGTCATTCCGCTGGATGGCGTTGTCCGGTGATCCGGAAGATATTTATAAAACAGACGCCAAGCTAAAAGAGCTTTTTTATAACAACGCGCTATTGCATAACTAGTTGAGCGTAGCCAGCGAGCGTATCACTTTCAGGGGTTGCTGGCCCGGATTTGCTAGCTGGGGCTGGGCGAAAGGCACTTGCCGGAGCTGGCTTTCAATGAAATAGTGCGCAACGGCGAACTGAAGGCGCCGCCGGTCATCACATCGGACGCGATCACCTTGATTGCGGCTCGGTCTTCTCTCCTAACCGCGAAACTAAAGCCATGTTACGTATCGACGTCGTATCCGACTAGTCTCTGCTCAATGCCTGGTTGAGCACCGCCGGCGGCGGGGGTATGGGATTCTTACAGCACGTGGGTATGGTTATTGTTTGCGACGACAGCTAGAGCGCCGACGAACGGCTGGCGTTCTAGCTTTAGAACGATCCGGCGCCACGCACCATGTGTCAGCTTAATGCTGATGCCATCGCGATGGCCAAGCGTTATGGGCTGAAACTGCCGATGTTGCCGTGGTGCTTGTGCTGCCTGGAGGTTTAAAGCTTGCCGTTTGCTGTTTGGCATTTGGTGTCCGAGGTGTAAGTTTACTGTTAAACGTTTAACGCCTGACTTTTGACGTTCGGTCTTGATTATTGCCGTTGGGTGTCTTGTGTTATATGTCTAGCAAAGATGATAGTTGTAGTTTTTAGCATTGCTACAACTACCGACTCCCCTTGCGCCGTAGTATGGATAACGCGGCCTGCTAGCGCCGATTGGCACGCGCGGGCGAGATAGGGCGAAACTGGCGTGCGGATCAATCAATTTGGCGTTCGCTCAGGCGCGCGGCAGTCGCCACGGAACACACAATCACCGCCGCGCCAGCATAAATGCGTGGCGTCGGCTCTTCGTTAAAAAGTAGTCAGGTAAAAATAATGGCATATACCGGCTCCGGAGCGAAAATCACCGCTGCCATGCGGCCTTTGGACGTAACTCAGACTACTTACCAGAGTAAGCCGTGGGCGATACCGGTATATACCACCCCTAAATATCAACAACCCAATGGTCGCTCCTTTAGGAGAGAAAAAAGGGGAAGACAAGCATCAATACCAGGAAAATAAGCAAGATAAATACGCACTCTGGCCAGCGGATCCGCTCGAGAAAGACCAGGATTTCAAACAAAACGGTAAATGTTGGAAAGCTGGTGAAGCCGAGTATCGCCAGGGCGGCGCCACCCGCCTGTTTAATTGCTATGAAAAATGTCACCCAGTGCGCTAACAGCCTGCTTCCCAGGATCAAAAATCAAAGCAAGCTAAGGGCCACAACAGCGCAAACAGACTGCGGCCGAAAGCGAAGGTGACCCGGCGTAAAGGAAATCAGCTTACCCAATATTGCTGACATGCCGAAAATATTGCCGCCACGTTTAGCGCCAACAGCGTTGTGCGTTGTGTCCATTCCATTACGCTGTTCCATTTTTTTTGTCTTGATTCCGCCACCGCGCGGGCGGGCTGGCACGGGGAACAGGTCAAATACTCAGTGTGCCAGCGCAATGGGATATAGGTAAACGATTTCTGCCGGCAATTCGCCGCACGGCGATAATTTTTGCCCAAGGGCATCACTCACACTGCTTATACCAGCAATACAACTTTTCAGCCCCGCGAGCCATTGCGCTGGATTTCTTCAAGGACAGGAGCCGTTATGAACGCTATCGATGCCGCGTCACCTCACCAGAAAATCGATGCTGCTCAGTGGGTACGCGTGTTCTTGATGAGCGATCTACACGGCTGTTATTATATGCTGATAGCGAAGCTTGAGCGCCAACGTAACCGATGACAAGACGATCAGATGTGGCTGGCAAACGGCAGGCAGTAGTTTCATCAACTGATGGGAGCTGACAGGTAGCGGGATCGACAGATGCGCGCGCCTGCTACTGGTCATTGACTGACCCTACATGTAATCAGCGCAACATGGTAATAGCCCATGCGGATTATCCGTCGGGCCATTATCTCCTTGAGCAAGAGATTGATGACGAGGCGTGTTGTTGTAGAGCCGCAAGCGAATCGGCTGTCACCAGCAGGAACTGGGTAAATCCATTGCCAGCGCCAGCAATTTCTTTTTTGGCCATACGCCGGTCAGCCAGATGTGGTATTATTATACCAGTATTATTTGATACCGGCGATGTTTTCGGTGGAACATTGACGATGTTTGAACTAACTTCACTGCCGTTTTAATTCCCGAACCGTGGGTGGTGTCAGTTCCTGGCGCACAAACTGATGATTGGTTAACATAGACAGCTCCTGCCTGGCCTGCTGCAAGTAGGCAGGATCAGGAAGAGCGAAAATCAACGCCAGTGTTCCCGCCGCTTTTTGGCGATCTAGATCCCAATGGATCTAAGACCATGCTCTGATCGATGTTGCACAGTCAGCATTCTCCTACTGCCACCAGTAGTACCAGGTAGCAGGTATTTTATCCAGCGCTCAGGCGGTAACCAGCAACTTCCCAGTGCTGCTCCTTCAGAAGCCCTCTCACAGAAGGCAGTACCAGCACGTCAGCGCCGTTTATCGCCAGGCGACGCGCCAGTTCCGGAAAGCGTATATCGTAGCAGGTCATTCGTAGCAGGTCATCAGACCTACCATTAGAGCGCGCGGCGAGGTAGAGTATACTAGAAGTGTCATTCGCTGGTTCGCCGAAAAGGTCAAACGAGTAAAGGGGAGCATGCTATCCTCGCCACAACTGGGACAGCAGATGCTGGTGCTTAAACAAGATATTAGGTCGCCGCCGCTATCACGCCATGGCACTTACCGGCGGCGATGATTACCCGCAAAGTACAACTGGTGCTAGCGCCGCGCGCTGGTTATTCCCCGCAGCGCATTGCAGGTGGTGGCCGGCCCGTCGGCGCAGGTGGGCAAAATGCTATGCGACAGCCTAGCAGTTTGTAAACTTAGCTTTACAGGATAGACTGAAGTGAGGTAGCTATTTAATGACATAATGCGAGCTGCCG
>NZ_LECR01000023.1:65332-73276 GCF_001602625.1 Sodalis-like endosymbiont of Proechinophthirus fluctus
TGAAAAAACTGTCTCTGGAGTTGGGCGGCAATGCGCCGGTACTAGTTTTCAACGGGGCTGATATGGATTAGGCGGCGGCGGGGATCATGGCCGCGCCAAGTTTCGCAACAGCGGTCACACTTGCGTGTGCGCGAACCGTATTTATATGCAGCGGGGAATTACCCAGCGTTGGTGGAAAAACTGCAGGCTTCGCATGCAGGAGCTTAACATGTGGCCCGGAGACAAAGCCTTATATGATCCAGGGATAGATTGATGCATCGGCGGTGTCGCCCAGGCGATCGCCAAAGTGCGCGAGCATATCGGATGCCTTGGGCGGGACCTTTTTGAGCCGACCCCAATCGACGATGTAAGCGCGACGATGCATTTCGCGTGCGAAGAAACCTTTGGTCCCGTGGCGTTGCTGTTCCCCTCACCGATGAAGCGGTGGTTATCCAGATGGCCAACTATATCGAATTTAGTCTGGCGGCGTGCATCTTTCGACGCCACCAAACCCGCGACGCCAGCCGCCAGTAGCGGGTGCTAGAGGCGTGTAATACGGCATAATGGGTATCAATGCTAGCTTGATTTCCAATGAGGTCGTCGCGCTGCTCGTCGGCGTGAAACAATCCGGCCTCAGGAGTGAGGGATCGCGCTTTGATATCGAGGAGTACCTGGAAATAAAATACTTATGCGTGGCCGTGGATTCTCCACGCTAACGCTGGCGACCTCATAGCGACGGCGGCTGCCTTTCCAGGGTTCGGCTGGCCTATTGGATTGGTTATCCCCTATTGTTTGGCTGATTGATTGCGCCGGTAATGTTACCTTGGTTCGGTCGGTAAAGCAGGCCGATGTTACGCTGCCGACCCCTGGCCTCTGACTCCCATCATGCCACCTTATTTTCCCGTCTGGCTGTCCTACCGCTTCTGATTGCCTTGATAATGTGTGTAGCTCTTCGCAAGGGACAAGCGCGATCCGCCGGCGCCTAGCGATGAGTCAGATGGATTGGTAAATACCAACGCCGTCTACACACGGGTTGTCATATATGGGAATTGCTGCTCAGCTAGGAAAATAAAACCGCAAAAGGATTGTCTACCCATCATTTTTGTCGCTCCTTTTGGAGCTACCCTATCAGTGAAGGAGAATAAGATGGAGAGGAAAACGCTGTTATTGACTGGGGCGAGCTGCGGGATTAGTCATGCGACGGTCAAGCATTTTAACGCGGCGGGCTGGCGCATTTTTACTGCTTCACGCCAGAGTTAGGTGGAAGAGTGTCCGTGGGCGGAAAAGATGCTTAACTATATTCATCTCGATTTGGAGGATATCGATGGCGTTGCGGCAGCGCTCCCGGGGATTAAAGAAAAGCTGGGCAGGCGGTTGGATGCGCTGGTCAGCAATGCCAGTATTTCGCCGAAAACGGAGGACGGCTGCCGTCTCAGCGTGTTGAATACCGACTATGTCACCTGGCTGAGGGTGTTTAATGTTAACCTATTTGCCACCGCGATGCTGGCACAGGGGCTGTTCAACGAGTTGCGAACGGAGGTGGGGAGCATTATCAACGTCACGTCCATTGCCGGATCGCGGGTGCATCCGTTCGCTGGTGTCGCCTACGCTACCTCAAAAGCGGCCTTGTCAGCGCTGATGCGCGAGATGGCGTTCGATTTTGGTCATCATGGGATCCGGGTCAACGCTATTGCGCCGGGGGAGATCCGATACTGCTATTTTGTCCCCCGGTACGCAGGACATCATCGAGCGGCAAGTTCCTCTGCAGAGGCTGGGCCGACCGGAGGAGGTGGCCTCGCTGATCTACTTCCTTAGCACGCAGAGTGCGTCTTACGTTAACGGCGCCAAAGTTTAGGTCAACGGTGGACAGCATGTCTGAACTCTCCCCCAGAGAGAGTGAGGGCTATGTTTCTTGGCGTTGAAGGGTCGTGTGCACTAGCACTTTCCCCGCGCATTGAGCATTCCACAGGGATCTCTCGGTCGGCGTTTGTGCGCCGTTGCTGTTTCCTCAGTTGTTCTACTACCTTACTGCATCCGATCGGTCTGACTACGATTGGCCGAAGCAAGACTTGTATCATCACTAATGTTTCGTGCGTTGCGCAGCCCTTACGCTATCGATTTTCACGCGCGCGACGTTGCCGGGCGTCAGTCGTGAGATTCCCTCTCGGTCGCTGTCAGCAAGCTCGTCCCACCATGCTGGTAGAGCTGTTTACATTCCGGTCGCCGNCGTCGGCAGATCGGCCGGTGCTAGCCGCTGATTTTACCCATCGTTTTATGCAGCAATTGCCGGTATAATATGTAATAAAAAAACATATTCTATCGTCATGGCTTGGCGCCTGCCAGAAATGAGGTCTGGCGCCGTTGTCTGCGCGCTCCGTCGTCTCCCTGCCAGTCGAAAGGATAAGCCAGTTAAATAGGTCAAACTATTACCCGCAAATATTGCGTAGGCTGATGTGCCTGTTACACTGTGCGCGCCAGAGCTATCTTATTCCCCGCCGGCGTCGTGCTACCACGATGCCGGCGGACATTATCAGGAAGCAGCAGATGTTTGAAAATTTAGGCCAGGAAGGGGAATACTTGGCACAGGCCACCAGAATGCCGGTAAGTGTCCAGGAATATGATCATTATGTCGAACACATGTACACGCAGCATCCCGATACGCCGACGATGAGCTATAAAGAATTTTTCCGGGAACGTCAGGAAGCCCACTGTGGCGGAAGCGGTGAAGGCGGCTTCCGCTACTGCTAAACGACAAGACTGCCCTATGAATCATCCTATTCCCGCCACTATCTTTTTCGGCGCAGGCAAAAACCACGCTGCTAAGTTATCTCCTCGCCCGCTCCGCACGGCGAATAGATTACAGCAATTGAAAACAAGTTCGGCGCGCTGGCTATTGATGACTGTTTACTAGAAGAGAGGGCACAACGCGGGTGACCACGCTTAGCAATGGCTGTATTTGCTTCACCAACGCTAACGAACTGGCCAAGGCGTTACGCGCGTTGCTACAAGGGGCAGATACCGGCACGCTGGCCTTCAACTGAGTGATTATCGAGTTTACCGGTATGTAGGATACCAGGCTGATAATTCATACTTTACTACTACCTTAAGACCAGGGACGTTGTATGCCACATTACCGCTTGCGGTATTCCCCTGCGGGGTTATAACTGAAAGTAGCACGTATTGGGCATCCATTTATTATATTATCTCATTATATTTCCTTATTGGGCGGGACATCAAGTTCATTCGAGATTTATGACGAAATTATTTAACTATAACAAGGGGAGATATTCTTGACAAAGGATTTTTTATTTGTTTGACTACTTACAGGCCTCTAGGAAGGATTTTCTTTTACAATAAATATTGTTATTCCTATAATGGATGTTAATTCTTTTAAGGGAATAAACCCTAATCAATATAAGCTATGTATTGCTGCACATATTGAAATCCATGCAAGCTATCGGTAGTGCTAGGTAGGAATTGAATTAGCATGCCTTATAATTATATATTCCATACTTTTTACGTAGCAAGGAATTATTTTATACAGTGGGAGTGTGGACGACACGATATTCTTAGGAATGGAGTATTTTTCAGATGATAATAATAATCTTAACCAGCGTTGCATTAAGAAAATATTTCATCAATAAGAAATGTTATCTATAATAGATAGAAATTCCATGGTAAGAGAACATAATTTATTATGTTTAATATTTTTTATACTTTATAAGATTTTTTATTCAAAAATCACTATTTCATTATGCATTAGAAAATGCAACTATACGTTTTTATATAAAGTTGGCACACGAGTTATTTTTTTTGTTTGCGAAGTTCAAATACTTTATTTCAGTGGGCAGATGAATATTTATTGAAGTGATAGCATCAGATGCTAAATCAAGACTTGTTAATTTTGAAGATAAATTATTAGGAGTGTTTTAGAACATATTCTTAGCTAATATTAAGCAATGCATTTTTTCAGATAAATTTTGTTGCAAAGCTACAAGACTATTCTCACTGGCGTTCAATTTTTCCAAGTTTAAAGGCAGGTTTTCAGGAAGTTTCGTAAGTTTATTCCCAGGATATTCAATTCCTTTATATTTATAAATAATCAAGAAGAGTTATAAGTGATAGATTACTAAGTTTTAATTTTTTATCTTTGCTGGAAAAAATCAATAATAACTCAACGGAAATGTTATTTCATCCCCTCCAAACGGTTTACCCCTCCATTTATTCCGAAGAGAAATCATACTTATTTATTCGTTATTATTTTAATAATATATATATTATAACTATACCAAGTAGAATTAAATTCTGAGTATATATTATAATTCAATTAGTTAAAGGTAATTTTTAAGTAAGTTAGCGTTAGTTATACTTAGCTTGCGATTTTATCAGTTAATGCTGTTCTCTCTTTATATATAAATATATTATAATTATTTGATATTAAAAATATAATTTTGATATCATTTTTATAATACATGAAATTATATTATTAATATTATTTTTAATATTAAAATGTATTATATTTACACTAAATTAATTTTTATATTTGTTAAAATATTATATTAAATAACTATTTTTGAAAAATATCAGGAGGTGGTTGAGAGTGTGGAATAAATCTTGCTAGATATATCGATATTTTATTAACAATTAAAGTTGCAACTAAAATAGACGAAATTTTAACATAATTATTTTATAAAAAATGATTTCTGCAGAGAGCTTGTCTATAACATATGATGGTTATCTTTTTTTATTGCCATCAGAGTAGGAAATATTGCTTTCTGCAATGATGAACGAACGTATTGAAATTACGCAATCACTGAGAACAATAATCCTGCACTCGCTTCCACGCCTTATTTAAGATTCAATTCAACGGGTTCAACAACCGCCGGGAACATCAATAATGGTCTTGTGAATATGATTGAGGTTGGAGATTTGCAGTGGCAAAAATAGATGCACTTCCCTGCATTGTATTTTGGCGGCGCTTTAATGAGATAAGCACAGATGTCAGCTTCGTCAGTAACAGAAAATCCACGCCAACGCGTGGATTTTATGAGAGTCATCGGGCTTCTTCATGCACATTGCTGAACCTGGGATGGGCCAAGACACAGCCTAAGCGAGTTAAACGTTAAATAAAAAATTCATCACGTCGCCGTCTTTAACTACATACTCTTTTCCTTCGGAGCGCATTTTACCGGCCTCTTTGGCGCCTTGCTCTCCTTTATAGGTAATGAAATCGGCAAAGGAAATAGTCTGGGCGCGAATAAAGCCCTTCTCGAAATCAGTGTGAATTTTGCCGGCCGCCTGCGACGAGGTGGCGCCTACCGGGATGGTCCAGGCGCGTACTTCTTTTACCCCGGCGGTGAAATAAGTTTGCAGACTCAATAACTCATATCCGGCGTGAGTGATGCGGTCCAAGCCTGGCTCATTAAGACCCAGTGCCGCCATGAATTCATCACGCTCTTCTTCGTCGAATTCGGCGATATCAGATTCCAACGCAGCGCAGATCGCAACCACAAAAGACCCCTCGGCAGCGGCGATCGCACGTACTTTGTCCAGGTAAGGGTTATTGTCAAAACCGTCTTCACTCACGTTGGCGATATACATCATCGGCTTTAGCGTCAGAAAGCTGAGATAGCGAATAGCGCTTTTCTCATCGCTCGACAGATCCAGCGTGCGCAGCATACCGGAATCGCTCAGGTGAGGAAGACACTTTTCCAGCGCCGACAGCTCCAGCTCGGCGTCCTTGTCACGACTCTTAGCGCGTTTTTTCACCCGGTGAATGGAGCGTTCACATGCTTCCAAATCGGATAGGGCCAGCTCAGTGTTAATGACGTCGATGTCTTCCTCTGGATCAACTTTTCCTGCTAAATGAATGATATTGTCGTTTTCAAAGCAGCGCACGACATGGCAGATCGCTTCGGTCTCACGGATATTGGTCAGAAACTGGTTGCCCAATCCTTCCCCTTTAGACGCACCTTTCGCCAGACCGGCGATATCGACAAACTCTATGGTGGTCGGCACGATACGCTGAGGTTTTACGATTTCCGCTAGCTGATCTATGCGCGGATCGGACATCGGAACTACGCCGGTATTGGGCTCGATAGTACAAAATGGGAAGTTCTCCGCTTCGATGCCCGCCTTGGTCAGCGCATTAAACAGGGTGGATTTGCCCACATTAGGCAACCCGACAATACCGCATTTGAAACCCATGGTAATCTCACCTTATATAGCTATATTGTTATCCGGTTAAATGCCAATTCCGGCAATAAGATCATCCTAACCGCTCATTATACACAGAATCTACTCATTAACTCGACGCCTGGCATTTAACCTGGCCGGTAAGCATGCAGGCGGTTCATAGCTTTCTCGGCACCTTGGGTAATCAGGATCTCCGTACAGCGCACTGCTTCATCGATAGCGCCATCGATCAACTGTAGTTCCGCCGCGGGCGGTTTGCCTAGCACAAAGCCCACGATTTTTTTTTTGTCTCCGGGATGGCCAATGCCGATGCGCAGGCGGTGGAGTGGGGGATTGTTGCCCAGGCGGCTAATAATATCTTTCAAGCCATTGTGGCCGCCATGACTGCTACCTAGCTTCAGCCGGGCGCTGCCGGGAAATAGATCCAATTCGTCGTGCGCCACCAGGATTTCCTCAGGGGCGATGTGGTAAAAGGTAGCCATCGCCGCCACTGCTTTCCCATTGAGATTCATAAAGGTTGTGGGGACCAGCAGGCGGATATCGTTGCCGCCAATGGTCAGACGGCCGGTGTAGCCGTAAAATTTGCTTTCGTCTTTTAACGTTTTCTGGTAGCGCTCTGCCAGTAACTCGACATACCAGGAGCCGGCATTGTGGCGGGTTAGGGCGTATTCTGTGCCGGGATTGGCCAGGCCTACAATTAATTTGATCGTCACATCTTGCCCTCATCTCGCAGTTTACGCGTTAGTTTACTCCGCCGGGGCAAGGATTTTCAAATCAACGACCAACAGGTCGGCGAACCGTCTCGGATCGCGCTGATTTGTGTCATTACTACAAGGTGAAGGATCAACTCTGGCTATACGTTAATCAGTGAAAGGAATAGTTAGCGAAAGGAATAATGCTGAGCAGGGCGTCTATACAGACAATCAGGATGTGTAACATGAGACGTAAATCAGCAATGCTGGTTGGCACAATAGCTTCATGGGTGAGGGGATAATACTGATATTTGCAGTATCGCCATATTGGTGCTCAATCGACTGCCCCAAATCCACATGCCCGATCTGATGGCCATCGGTAGCGTATTATGGGAATCTTTGTCAGCGGGCTGTGATGGCTCGCAGGCGCTCGCATGGGCGGTCACGAGGAAATTTCAGGAAGGTGCTAGTTTAATACACACTGCCGAAAAAAACCAGAAAGCCCGGCCCGCTATATTAAACCCGTAGTGCATGGGGATGGCGGATAGATTTGACGCTGCAGAACGACGACCATAACACGTTTCTTGCCTGAATAGTAGTTTCTCTTCTGTGCGGCTCGTCGCCGCGCTAGACTTTACCTTACCTGTGCTGCATTCTAGCAATGGTCAAGCTTAAGTGAATTTTGCGTCGGGAGCTAAAAGTTTGTGCTTTACAACGAACCGTGTCGAATCGCAATAGTTCAGCTAACGGTGATGACGCCGCCGCGCGCCACGGAGCGGGCAGCGCGACAGACTAATCAATGCTCGAACATCGCCGAGATGGATTCTTCGTTGCTGATGCGGCGGATTGCTTCCGCCAGCATGCCTGACAGCATTAACGTGCGCACATTGGGCAGCACCTTGATGGCCGGATCCAGTGGGATGGTATCGCAAACAATCACTTTATCGATCACCGAGTTCTTAATATTGCTAAAGGCGTTTCCTGAGAAGATCGGGTGCGTGGCATAGGCGAAAACCCGCTTGGCATCCCGTTCCTTCAACGCTTCTGCAGCTTTGCACAGGGTGCCGCCCGTATCGAT
>NZ_LECR01000023.1:73304-73624 GCF_001602625.1 Sodalis-like endosymbiont of Proechinophthirus fluctus
GCCGATGATATGCATGACCTGCGAAACATTGGCGCGCGGCCGGCGCTTATCGATAATCGCCATATCGGTATCGTTGAGCAGCTTAGCTATCGCGCGTGCGCGCACCACACCGCCTATATCAGGCGAAACGACGATCGGATTTTCTAAATCTTGTTGCAGCATATCCTCCAGTAGAATTGGGCTGCCGAATACGTTATCCACCGGCACGTCGAAGAAGCCTTGAATCTGCTCTGCGTGCAGATCAACTGTCAGCACGCGGTCAACTCCGACGCTTGAGAGAAAATCGGCGACCACTTTGGCGGTGATCGGCACGCGGGCGG
>NZ_LECR01000023.1:73695-74963 GCF_001602625.1 Sodalis-like endosymbiont of Proechinophthirus fluctus
CGCAGCGCATCCACCATGACTACTAGTTCCATCAGGTTATCATTGGTAGGCGCACAGGTGGACTGGATGATGAAAATATCGCCACCGCGAACGTTTTCATTAATTTGCACACTGACTTCGCCGTCGCTGAAACGGCCAACGGCAGCATTGCCAAGACTAATATATAAACGGTTGGCAATACGTTGCGCTAGTTCCGGCGTGGCGTTTCCAGCAAAAAGCTTCATATCAGGCACGAGAAGAACCTCAGGCTTGCGTCTATAGAAGGCATCGCGCCAGACTGACGCCAGGGAAGGCGGCGGCGTTGCGCAGGACAATGCTATACGGGTAATGCATTAGGCCGCCGGCGGGCAGCTATTGCGCGCCCCTGACAACGCGTGGTGCAGTGGGGAAACGTTTACACCTCGGGCTACAAAACCTTGCATCCATGCAGGGGCCTGCAATAAAACTTGACGGGCGGCGGCCTCAGTATCAAATTCGGCAAACAAACAAGCGCCTGTGCCAGTTAGTCGCGATGGTGCGTATTCTAACAGCCATGAAAGATGCTGTTCAACCACGGAAAAACGTTTTCTTACGATCGATTCACAATCATTCCGAAAAGGGACGGTTATAAGTTCGGCGAGGGAGCGCCGCGGCGCGTCTCTTCGCAGCTCAGGATCGCCGAAAATGCGCGTCGTGGCAATACTGACCGGCGGCACCGCCACCAGATACCATTTTTCCGCCGGGGCGGCCGGTGTAAGCTGATCGCCGATGCCTTCGGCGAACGCCGCCTCGCCGCGCACGAACACAGGCACATCGGCACCGAGCGTCAGCCCCAGCCGCGCTAGAGTAGCTAGAGTCAATCCGCAGTCCCACTGGGCGTTGAGCGCTACCAGCACAGTGGCGGCGTCGGAAGACCCTCCGCCGAGTCCCCCTCCTATCGGCAGCACTTTCTTAAGCCGGATATCCGCCCCCGGCGCCCTGGGGTCATCCGCTGCCCAGCAGTAGAGCTGCAACAGCCGCGCGGCGCGCATGATAAGATTATCGTTCTCCACCACGCCCGCGATCGGGTTCAGCAGGCGGATGCAGCCACCTCCGGTCGGGGTAATGCTGAGTGTGTCACCATAATCGAGAAACTGAAACATCGTTTGCAGCAGATGGTAGCCGTCAGGGCGACGGCCGGTAACATACAAAAACAGATTAAGCTTAGCCGGAGCTGGCCACTGGCGTGTCATTACATGCTCCAGCTATCCATTTTCAATTTGATGCGGTTGTCACCCTGACGTAATTCT
>NZ_LECR01000023.1:74987-77332 GCF_001602625.1 Sodalis-like endosymbiont of Proechinophthirus fluctus
GGCACAGTATCGTCGTGATAGCCCTGGTAGGTCACAGTCCAGAGCTGCCCGTTGTAGCTATAATTCACCTGGTGTAGATAGCCACTGGCATCGAATGTGAAATCGGTGGCATTGCCGGGCAGGCCGAGCATCCATTGGCACAGGTCTTTGAGAGGGATAGACATGCCGGCCAGCTTTTGGATCATCACCTCAGGGTCGTCGCTGATATAGCGTTTACCTTGATTGTTGACGAGCTGCACTACGCCCGGTTGGACATTGAGATCCATCTCCGTGCTGCCTAGTGGATTGGTCAGAATCAAGCGGTAGCGATCGGCGCTAGTTTGCTGCCAGTTAAAGCGCGCGTAAACTTTTTTCTCCTGGGAAAAATAGGCGAAGGCGCCGTGCGTCTGGTAACGGGTGATCGTGGACACCGACTGCTGGTGGCTGCGCCATTCGGGCGAGGTTTGGCTTTTAGCCAGGCTGGAAAGCGTGCGAACACTGCAGGCAGCCAGCAGCAGACTGGCGAGCGGCAGCAAACGGAAAACGGCATAATTACGCTCTGGCATGACTTCAACGTCCTTAACTATCGCACGATGAATGACTTTCTTTCACGCTAACGGAGGGTATCGTTAGCGACAATGGATTTAATAGTTTGATTTTATACCCTTACAAGTTATATACCATAAGAGGAAGAAAGTACGGTGCAACTTTTCTTGCATCTGTGCATCAAGTAGAATGCGAGCAGACAATAACCAACTAACGCTTGTACTACTCTGTAACCTGAACAAATGACATTGCTCGCACTTGGTATCAATCATAAAACAGCCCCGGTCGCTTTGCGCGAACGGGTAGCGTTATCACCAGATACCCTTGACCAGGCGCTGGGCAGCTTGCTTGCGCAACCGCTGGTGCGGGGAGGTGTCGTTCTGTCTACTTGCAACCGTACCGAGCTATATCTCAGCGTTGAACAAAAGGCCGACCTGCAGGAAGCGCTGGTGCGCTGGCTGTGCAACTACCACCAACTCGAAGCCGACGAGGTGCGACAGAGTTTTTACTGGTATCTCGGTGACGAAGCCGTCAGCCATTTGATGCGCGTCGCCAGCGGCCTGGATTCGCTGGTGCTCGGCGAACCGCAAATCCTAGGACAGGTTAAGAGGGCATTCGCCGAATCCCGCCGCGGGCATGGCTTGTCGGTGGATTTGGAGCGATTATTTCAGAAATCGTTCTCCGTTGCCAAACGAGTGCGCACCGAAACTGAGATTGGCTCATACGCGGTCTCGGTGGCATTTGCAGCCTGCACTATGGTGCGACAGACATTTGAATCCTTGTCAGAAGTGGTGGTAATGCTGGTAGGCGCCGGCAAAACGATTGAACTGGTGGCGCGCCATCTGCGCGAGCACAAAGTGAAGCGGCTGCTCATCGCCAACCGCACCCGTGATCGGGCGCAGCGTCTGGCAGAAGAAGTCGGCGCTGACGTCATCAGCCTGCCAGAAATTAATAGCCAATTGGGTGAGGCCGACATTATTATCACCTCCACTGCCAGCACGCTGCCGATAATCGGTAAAGGAATGGTGGAGCGAGCGCTGAAACAACGCCGTTATCAGCCTATAATTCTAGTGGATATCGCTGTACCGCGCAATATTGAACCAGAAGTGGAGAAGCTGGCAAACGCCTATCTGTATACGGTGGACGATCTGCAGGCCATCATTGAAAAGAACCTGATGCAGCGTAAAAATGCTGCGGTGCTGGCGGAAACTATCGTCGCGCAGGAAAGTCTGGATTTCATGGGTTGGCTGCGCAGCCAGTCGGCGGTGGAGGCAATACGTGATTACCGCACTCAAGCGGGTAGCCAGCGGGCGGAGTTTGAAGCCCGCGCGCTCGCGGCGTTACGCCTCGGTGCTGACCCGGAGCATGTGGTGAAAGAGATGGCACACAAGCTGACCAACCGTCTCATCCACGCGCCGACCAAATCGCTGCAGCAGGCTGCCCGCGAAGGCGACACTGAGAGATTACATATTTTGCGCGACAGTCTTGGACTGGACACGCACTGAAACATATAAGGTAAATATACCACGTATGAAACCCTCGATAGTCGCCAAATTAGAGGTGTTGCAAGAGCGCTGTGAAGAAGTGGAAGTCCTGCTCGGCGATCCCAGTATCATTTCCAATCAGGCGCGTTTTCGCGCCCTGTCGAAGGAGTATGCGCAGCTGTCTGATGTGACAAACTGTTTTCAGCGCTGGTGCCAGGTGCAAGAAGATATCCATACCGCGGAGCATCTGCTGAAGGATCCGGAAATGCGCGATATGGCGCAAGATGAGCTGCGAGCATCGCGCGCCAGCCGGGAACAGCTGGAGCAGCAGCTTCA
>NZ_LECR01000023.1:77416-85113 GCF_001602625.1 Sodalis-like endosymbiont of Proechinophthirus fluctus
GCAGGCGAACTGTTTCGTATGTACAGCCGTTTCGCCGAGATCCGTCGCTGGAAGGTGGAGATCGTCAGCGCCAGCGACGGCGAGCACGGTGGCTTCAAAGAGGTCATCGCCAAGGTGTCCCATGAAGGTGCTTACGGCATGCTGAAATTTGAATCCGGCGGCCATCGTGTGCAACGGGTGCCGGAAACGGAATCTCAGGGGCGCATCCACACCTCGGCTTGCACCGTGGCGGTGATGCCGGAGATCCCGGAGGCGGAACTGCCGGAAATCCACGCTGGCGATCTGCGTATCGATACCTTCCGCTCCTCCGGCGCGGGCGGTCAGCACGTCAACACCACCGACTCGGCTATCCGTATTACTCATCTGCCTACCGGGCTGGTGGTAGAATGCCAGGACGAGCGCTCCCAGCACAAGAATAAAGCTAAAGCCCTGGCGGTATTGGGCGCGCATTTGCGCGCCGCCGAAATCCAGCGCAGGGAGCAGGAGGAGTCTTCTACGCGGCGGAACCTACTGGGCAGTGGCGATCGCTCCGATCGCATCCGTACCTACAATTTCCCGCAGGGGAGGGTGACCGATCACCGTATCGGCTTGACGCTGTACCGACTGGAGGAAATAATCGCAGGCAATCTCGATATGCTAATCCAACCCATCATACAGGAGTATCAGGCCGATCAGCTCTCCTCGTTGTTCGAGATACCCTAATGACCTGGCAGCAATGGCTGACGCAGGCTGCCGCGCGGCTGCGCGTATCGTTAAGCCCCAGCGCCAAGCGCGATGCTGAAATCTTGCTGGCGCAAGTGATCGGCGCCACGCGTACTAGGCTGCTGGCCTTCGGCGAAACCCCGCTAACGGATGCACAGCGCGCTACGCTTGATATGCTTCTCGCACGCCGAGAACGGGGCGAGCCCGTGGCCTACCTTATTGGTGAACGCGAATTTTGGTCCTTACGCCTGCGCGTATCGCCCGATATCTTGATTCCACGCCCCGACACGGAATGTTTAGTCCAGCGTGCATTGGCGCTGTTGCCGCCCGACCGTGCCGAAGTGCTAGATTTGGGCACTGGCAGCGGCGCTATCGCGCTGGCGCTAGCCTCGGAGCGGCCTACGTGGCGAATAACCGGCGTAGATCGCTCGCCGAACTCCGTGACGATCGCCCGTGATAACGCTGCCCGTCTGGGACTGAATAATGTAGAGTTCCACGAAAGTGACTGGTTTAAAGCATTGCATGCGCAACGCTATAGTCTTATTGTGAGCAATCCACCCTATATTGAGGCGGACGATCCCCATCTTGTTCAGGGCGACGTACGCTTCGAGCCACGCAAGGCTCTGGTAGCGGGGGGAGGCGGCCTCAAGGATTTGGCGGCAATTTGTCAAGGAGCGGGGCGGCATTTGCTGCCCGGCGGCTGGCTGCTGCTGGAGCACAGCTGGCGTCAGGGGGCGGCTGTGCGCACCATGCTCGTCGATGCAGGCTTTAGCCAGACTGCCACCCTACGCGATTACGGCGATAATGAGCGAGTGAGCCAGGGACAGCGATTGCCAGAGGAAAAGTGATTTTAAAAAGGAATGGACATGTATGCTGCACGAGCGACAACGGGATGGATGACTGATGACCATGGTGGCCACACTCGCTAGCAGTTTACCCGCGTTCCGTCCTTCCCGGCATCGTTTGCCGCCGTCTGCCTGTTGTTCTTCACATATACTGCCTTGTCGGCGCTTACCAGGCTCACCCTAACAGGACCAATATGAGTACGATTACTAATTTTGAATATAATCAGCATCCCTTTAAGGGTATGATCTCTTAAGGTATGCTGCGCGTTACTCAGGTTATTCAGCCCGATTTTGCCATCGATAACTTTTGCGCCCAACTGCAAAGCTTGACGGGATGGGAGGAAGCGCAGTGTCATATTCCCATCTACACTGGCGCAAGATGGCTAATTGACCCAATTTCTCGAGCTGTTTTACCGCACTTGAGCTCTTCGGCGGCGTTTACCGTTTGTCCTACGCATTGTGGCTGGATAACATCCTGGCCCCCTCCGGGGATTGCCCGCTTCGCTGGGGATTATCCTGCTGCATGTCGCCCAGAAAATGGAGATTCCTTTATTGCCAGTGATTTTCCTATCCAGATGATCCTGAGCTCCGAATAGCTCGATGGTGAAATGTGGCTGATAAATCCCATTAATGGCGACCCGTTGGACGTGATACGCTCTACATCTAGCTGCTAGGGAATTTGGATGAAGGGGTGCAGTTTGCTGAAAGAGGATACCTTGGTGCGCACTTGATTCCCTGAAATCCCGCTGATGGATGAAAAACAAATGGAGCCGGAGCTACGCGCTAGAGAGGTTATGTTGGAGTTTGATCCAGATGGATTCCCCACGAAATCCGCGATTACGGCCTGATCTATGTCGAGCTGCGACCACTCGGCACTCAACGATTTAAATTACTTCGTCGAGCAATGCCCGGAAGACCCAGTCAACGAAATGATTAAGGTCCATCCACTCCATAGAGAAAAAATCGGTTATCCTACATTAACCGGCAGCGATCGTTGTTGCCACCCATTGCCAGTTAATTTCAATCAAAAAGGTTAAGCATGAAACAGTTGGTGGTTAGTATTGGCAATATTCAGGTAGCGAATGATCTGCCCTTCGTGCTATTCGGCGGCATGAACGTGCTGGAGTCGCGCGATCTGGCGGTGCTCATCTGCGAACACTACGTCACTGTGACAGAAAAACTGGGCATTCCCTACGTGTTTAAGGCGTCATTTGATAAAGCCAACCGATCCTCCATTCATTCCTATCGGGGACCGGGCCTGGAAGAGGGCATGAAGATCTTCGCCGAGCTGAAAGCGCAGTTTGGAGTGAAGGTAATTACCGATGTACACGAAGCTGGCCAAGCTCAAAGCGTAGCGGAAGTGGTCGATATTATCCAGCTACCGGCGTTTTTGGCGCGCCAGACTGATCTGGTAGAGGCCATAGCTCGTACCGGTGCGGTTATCAATGTAAAAAAACCGCAGTTCATCAGCCCTGGACAGGTCGGTAATATCGTCGACAAGTTTTGGGAAGCCGGTAACCATCAGGTGATCTTATGCGATCGCGGCAGCAATTTCGGCTATGACAACCTGGTAGTGGACATGCTGGGCTTTAACGTGATGAAACAAGTCTCCGGCGGTTGCCCGGTGATTTTTGACGTTACCCACGCGCTGCAGACCCGTGATCCGTTCAGCGCGGCCTCCGGAGGACGTCGTGCGCAGGTAAGCGAACTTGCCCGCGCCGGTATGGCGGTCGGGATCGCCGGTCTGTTCATTGAAGCTCATCCGGACCCGACGCATGCGAAATGTGATGGCCATTCGGCCTTGCCGTTGGCTAAGCTGGAGCCGTTCTTGTGCCAAATGAAGGCGATTGATGAACTGGTTAAATCCTTTCCAGAACTCGATACTGGNTACTAATAACCGCTAGTATGCCGCGCCCGGAGGGAGGGCGTGTCTTCCCTGCTGGCGCTAGCAGCTCTGGCCTACCGCTACCCCGTTGGCGGCAAGAGAGCGCGGAAAGGTGTTGTTCCAGCGCCTGCCGTGGAGTACTGCAAATGACATCCGACCGGACAATCGGCAGGAAATTGGCCTGTACCGACTTTTTCAGCGGCTGGAAAGGCATATTGGTCACTAGCAGCACAATGGTTGCCCGCGGGCAGTTTTTTTTGCAAAACTGCACATAGGCCTGTAATCCACCGGCATCTGGCACCTGGAAGGGCATCCTATTAAAAAATTTGGTAGTTATCGTTTCGTTAATGTCAGCACACTGAACTCCGCAAAAATACGTTCTGCAGTGGTGAAGAACAGCTGGTCGTTGTTTGCAGCCAGAATTATAAGCCGGAGGGGCTGGGACTGCCGTGGGCGGGTGCTATCGCGCTTCTCCATGCTTGCGGAAAAATACGACAAGCGAAATAGTATCCGGCTCGAATAATAGTGTTGGCGGTACGAAGAGAATCGCTCTGTTTTAATCCAGAGAAAAATTTTTACCTAAGGCACAACGCGCAACGCTTCATTAAATTTCCCTACGGTTTTCCTCCATTATTATCCATTTTTATTCATTATTGCGCAGAAATTGCGTGATGGATTTAACATATTTATTCAGGCCGCACTAATTGAAGTTAACTCGCGTAAATTTATTCTTAAAATGTACGCTTAGGTATTTATTTAGCGTCTTAGTATTATGCAGGTAAAAAAATAAGGAAATATCATGCGTAAATTAACCGATTTCGCTCTGGCCACGAAGTTGATGTTAAGTACCTTCCAGCTTATTTATATCGCTGATACTGCCACGGATCCGGCTGCTCTGGAGAGCGATAAATGCATCATCATCCGAAACATGGACCCATGATAGAGTAGATGTTCAAAGACCTTAATTTGACCACCTCCCAGCGTGAACAGATGTGCGATATTTCACACGATGCAATGAAAAATAAGAAAAAGACGTCGGATAAAAAACATAAATATATCCATTATATCATTGCCGACGATAATTTCGTCAGCAGAAAAGCGCAGGACAGAGTCACCAGTATGTCACAAGAGAAAAATGAAATAATTCTGGCTCATCTTGAAATGCAGAATAAAATGTATAATGTCCTGACACCAGCGCAGAAACAGGAATTCAATAATAAATTTGAAACGCGTCAGGAGAAAATAGCGGAACACAGGAATAATTAAATTCCTTTAAGATGTCATTATTCTATTGCAGTCTCGGCTGCGATTTTTTCCTGTGGATAAATAGACCGGATTGGTGGGGCGTTATCTAAGTAAGCGGGAGCGCTGTTCAACCGCCGCAAATTATCTTATTGCGAGCTTATGTTGTATATACCAGCCATAACCTTAAGGCCGTCGGCCCGGAGCGCCCACTGTGTGTTTACGTTATATCGAAATCATTCATGCCATTAAGGCGTCCGGCAGTATCCGGCGGCGCGCCGGATTAATGTCTCGCAGTTCAATATCAGCCGGTAGTCGGACGTCGAACTAGTAACCAGTCATCATCACATCCTTTCCCAGGATCTGTTGGATGACCGACTAGATATGGCGTTGACTTTTGGTCAATCCCTGTTGCCTAGACTGACAGCGGAAGTGCTTTTCTGGCCGAATATGGTGGCGCTCGTCCCGTCGTCGTTGACGGTCACAGTGCGTGTCAGCCTGACCTGGCTATGTGGGCATCATCTGCTGATGATGTAGTCACAGGATCATCTGGGGATTACATCAGGGGCTGCGCTCTTGCGATACGATGAAAATAAATACATTATGATTCCATCATTGCCGATATGGGTGCTGGCCGGTGGTAGCGTGGGATTATCGATATTTTCACCGCCAGACGTTATGACCATAAGTTACACGTCGTAAAAATCCAGGGAGTGCGCCGCCGTTTGAAGTGCAAATACTGATGACTAAGTCTCACGCTACCGATCCGGCAGTGCTGCCGATGCGCAGCATCATTCGCTGGCAACCGGAACAGTGGGTCGACGCGCAGGAGGCATGGATCAAACACCCTGCGACGATAATCTAATGCGCGGGCTGGTCTCGGACTGGCAGGTTTTATTGCCAAAAATCGTCAAACACCGTTACCGGCGGATGACGTTTGTGCTCTGTGTGCTGATACCAGTTTTCAATTACACGCACTGCGTCAGCATCAATGGTTTTTCCCTCTAAGTAATCATCGACCATTTCGTAGGTGACCCCGAGCACGGTTTCGTCAGGCAACGCGGGGTGATCTTCTTGTAGGTCAGCGGTCGGCTCTTTGAGATAAAGGTGCTCAGGGCAGCCGAGGTGCCGCAATATTGCACGGCCCTGGCGTTTATTCAGCCGGAAGAGAGGGTTGATATCGGTACCTCCGTCGCCGTATTTAGTGAAGAAACCGGTTAACGCTTCGGCCGCGTGACCGGTTCCCACCACCAATCCCGCCGTCATGCCGGCGATACTGTACTGGGCTTTCATACGTTCGCGCGCTTTTTCATTGCCTTTAACGTAATCGCTCAATGCGATGCCAGCCTCGCGCAAGGTCGCCTCGCTGGCCTGAATAGCGCTTTTGATATTGAGGGTGACGACCCGATCAGGCTGGATAAATGCGATTGCATCCCGGCAATCTATTTCATCCTTTTGTTCGCCGTGGGGCAAGCGCACGGCGATAAAGCAGTAGTCGGCTACGCCGGTTTCCTGACGGAGCTCGCTGATGGCCTGTTGGCAAACCTTGCCCGTCAGCGTGGAATCTTGGCCGCCGCTGATGCCGAGCACTAACGTGCGTACGAAAGTATATTTTCTCAGGTAGGCTTTGAGAAAATCTACGCTCACCCGAAATTCGGCCGCCGGGTCAATCGTGGGTTTCACACCCAGTGCTGCTATGATCTCTTGCTGTAGTGCCATTCGCTTTGTCTCCTGAAACGTCAAGCCGCGGGTATTGTAAATGTCATGATGAGAGTAATCATAACAGTGTAAGGCCTAAAAACTCAGAAGAGAAAGAATTATCCGCCCGCGATGCTGTTATAAATTTCGGCGGCCGGCTTGGTAAAAATAAGCACTAAAATGAACGGTCTATTTGAAAAATGTGTTTTTGCATATAGGCTTATTCATACACACAATGAATGAGGTGACCTCAATGAATAATAAAATAATTCTGGCTGTACCTCTTATGATCGTGCCGACATGTATCTAAAAAAACCCGTCGTAAGAGATGTAAAAAAAAGACATGCTCAAAGAGCAGGCTCGCGCTATTGGCGGCTTGCCGGCGACGTCCTCGACCATGATTAATGCAATGTGAACCCATGACTCTTATGTGTATGCTAGAGCCGTGACGGAAAAACAATTAACTACTTCGTCAGGTATGAAGAAACTGGCAAGGTATTGAACAAATGTTTCAGAGTTACCAGGAATACGACACCAATCCTCAGTAGAGATAATAAACGTTCTTAGCGTCCGCTTGGGCACCGAGCCGGCTTTAGCCAGGTGTCAGCAAGGAATCGCGGATCCAATCTTCTGATATGATAGTGCCGACCTGCGCGCTTGCTACCGCTAACGTGATTGCATTCAAGGCCTTTGTTTCCCGTACCTGATATTGTGTAACAGTGTTGTCGCCCTTTGGACCGTCTGTTTCATCACTCAAACCCACGTTAACCCTACGTAGCGTGTTAAAAAATTTAGATAATATCTATTTTACCTAAGTACGCCATAGGCATTGTAGGGTCTACAGGCATAATGAGAATGAATATTCATTATAGGATTGAGCGTGATGTTTCTCTCAAGATTTTTATCGGCAGGACTGATATTCCTCGTCGTGGCCTGCGATCGGCAGTTGGAAACGAATCCCGCTGACGCGGCAACTGAAAGGCTCGCTAATTTCCGACGTTCGCCCTCAGATGGACGTGTATCGTCCATCACCGGCTATTTTTCGAAGGAGATGTAAAAGTAAAGCAGGCGCTCTGTATCGGCATCTCTTCTGTTACCCTTGGCACGTAGTAGAAGCCAATCAATCCAACGCTCTGGGCGCTATCCGCGCATTGGATCCTATCTATGTCGACCTCACCCAGTCAGCAGCCATCTGCTGTGCAACTGCACTGCCAGCAGGGAAGCAGAAAGGTGAAACGGTGCCAGTGACAGTCACGCTGGAAGACAGCAAGCGTTACACGCACACCGGTAAGTTTTAGCTGACCGAAGTGGTGGTATGATGAACA
>NZ_LECR01000023.1:85120-109637 GCF_001602625.1 Sodalis-like endosymbiont of Proechinophthirus fluctus
CGTCAAGCAGCGCGCAATTTTACCCGATCCGCAACACGAACTATTGCCAGGGATATATGTCTGCGCCAGTGTCAGCAATGGAGTGAAGACTAAAGCCATTCTATCGCCCCAACAGATCATCATAACCGCGATGCCGAAAGCAATCAATGCCGGCCGCGCTGATGGTGGGAGCGTAAAGCCGACAAATTACTGTCGATCGGATCATCAGCAGCGATTGGCTGGTGAGAGAAAGAAGGGTTGCAGGCGGGATCGGGTTATCATAGAAGGGACCAGAAAAAAGTGTAAACCGGGATGACAGTGAAGGCGGTAGAAGTAAATACCCATCCGTCACCGCGCAAACGACCGGCGGTAACGGAGGAAAGTAGCATGCTGGCTGGTTTTTTATCCGTCGCCCGGTTTTTGCCTAGGTGATAAATATTATTATCGTGCTGTTAGGTGTATTGAGTATCAACAACCTGCCGGTAGCTCAATATTCGGACGTGGGTGGGGCCGCCGCCGAAAATCACCATTGAAACCACCTATACTGGTGAATCGGTGGAAATGCTCGAAAGCAGCGTTCGCCGGCAAGGACCAGAAAATGGTGGCGATAGTACGTTCCCGTTCACACCTGCAGATCCAGATCTAGGAGAAATTCTGCCACATTGTATTGAAAAATAAAAGTGGAGGCTCCATCCGTCGTGCGTTTGGCCGATGTGGTCCGGGTGGAAGATGGGGATAAGGATTACAGCACCAATGTGGCTGGCCAATGGTCATTCATCCCACTGCCAGTATGGCCATTAAACTCGTACTGTGGCAATTGCGATGTTCACGGCAGAAAAATGAAGAGCACCATTAGCGAGCTGTAAAACGGTATGCCAGCGAGCTATGCTGTTGCCTATTCACTCGATAGCACCGAATTTATTAAAGTCTCTATCGAAGAAGTCGTGAAGAAAGACATTGAGGAAGAGATTCTCCTGGTCGTGTGTGTTATGTTTGTATTTTTGTAAAACTGGAGCACTACCTTGATTCCCGCCACCGCGATGCCGGTGGTGTTGTGACCCTAACGCCAGCGCTACACACCAGCTTTCTAATACCTCATGACGATAAGCATATCGAGAAAGGCTTTTTCGGCTGGTTCAACCGTCACTAAACGCGCTTCTAACGCGTTATGAGAATCGTGTTCTCAGCGTCATTCATGGCCATATTACACTAAATACTATAACCTGCCGCCGCGGGTCACAGAGGAGCTACACCTGCAACGTGCGCATGAGATCTAGTAGTACTTCCTGACCCAGGAGAAAAATAATATCAACGTCGGCATGCTAGTTTAACGGTTTCAGTTTCGCCAGCAGAGGGCAAAACGCCGAGGTTGGGGTTTATCACATTGAAAAACTGGAGTCGATCGTGATAGCATGGAAAATGAGGCGGATTCCATTGCGTCACAGGATTGCCTGTGTGCGCGATGCACAAGTATATATCTTAACGCCACCAACTATTTCCGGCCTATGGCAATCAAACGGGATCACCTTTGAATTTTAAAGCCCGCGCCAGTACCGAATACTGCGCAAGCTGAATTTACACTCGTGTATTCGTCGAACGAGTCATTACGCTGATAAGTTTTCTCGCCGTTAATGCGTTCATAGTAGGGTAGGTATCAAAGCTGCCTGCCTTATCCTGGCAGGTGCATGCCCCGTCATGTTAGGAATTATAATAAGAGTACACTTGAGCATTTTATGAAAATTTATTCCTAATATTAGGATTATTTTTGTTTCTTTATAGAAAAATAAATTCTATAAAATATAGGGGAGTTGCTAAAATTAATACCAGGTATGAGTATGGCTAGGATGGAATGCGAATTGCTCCGTTTCGATAAATAAGTTATCCGGATTTGCGGTTCAGGTTTCACTGCATGGATGAAATCAGGAAATTTATGAGTATCTTGAATAAAAAACACTGGCTGTTGCCAACCAGATTGAAATTACCCCTATTTAGGTATAAAAATTAACCACAAAACCGCGCGAATATAGCACACCGTGTTGGTGGAGTGACGCACAACCCCTGTACGGTAGAGAACCGCACATACACGACGTTTTGACTGTCAGATCGCGCAGAAAGTCTGCTTTGGTGATATCAGCCAGCCAGTAGGTGATAGGATTCAATGACGCGGTGTGAGGTGGAAACCACGGGTATGCACGATGCGTTTCGGTATGCGTTCATGATCAAAGTGAGTGATCTTCTCAGCATGTCAGCATGGTAAAATCTTCCATGCAGCGTGGGGGTCCACACACTCTTGTCAGAGCGCAGCAAATTCTGATTATCGGAAATTTTAGTTCCCTGATCGATGTTCATAGTCTGGTTTACACCGTTTTTATACTGCGGCTCTAGCGCGTCGAGTCTAGTGCTAGTGGTTCTGGGAAACTTGTACGGACCGGAGGTGGTGGGTTGTTTTCTCGCTCGGAAGGGTCAGGTGGCGGCATCTTGGCTGCCGTCATCCATCGAAGGCTAGACTGCCAAGGCCAGGGGAAGATGATAGGCCGTCCGTGTTGGGGCAGAATGAGACACGCTGCTAGGCTTCAGAAGGATCCTTGTGTGTCGACATGGCTACGTTTCTCCTCTCACTGTTTATAACCGGTTAAGTAGCGATTTACCACCTCCTTTTGGGATCGACTGGATCAACAGATTTCTCTTACCATTTTCAGGGTAAATATCCCGCATTTTTATTGACCTGCCGTATTCACATTTTAAAACAGTCTATTAGAGGAATATCGATCGTCTCGACGAGCGTAAAATAAAATGATTAGGAAGCAAATAACAGTGTGAATGATAGGGAATAAGACCGTGCCAACCCGAGCGCTGTATGGGCATAAATGTCAGGTAAATCTTTCTCTATCGTTACGATAGCCTGCGCTGTAGCCAGCGCTCTCGGCCGGACATTCTTAGGGGGCTATCAATAGGCTGGCGAACAAGCACTGCCAAAGCGTCTGCAAAGACTCGAGAACCGCCGGATATCTTATCAGTAGCACGATACAGACCAATCTCTCGTTTGGTGTGGCTTAATATAGTAAGATAGGCACGCGAAACCGTCAGCGGCAGGACAAGGACCTGCGGTATGCCGGCCAACAAAGGCCGCTGTTGCTCGATTCCGACACGGGTTATAGACAATCAGGCTCAAGTTCGGCCTAGTATAATAGCGTCCACGGCAAAGGACGAAAGTTCCAGAGTAATAACCATTGCGGATGGCACAAATGTTTAACTCCGTGACCGAGTAAAAACATACTCGCGCTCGGCTTCCGTTAACATCAGCGTATGTACCAACTGATCCAGCACCGCTGCAGACGGTCTTCCGCCGCTCCCCTGTTCCAGCCAGGGGTATATCAGGTTGCGATGATATGGGCGAGCTGCCCGTTCATTCTCACAGGTGTTCACCCCCTCCTGTACAGGGGTGATGATATCACAGCGCTTCTAGTGGATTTCCTCGTGTCGACGCCAAAACGGCGATCGCGGTTAGCAAGCAAGTTAGGAGCCCATTGACCGTCGTCGGTGAATCCCATCATCAGGGTTGGAATATACCCAACGGCAACGTTTTTTCCCGGTCGGTATGCCACCTTTTGCCCTCGGTGTTGACGATTGTCACCACTAACCCTTTTTCTGCCGGGGCCAGTAAGCTTGGCGCAATAAGATTGCTGAATTAAACTTCTTACTGGTGGCTGTGCTAACGTTTTTTCTCTTCTAACGGCAATGGCTGAAAAGTCTTTCACTGATGATCTAGTCCACGCTCATAAGTCTGGCATCGCGCGTATTACCTTCATCAATAATGGACTGCATCATTTTTTCATTCAAGGCAGTGACGTAAGGGTGCGCTTTCCGTTGCTCATTCTTGTCGCCATTGCAAAAATGAAAACCGTCCAGAGACACACGCTCATAGCATCGATAGGCGAGGCAATTTTCATCGCGCGCCTCTTGCATTGAGAAATTTCATCGTGGGGGAAGCCCGGTTTTCCTGGCGGGGAGACACTTGTTGATTTCACTCCGGATGGATTCCTTATATTCTATGTTACGCGTCATGCTGATTATCTCGTCTGTACAATGAGATGCGTGATGATAAATAGGGTAATACACCCGTGTCGGGTGTACTGAATAAAGAAGATTTTTTCCTGTGGGGATGTTAAAATCCCGCTGGTTGATATGTAACGCATTTAAGTTTAGCATTCGTTATTTTTGTAAGTGATCTTGCGTATGGATCACCACTGCAAACTAAGGAAACCCCATGCCAGTTATAACTCTTCCTGATGGTAGTCAGCGTCAGTTTGCACATCCCGTTTCTCCCCTTGATGTTGCGCGCGATATTGGTCCCGGCTTAGCCAAATCCTGTATCGCCGGCCGCGTGAACGGTGAACTGGTGGATGCTGTCGATGTCATTGAGTACGATGCCCAGCTTGCCATAATTACTGCTAAAGATGAGGCAGGGCTGGAAATAATCCGCCACTCCTGCGCGCACTTACTGGGGCACGCCATCAAACAATTATGGCCGAATACCAAAATGGCTATCGGTCCGGTTATCGACAAAGGCTTTTATTATGATGTAGATCTCGATCATACCCTGACCCAGGACGATCTCGACCGGCTAGAAAATCGGATGCACGAACTGGCTGAAAAAGATTACGACGTCATCAAGGAGAAAGTCAGCTGGCAGCAGGCCCGAGATACGTTTGTCGAGCGGTGTGAGGATTATAAAGTGACTATCCTCGACGAGGATATCAGCCGTAGTGATCGTCCAGGGCTGTATCATCATGAAGAATATGTGGATATGTGCCGCGGTCCGCACGTGCCTAATACACGTTTCTGCCACCATTTCACCTTGCAAAGAATCTCCGGGGCTTACTGGCGCAGCAACAGAAAAAACAAAATGCTGCAGCGCATTTACGGCACCGCCTGGGGTGATAAAAAACAGCTTAATACCTATTTGCAGTATCTGGAAGAGGTGGCGAAGCGCGATCACCGTAAGATCGGTAAGCAGCTTGACCTCTATCATATGCAGGAAGAAGCGCCGGGTATGGTGTTTTGGCACAACGATGGCTGGATCCTTTTCCGCGAGCTGGAAGCTTTCATTCGGATGAAGCTGAAAGCCTATCAGTATCGGGAAGTGAAAGGGCCTTTTATGATGGACCGCATGCTGTGGGAAAAGACCGGCCACTGGGACAATTACGCCGAGCATATGTTTACCACCTCGTCAGAAGACCGGGAATACTGTATCAAACCAATGAACTGCCCAGGGCATGTGCAGATCTTTAATCAGGGGTTGAAGTCTTACCGCGATCTGCCGCTGCGTATGGCGGAGTTTAGCAGTTGCCACCGCAATGAGCTGTCTGGTTCGCTGCATGGCCTGATGCGCGTGCGCGGCTTTACCCAGGACGATGCTCACATCTTCTGTACCGAAGACCAGGTACGCGATGAAGTAAACAGTTGCATTAAAATGGTGTATGATGTGTACGCTACATTCGGCTTCGAAAAAATCTTGGTCAAATTATCTACCCGCCCGGAAAAGCGCATCGGCAGCGATGATTTCTGGGACTGGGCAGAGCGGGATTTAGCCGCTGCGCTAACGGAAAATAGTATTGCTTTTGAATATCAGCCGGGCGAAGGGGCTTTTTATGGTCCTAAAATTGAATTTACACTTCTCGATTGTCTAGATCGAGCCTGGCAATGTGGTACGGTGCAGCTGGACTTTTCGCTGCCCGGTCGTTTAAACGCCTCCTATGTGGGGGAAAATAACGAACGGATAGTTCCGGTCATGATTCACCGCGCTATTTTGGGCTCAATGGAACGATTTATTGGCATCCTGACGGAAGAGTATGGGGGTTTCTACCCGACCTGGCTAGCGCCAACACAGGTTGTCATGATGAACATTACCGATAATCAGTCGGAATATGTCGAAAAAATGACGAAAAAACTGTCGGCGGCGGGTATTCGGGTGAAAGCAGACTTGAGAAATGAAAAAATAGGATTTAGAATCCGCGAGCATACTTTGCGTCGAGTGCCTTACATGCTTATCTGTGGTGATAAAGAAATGGAAGAAGGTAAAGTTGCCGTGCGTACACGCCGTGGTAAAGGCCTGGGCAGCATCGACGTTAACGAGATTATTGCAAAGCTGCAGCACGAAATCCGCAGCCGTAATCTTCATCAACTGGAGGAATAAAGTATTAAAGGCGGAAAACGAGTTCAATCGGCGCGTCCCAATCGTATTAACCGAGAAATCCGCGCTGCAGATGTTCGTCTGACGGGTATCGATGGCGAGCAGATTGGTATTATCAGCCTAAATGAAGCTATTGAAAAAGCTGAGGAATATGGCGTTGATTTAGTCGAAATTAGCCCTAATGCTGAGCCGCCAGTTTGCCGAATCATGGATTATGGCAAGTTCCTCTATGAGAAGAGCAAATCTGCCAAAGAACAGAAGAAAAAGCAGAAAATTATCCAGGTTAAGGAAATAAAATTCAGACCTGGTACTGATGAAGGCGACTATCAGATAAAACTACGCAACCTGGTTCGCTTTCTGGAAGACGGCGATAAAGCCAAAATCACCCTGCGGTTTCGCGGACGTGAAATGGCGCACCAGCAGATTGGCATTGAAGTGCTTAACCGCGTTCGCGACGATCTGAGTGAATTGGCAGTGGTGGAGTCTTTCCCCTCTAAAATTGAAGGCCGCCAGATGATCATGGTGCTCGCACCTAAGAAGAAATAGTAAAGCCTGACAAGTCAGATATCACTGATTCATATTATTAACAATGCGGAGTAGAGATAATCTCATGCTAAAGATCAAGACAGTACGCGGCGCCGCGAAGCGCTTTAAGAGAATGGCTTCGGGCGGTTTCAAGCGCAAACATGCTAACCTGCGTCATATTCTGACAAAAAAATCCACTAAGCGTAAGCGTCACCTGCGCCAAAAATCCGTGATTTCCAAAGGGGATCTGGGTTTGGTCGTGCGTTGCCTGCCGTGCGCATAAGCGTTATTTAAATGGTTTGAATAGAACTTTGGGAAAGAGCATATGGCTCGCGTAAAACGTGGTGTAGTAGCACGTGCACGTCACAAAAAAATCTTAAAACAAGCGAAAGGTTACTACGGTGCCCGTTCGCGCGTTTACCGCGTCGCCTTCCAGGCAGTTATCAAGGCAGGTCAGTACGCTTACCGTGACCGACGTCAGAAGAAACGTCAATTCCGTCAACTGTGGATCACGCGTATCAACGCCGAGGCTCGTCAGAACGGTATTTCTTACAGCCAGTTTATCAATGGTTTGAAGAAAGCGCCTATTGAGATCGACCGTAAAATCCTGGCGGATATCGCCGTATTTGACAAAGCGACTTTTACTGCTTTGGCCGATAAAGCGAAAGCCGCCCTTGCGTAAGCCTGATATGAAAAGGGGGTCGGTCTCCCTTTTTTCGCCTATGCGCGGAATGGTATCAGATTGATATATTCACGTTAACAAGGTAACGCAAGTGTGTGAATACTGCTATTTTCTGTTTCTTTTTTACTTTAGCACCTATTTCCTAGGGATTTGTGTGTAAGTTAATAAACGAAAGATAGCGCTAAAGCCTCCCGGAATGGAGGCTTTTTTATTGATGGCCAAGATGTCTGGAGTGCCTGTAAGGGCCAGACGGCGACTTCACTCAATTTTACGGTTAAGCCTATTACAGCAGGAAGAAGAGGAAAACAATGGCACATCTCACAGAGTTGGTTGTGCAGGCCAAAGCCGCCATCGAACAGTCCCAGGATATGGACGCATTAGAGTTAGTACGCATCGAATATTTAGGTCAAAAAGGGCATTTTGCCCAGCAAATGACAGCGTTGCGGAATCTAGTGCCGGACGCGCGTCCTGCGGCGGGTGCGGTAATCAACCAAGCTAAGCAGGACGTGCAGCAGGCCCTGGCACAACGCAAGACAACGCTGGAAAGGTCGGCGCTAGAGGCACGGATGGCATCTGAGACATTAGACGTTTCGCTGCCGGGGCGGCGCATGGAAAATGGTGGATTGCATCCGGTTTCGCTTACCATCGCGCGTATTGAACAGTTTTTCGGTGAGCTGGGATTTTCAGTAGTTACCGGTCCTGAAATCGAAGATGACTACCATAATTTCGACGCCTTGAATATTCCCGCACACCATCCCGCGCGCGGCGATCACGATACGTTCTGGTTTGACGCTACCCGGTTATTGCGTACGCAGACCTCCGGCGTGCAGATCCGCACCATGAAGGCGAAGCAGCAACCGATCCGCATTATCGCACCGGGGCGGGTGTACCGTAACGATTACGACCAGACCCATACGCCGATGTTTCATCAGATGGAGGGGCTGATTATCGACACCAATATCAGTTTCACCAACCTGAAGGGCACGTTGCATGATTTCTTGTATAATTTCTTTGAAGAAGATTTGCAGGTGCGTTTCCGTCCGTCCTATTTTCCGTTTACCGAACCCTCTGCTGAGGTGGATATCATGGGAAAAAACGGCCGCTGGCTGGAAGTGCTAGGCTGCGGCATGGTCCATCCGAATGTGCTGCGTAACGTCGACATCGACTCGGAAACCCACTCCGGCTTCTCCTTCGGTATGGGTATGGAGCGGTTGACGATGTTACGTTACGGTGTCACAGATTTGCGCGCATTCTTCGAAAACGATCTGCGTTTTCTAAAACAATTCAAATAAGGCGGGATAATCACATGAAATTCAGTGAACTTTGGTTGCGTGAATGGGTGAATCCGGCTATCGACAGCGCCGCGCTTGCGGAGCAAATTACCATGGCCGGTATGGAAGTGGACGGCGTGGAGCCGGTGGCCGGCCGTTTTACTGGCGTGGTGGTTGGCCAGATAGTGGAGTGTCAGCCGCATCCTAATGCCGACAAATTGCGGGTCACCAAGGTCGATATCGGTAGCAAGCAATGGCTAAATATTGTATGCGGCGCCCCCAACTGTCGCACTGGCCTGCGGGTCGCGGTGGCTACTATCGGCGCCCTGCTGCCGGGGGATTTCAAAATCAAGGCCGCTAAATTGCGTGGCGAGCCGTCGGAGGGTATGTTGTGCTCCTTTGTTGAATTAGGTATTGCTGGCGACTATGACGGCATCATCGAATTACCAGATGATGCGCCTATCGGCCAGGATATTCGCGATTATCTAAAGCTTGATGATAATACCATCGACATCAGCGTCACGCCGAACCGGGCCGATTGTCTCGGGTTGCTGGGCATTGCTCGCGATGTTGCAGTGCGTAACCGAATGCCGCTTATGCATCCGATCATCGAGACTGTGGCGCCGGTTATCGGCGATACGCTGTCTATTAGTGTTGACGCGCCAGACGCCTGTCCACGCTATTTGGGTCGGGTGGTGAAAAATATCGACGTCAGCGCTCCAACTCCGTTGTGGATGAAGGAAAAACTGCGCCGCTGTAACCTGCGTTCGGTGGACGCGGTGGTGGATATCACCAACTTCGTTTTGTTAGAACTGGGACAGCCGATGCATGCTTTCGACTACAATCGCATCGAGGGCGGTATCGTGGTGCGCTATGCCGGGCAGGACGAAGAATTGATCTTACTCGACGGCAGCGACGTCAAGCTGTCGCCTGATACGCTGGTGATTGCCGACCACAGCAAAGTGCTGGCGATGGCCGGGATCTTTGGCGGCGTCGCCTCCAGTATCAACCCGATGACCCGCGACGTGGTACTGGAATGCGCCTTTTTCCAACCGTTAGCCATTATTGGCCGCGCTCGTCGTTACGGGTTGCACACGGATGCGTCACACCGCTATGAGCGTGGCGTAGATCCGGCGCTACAGCCGCGCGCCATGGAGCGGGCCACGGCGCTGTTAGTCGCAATCTGTGGCGGTCAGCCGGGGCCGGTTATCGATGTGACCTCCTCGGCCGTGCTGGCGCATCCGAATAACATCACCTTGCGCCGGAAAACGCTAGACCGGCTGATTGGCCATGTTATCCCAGACGAGGATGTGAGCGATATTCTCACCCGTCTTGGCTGCCAGGTCATACGCACTAAAGCCGACTGGCAAGCCCTGGCGCCGAGCTGGCGATTCGATATGGCTATTGAAGAAGATTTGATTGAGGAAATTGCGCGCGTATACGGTTACGATGCAATCCCGAATGTGCCGGTGCGCGCCGATCTAGTGATGCCGCATCATCGTGAAGCGGCACTACCGCTGTCACGCGTGAAAATGCTGCTGGTAGATCGTGGTTATCAGGAAGCCATCACCTATAGCTTTGTCGACCCAAAAAACCAGGCGCTGCTCCATCCGCACCAGTCGCCTCTGGTGCTGCCGAGTCCGATTTCCCAGGATATGTCTGCTATGCGTTTGTCGTTATGGACCGGACTTCTTGGCGCGGTGGTCTATAATCAGAATCGTCAGCAACATCGGATCCGTCTATTTGAAAGCGGATTACGATTTCTTCCTGATAAAGAAGCTGATCTAGGAATTCGTCAGGATCTTATGCTGGCTGGGGTCATCGCCGGTCCACGCTTCGATGAACATTGGGATCAGACGCTTCAGCTAGTGGATTTCTACGATGCCAAGGGCGATCTTGAGGCAATACTTGAGCTTACCGGAAAATTAGACGATATTGATTTCAGGGCACAACGGCATCCCGCGCTGCATCCGGGGCAGAGCGCCGCAATTTATCTTAACAATGAACCCATTGGATTTATTGGCGTTATTCATCCCGAGTTTGAGGCGAAACTGAATTTAAATGGCCGTACGCTAGTGTTTGAACTTCTCTGGGAGAAGGTTGCCGAGCGTAAGGTGCCTAAAGCGAATGATATTTCCCGCTTCCCCGCTAACCGCCGTGACATTGCTGTGGTGGTGGCTGATGACGTTGCCGCAGCAGATATTATCGCGGAGTGTAAGAAAGTTATTGAAAATAAGTTAGTTGTAGTAAACTTGTTTGACGTGTACCGGGGAAGGGGCATAGCGGAAGGTTTTAAGAGTCTAGCTATCAGCCTGATCTTACAGGATACCGTTCGTACACTGAAAGAAGAGGAGATTGCTGCGACGGTTGCGAGATGCGTGGCGGCACTAAAGCAGAGATTCCAAGCATCCTTGAGGGATTGAACTTATGGCGCTTACTAAAGCTGAAATGTCAGAATACCTGTTTGAAAAACTTAGGCTGAGCAAACGGGATGCCAAAGAAATAGTGGAACTATTTTTTGAGGAAGTGCGCCGGGCATTAGAAAATGGCGAGCAGGTAAAATTATCAGGCTTCGGTAATTTTGATTTGCGCGATAAAAATCAGCGGCCAGGACGAAATCCAAAAACGGGCGAAGATATTCCCATCACCGCTCGTAGGGTAGTGACTTTCCGCCCGGGGCAGAAATTGAAAAATCGTGTCGAGAATGCCTCACTGAAAGAGTGAGGCAGACGCTTACGCGTCTGCTTTTCGCTACACTGCTTTGGCTTACAGCAGCTGACAGAGTTGTTCTGGTTTTTAATAGCCGGGAACTTAGGGCCGGTACTTTGATTCTTTTGTGGACTGACCCGCTGATTGACAGCCCTGCTAACAAACCGACATCTGACAAATCTGTTCACCGCTTAGTCGCATCGATTCAGCTTGTAAAAGCCTTGGCGAAAGTGCCCATAATTACTCCCGCCCCCATGATCGGCGATATAGGCGATATAGTGGTGCAAACTACCGGCGCGTAGGGCTCACAAATAAACCTTTTTACCTATCCCGCTGTATGCCCGTGCTCAGCTGGCGCCGGGATCTCCGTAAAAAACTCACCAAAGAGCGCCAATGGGATATTATTTTAAAGTTCGATATCAATATATTGACCGTTATCATCCCTAAACAGACCGGGTGGCGGCTGGGTATTCGCCAACACGTACAGCCGATAGCAGAGCGCGGTTTGGGTTTGCCACCCGTACCGTGTGACGTCACTGTACTATTGAGCGGCATGCCGCTGAAATGCTCGCATACAACCGCGATGCGAACCTGTACAGCGCTGGCGGTATCAGTGCCCAGCGCGGTGACCGTTTTGCTGACTACCTCGGGATGTTGCCGATAATATGCCTGTCATTCCTGAAGTGTACCTGTGCTCATTAGTTGCATAGTGGATCCTGCAGAAGTGAAAAACGTTATCCCTACGGCCAGGTTGCAGGTTACACCGACGGCGGGGAGGATTTCTGGCAATCTTGAAGCATATATGTGTGCCGTTTATGCCTGACTTTGGGCACTACTAGACTAGACGCAAGATCTCAATCGGCGCTAGGTTATAAGCCGTTGCAGGGATTGTTTAACTGCCGGCAATTTTATATCAACACCAGGACTGCAATCTGCGCTGTTAGCTCGACATATTTTACCTAATTGCGGAAATGCCGTCGGTGAAAGGTCAATCCACTTTGCGCTGTTACCGGGAAATTCATAAGAAATTGATGTTACGGATGACGTCACGTTTGGTTAGACCGTATTCAGGGTGCTCAGCTATAAGCCAATCCCGGCGCTCCAGGGGACGTTGTCACCGCGATTGGCTGCTCAAGGGCTAATCCGGCACATAAAGATGATATTCTGTGGAACTTCGAGAAATTTCTCGTCGGTCACGACGGATGTGTGCTGGTGCGTTTCACGCTGTACGTGACGCCAAGGAAGACGCGCTTATCCTTGATGCGCTACAACGGGCGCTGGCGCAATAAACATTGCATTAATTGCTCCATCGCCATCGTGGCTGCTGCGCGCCCATTATATCCAGGTGCCCTGCCAGTTTGCGACCTCTGTCGAGCGGCCGTCGCCGCATGGACGCCAGGTGAACTTGCCTATCGGCACGGTTATGCCGAAGTTTATGCGCAGAGGGTCACACAGTCAGTGTTTCACTATTTGCGTCTGCACCAACCGGTGGTGACCGGCGAGGGGATCGCAGCGCGGCTACTGTACGGGTTTTCCAGAGGATAATGGCAGCGGTCATACTGCAAGTCTGGCCGACGCTAAAGGCCGATGCCTGACTGCTGTTACCACAGATTATCCGCCGCCAGTTTAGATATTGCCCAGTAAGTAGTGCTCGACCAAACTGATCGCCATGTTAACCACCGCAGCTTTTAAGTGTACTGATATGTGTACGCATGACATTAATCATACTTTAACGCCGATGAGATTTTGCTGATGGCGCAAGGCGAGCGAGCTGGTGGCGGCAGGCATCGCCGACGTGATAACCACTGAACTGTTAGTTAAAATGTTCACCATCTCATTCAACCAAGTATCAGCCAGCGGTCGTCCATGGCTAGTGCCTTGTGAGGGAGTGAAGGGCTAATGAAAAGGATTCTTTCCTTGGTGTTGGGGCTGGTACTGTTGTTAGTACAGTTGTAGCCACGTATCCATCATTAGCCGCCGCCGGATCTGCTCCTGTCCAATTCTGTCGTGGTCATTGCCAAGTAAATGACCAGCTCAATCAATGGTACGGTACGCCCTACCTCTATGGCGGTATGAGCTTGAGCTAGCTAAACTATTCCGGTTTCATTTAGTTATCTTCTGAAATCGTTTCGCTATTCTGCTACGGCGTATACTACCGAAGCACAGACAGATATCGACAATAAAGTCGATCGCGATGAACTGCTGCCCGGAGATCTGATGTTTTTTTAAACCGACAGTGGTGAAAAAGACTGGTTGGCATGAAAAACTTCGTGGAAGTGAAGCAACAACGCTCTTGTAATGCTTGTAACTCTTTTCCGAGGAACGCTGGTTAGAAAGCCTACGGGATGGTGATGATATTTAGTTTACGTACGTTTCCCTTTAAAAAAGGGGTTATTCATGCTAAAATTGCCGAGTTCTTCCGGCTGGCTTTTATAGCCAGCCCGCACGGCTGAGGGCTGAAGCCTAGAAGCGGCAATTCACCGCGTCGCTTAACATTGCTAGTAGGCGCTCGCTGTCTTCCCAGCCCAGACAGGCGTCGGTAATGGATTGGCCATAAACGAGAGGCGTATCGGCACCCAAGCCCTGGTTGCCCGCTACCAAATTGCTCTCAGCCATTATGCCTACCACCTGACGGCTGCCACCGCGCAACGGTTGGCAGACAGCATGCGCGACGTCCAACTGACGTAAATACTGCCTCTGGCTATTACCGTGGCTAAAATCCACCAGCAAATGCGCCGGTAGTCCGAATGATGCCAGCTGCGCGCAGGCATCTTCGATAGCCTGCGGCTGATAGTTCGGAACTTTGCCGCCGCGCATAATAATGTGCCCATACGGGTTGCCGCCGGTTTGATAAATCATCATCTGGCCCTGCTTGTCCGGCGACAGAAATAAATGAGACACACGTGCGGCGCGAATGGCGTCGATGGCGATTTGAATATTGCCGTCTGTGCCGTTTTTGAACCCGACCGGACAAGAGAGTGCCGACGCCATCTCGCGATGAATTTGGCTTTCGGTCGTGCGCGCACCAATCGCCCCCCAACTTATCAGATCGGCAATATGTTGTCCTGTGACCATATCCAGGAACTCTGTCGCCGTCGGCAGGCCTAATTTATTAACCGCCAGCAATAGCCGCCGGGCGACCTCCAACCCCTCATTTACCCGAAAGCTACCGTCCAATCCGGGATCGGCGATTAACCCTTTCCAGCCCACGACGGTGCGAGGTTTTTCAAAATAGGTGCGCATAACAATTTCCAGGCGTTCCTGGTATTTTACGCGCAGCGGATTCAGCCGGCGCGCATACTCCAGCGCTGCATCGGTATCGTGAATGGAACAGGGGCCGATAATCACCAGCAGGCGAGGATCCTCGCCGTGTAGAATACGTTCAATACGCTGACGCACCCGCAGCACATTTTCGGCCATCGCTGCACTTACCGGCAAGGCGGCGGCCAGCGTGGCGGGAGCAACCAATCGATCGATGCGCCGCATGCGCAATTCATCTGTCTTTTGCATGCTTATCTCTAAAATGGCAGCTCACTGCGGTAGTCACCGGGAAGCGATGATACTCACGATACCTCAACCGGCGCTGAATTCAACCTTGCCCGGTAAAATTTGCTAATACATTCGCTGACCTACCATCTCCAGCATATCCATTATCTTCGCCACAATATCCTCCTCTGCGGAATAGTTGGTGGAGTTTAGATAACGTATATTGCTATTGTAAAACAGCGACTCCGCCCCATTAATTTCCATATGGCATTGCCACAGTGAAGCTTAGTGGCTGTCGCTCGGGCGGCTTATTGCGAGTGGCCGCTGGCCTATCTGGATTAATGGTCAGTCCAAATATTTTTGGCTTGATGCGCCCTAAACGCCACAGGCAGATAGATTATCTATATCGTCGGCGATAAACGGATAATTGGCAGCGTGATGCCGTATCACATCGCCAAATACGGACTGGTGAGCATCCTTACCACAGCGCGATACTCCAAGCAAATAATTTGTGCCTGATCCAAATTGCGCAAAGAAATACCGTCATCATGAGTCAGAGCATAATCGATGGCCGCGATGCGGGCGTCGTATTTGCTTAAATTGGTGGCGGTCAGGGCCGCTGGCCCAGGCCGTGGGTCCGCAGTGCAATACCCAATTCCTGCTGCTGCAGAAGTCCCCTACCAACGCCTGCACCACTATCCTGATAAAAGTCGGCGCTCTCCTCGATAATATGCCGCACCGCCGAGGTTACAAGATAATAGAACCCCAGAGGATGGACGCTGCCTTTCTGATGTAGGGCGTTAATCTGCTCGCGCACCGAGCAGGTGCAGGTTTCTTTCTCAATGAATGACAGGGTGTAGAGGGTAGTCGTCAGGGGAGAATTGCGACAAAAACGAGTTCCCTACCACTGAGGGCAGGGGTCATCCGATGAAGACTTCTCCGCCTGACTGATAGAGGAAGGTATAGACAGTCTGTCGCTCAACCCTGATACTGTGGTCAGAAACCTACCTGAGTCTGGTAAAGAAATAAAGAAATAATAGCGTCCCTCGGAGCGCAAATTTATCGCTGCCGCAGAAAAATGCGCAGCGAAATAACCGGCGCTATTATTTTATTTGTTACATATTTTATAAAAACCCATCATGAGAGATAAGGTTAAGGTAAAGACTAAACACAGCAATTCTGTCATGCTGAAGAGCATTAAAATCATCTCTAAATCATAGAGCTATTAACATGAATAGTAGGGAGAGGACAAACCGGTGGCGCATCACTCAGATTCATCTTAATATAGGCTATGCCTAACGATTAAGTGTTCGGCGAGGGGAAATAACGGCGGCGGTATTGTCCCGGCGCACGCTGGGTCGAAGCGGAATTAATGTAGTTCCCTGAGCTATTTCTACGGATTGTCAATTTTCTCCGGCGGTAGAGAGATTCCTGCATCAAGGAGAACACCAAACGCCAGGATACTGCCAGTACTACTGGGCATATACACAGGACAATCATGACGAAGGCCAGTAAGCCGCCTGACACACAGCACCAGCAGCATTGACAAATTGGCTCCCATACGGATAAAAATTGGCCGTAACATATTGTCCAGGGTATGGTTGCCACGACACAACTCCACACCAGTAGTACGGTCCTCCAGTTGGTATCGCCGGTTGGTATCGCCGGTCCAATAAAGCCAGATCATGGCTGGGATCAGCACCATCAGGGAGTCTAATTTGCCGATACACAACACAAACATGATGGCGGTTAACACGGTTGCCAACGGGATACCGGTGGATAGCCAGGCCCAATTCCCCAGCACAGCCTGAACGATGGTGGTCAGCACCACGTCGAGCGCCAGCGCGCGAATGGCTAGAACTGTTAGCAAAACCGAGGCACTGCCGCTCTCCAACCTTAGGCGAATGGCGAAATGCTGCACCGCCATTCCCACGCGTTCGCCGTTCAGATACAGAGCAATACGCTGAACAAAATCATTAAGCCACAGTGCAGCAGCAGGCTTACCCAAATTAACCACCTGATCCAGCAGCCATATGGCGGCCTTGCCGATGTAGAGCTGGATCTTGGTCATCAACGGGGAGACGCTACCGGAAATCAGCGATTGCCAGACGCTATAAAGTTTTCGTCCCACCATCGGCACATCCTGTAGCTGTATCCAGACGAGAGTGGGTAAGTTCAGCCGGTCCAGCTACAACTCCCAGGCCACCAGTGGGGCGCTGTTATAAACGAAACCGCTCACCAGAATCGAGACTTGTAGTACAAATAGCAACAACAGCAGCATCATGACTACGATCAAGAGGGAACGCCGCCTCAGAGCAGATGTTGCACCTTGATGAGCAGCGGCTAAGTCGCTATCACTGCTATCGGTGCCCATGAAAAACCGAGAATACAAAGGCTGATGAACCACTCAAAAGCAGCCGAGGGTCATCAGCGTCAGGGCGAAGGCAGCGACGTGATAGCCGCGGTCCGCGTAGTAATAAAGGATGATGAAGCTGACGATGATGCCAAGTCCAAGCGTACTAAGAACCAGGAACCAGGAACCAGGAACCAGGAACCAGGAACCAGGAAAAACAGCCAGATTTACCTACTACGTCGGTAAATGGAATGCGCTTGCCGGCGCTCACGCTCAGGGGCGAAGTAACGCGGACCCCCACAGGCGCTGACACCAGCCAGCAGAATAAAACTGCCCAGCAGAAGCCGGCTGGCAAAAAGACAGCCGAAGCTTAGCGCCAGGCTGGAGCTGATGCCACGAGCCAACAGATAGCAGGCGTCGCTCATGGTGCAGCACAGCAAGTCTATGAGAACAATTTTTTTCGTTCCCAGAAGGTTGGCGCCACGGCCAGCATATAGAGGCAGTTGGCCGGCGTGCTGAAATACTGTACGCTGATGGCGATACCGGCTATCAGGAGAGTAAACCCCAGCGTCGTGTAGTTAAAACCCGATAAAATAGCCAGTGGGATACTAATAGTCAAATAGTAAAATAACAAATAAATGTGAAGAAAATAATGGGGATAATGCGCATGTTCAATTCCGGTGCCGTAAGAGACACAGCGGGGCAGTCGGGCGTGGACATAGCATGACCAGTAGGAAAAACTAGGGCTCCAGCATAGCGCTATCGCCGACGTCAGGGGAACCAAAAATGTGCCCGACCGTCGTCAGTCACTACGTCCGGCATCGGAAGTTCTTCATCTTCGCTAACGTCGGCCAGGGTAACGTTGTGTCAGAGATAGCGCCACAGCGCGGTCATGTTATTGGCTGCGACAGAGTGGGACGTATATGCCGCGCGTGCTGCGATGATAAATGCCTTCAATCAGTGAAGCACAGAAGAGCCTGCTGCCGGCGGACGCTTTTGTGATATAATTTTTATCAATACGAGAGGCTCAGAAAGATGCGACACTAGCTTTGGTATCAAATAGGGCGTCATCGATGACCTATTACGCTAATGATAATTATTATCAAATAAAGTCAACATTGCCTCTGTGCTTATTTTCGTCGCACTTTGGGGTTATTTCCCCGTTGGCTATTTGCTGAGCGAAAATGACGAATTATTTTTTCTCCTTTTATAAAATAGTTTATTTCTATGAATTTTTGCTTTAGTCACGAGGAAGAAGGTTTTAGTATTAAAAAAGACCCTTTCTTTTCACATAAAAGTCAGGGTATTAGAGGTGAGGTAGCCCTATATAATTTATGGGAATAGCGGATGGGAGTGGCATTTGCCAATAGTAGTTGCCTACTATTCTTCCTGTAAGAACGGCCTATTCCCCTATAAAAAGGTCAAGGTTGAAGAGAAAATATAACTCTTTAACATACGCGGGTTTTCCGGGTATGACCTTGTCACATCATGAGGTAAACCTGATGCAGGTAGACAACAAGGTTGAGAGGTTCTCCCTTGAGGAGGAGAATATCTGGTGCGGCCTGACACTAACTGATTCCGCCGCCTGTCAGATCCGGCGCATGGTGGAAAATGATCCCACCATGCTGGGGTTGCGAATTAGCGTGAAACAGTCCGGCTGCGCTGGCTTCGGCTATGTGGTGGAAAAGGCCACACAGTCTGAGGACGGCGATCTGGTTTACGAGCATGGCGGCGCCAGATTATACGTTCCGCTGAAAACAATGCCTTTCATCGACGGTACGGAACTGGACTACGTTCAGGAAGGCCTGAACCACATGTTTAAATTTAACAATCCCAAAGCTCAGCACGCCTGCGGGTGCGGCGAAAGTTTTGGCCTTTGAGCGATAACTCATTATGGCACGAAGCAATACTGATACCCCTGATGCAATTGACGCGACTCAACCCTGGGTGAAAAGCGAGCGATATAAAGAAGGCTTCTTTACCCAACTGGCAACCGAAGAACTGGCACACGGCATCAACGAAGGCGTAGTGCGCGCTATCTCGGCGAAACGCAATGAACCAGAGTGGATGCTGGAGTTTCGTCTTAATGCCTATCGCACCTGGCTGGAAATGGACGAACCGCACTGGCTGAAAGCCTATTACAAGCCGCTCGACTATAACGATTACAGCTACTATTCTGTGCCGTCCTGTGGCTCCTGCGACGATACCTGCGGGTCGCAGCCTGGTGCCACGCAGCAGCAGTCCGGGTCGGAAGGGGAGAAGAACTATCTGACCGATGAAGTGGAGCAGGCGTTCAACCAGTTGGGTGTACCGGTGCGCGAAGGCAGCGAGGTCGCGGTAGATGCCATTTTCGATTCGGTGTCTGTTTCTACCACTTACCGCCATAAGTTGGCGGAGAAGGGCATTATTTTTTGTTCTTTTGGCGAAGCGATTCATGAATACCCGGAAATGGTACGCCAATATCTAGGAAGCGTGGTGCCAGCTAATGATAACTTCTTCGCTGCGCTCAATTCGGCAGTCGCCTCCGACGGCACGTTCGTTTATGTGCCGAAAGGCGTGCGCTGTCCGATGGAGCTGTCGACCTATTTCCGCATCAACGCTGCCAAAACCGGCCAGTTTGAACGTACTATCCTTATCGCCGATGAAGGCAGCTATGTGAGCTATATCGAGGGCTGCTCGGCTCCGGTGCGCGACAGTTATCAACTGCATGCGGCCGTAGTAGAAGTTATCGTGCTAAAAGATGGGGAAGTGAAGTATTCCACAGTGCAAAACTGGTTTGCCGGTAGTGAAGCCGAGGGCGGTATTCTTAACTTCGTCACTAAGCGCGCGCTATGCGCGGGTGAAAACGCCAAAATGTCCTGGACGCAATCCGAAACCGGCTCGGCCATTACCTGGAAGTACCCGAGCGTGATTCTGCGCGGCGACAATTCGGTGGGGGAATTCTTTTCGGTTGCGCTGACCAACGGTCGCCAACAGGCGGATACTGGCACTAAGATGATCCATATTGGAAAAAATACCCGCTCTACAATTATCTCAAAGGGGATTTCGGCCGGTCAGAGCGAAAACACTTATCGCGGGCTGGTGAAGATTGTGCCGACCGCAACTAACGCGCGTAACTTTACCCAGTGTGACTCTATGCTTATCGGCAGCGAATGTGGTGCGCACACTTTCCCTTATGTGGAAGCGCGCAATAACACTGCCCAATTGGAGCACGAGGCCACAACTTCCCGTATCGGCGAAGATCAGATGTTTTATTGCCGCCAGCGGGGTATCGGTGAAGATGATGCAATTTTGATGATCGTTAATGGCTTTTGCAAAGACGTGTTCTCCGAACTGCCACTGGAGTTTGCCGTAGAAGCACAAAAATTACTAGCTATCAGCCTTGAACACAGCGTGGGCTAAAGGACGCGCTACCGCGTTTACTGCCCGGACGCCGCAACAGGCCGGGTATAAGGAAAAATGAAACATGTTATCGATTAAAGATCTGAACGTCAGCGTAGAAGACAACGCCATTCTCAAGGGACTGAGCCTGGAAGTGAAGCCCGGTGAGGTTCATGCTATCATGGGGCCGAACGGCTCTGGGAAAAGTACCCTGTCAGCGACGCTTGCGGGGCGCGAAGACTATGACGTCACCTCCGGGGACATCATATTTAAAGGCCGAGATTTACTGGCGCTTGAGCCAGAAGAGCGCGCCGGGGAAGGCGTGTTCATGGCTTTTCAATATCCGGTGGAAATCCCGGGCGTCAGCAACCAATTTTTCCTACAAACGGCGGTCAATGCCGTGCGTAAGTACCGCGAGCAGTCGCCGCTGGACCGTTTTGATTTCGCCGATTTTATCGAAGCCAAGATAGAACTGCTGAAAATGCCGACCGACTTGCTGACCCGGTCGGTAAACGTGGGCTTCTCCGGCGGTGAGAAAAAACGTAATGATATCTTGCAAATGGCTGCCATGGAGCCGGATTTATGCATTTTGGACGAAACCGACTCCGGTCTGGATATCGATGCGCTGAAAATCGTCTCCCACGGCGTGAATACCCTGCGAGACGGAAAACGTTCCTTTATTATCGTCACGCACTATCAGCGTATTCTGGACTACATCCAACCCGACCACGTTCATGTGCTGTATCAGGGCCATATTGTAAAATCCGGTGATTTTTCTCTGGTAAGACAGCTTGAGGAGCAAGGTTATGGCTGGCTTACTGAACAACAGTAATACCCGCGTGCTGACACAGTGGCACCAATTGTTTTCCGGACAGAGGGCGGCACGTTCTGCTGAGGCCTATACACATTGGCAAGATGTTGAGCGCCTGGGGCTGCCCACTCGCCAGCACGAGCATTGGAAATATACCCCGCTTGACGGGCTTTTGGTGCATCGTTTTGTCCCCGCCACCGCCCGCGCGGTGGCCACCGCTGACCGCGATGTGTTGGACCTGGGCTTAGACGCTTGCCGTCTGGTGTTTGTCGATGGCCATTTCGCGCCGGCGCTGAGCGACAGCGACACCGGAGTTTGGCACGTCGAGGTAGAGGAGGGTGCTGCCAGGAAGGCGCTGCCCGCGCCAATCCAGCCTGAGGTGTTCTTGCATCTGACCGAAAGTCTAAGCCAGGAAACTACCCGTATCCGCCTGCCGGCGGGCAAGTCAGCGCAACGCCCGTTGTATTTGCTGCACATCAGTCAGGGTAGCGGGGATCAAGAAACGTTGAGTACACTGCACTATCGCCATCACCTCGATATCGGGGCCAGTGCTCATGGCCAAGTGATTGAACATTTCGTCAGCATGAATGCCCATGGGCATTTTAGCGGCGCGCGTACCTCAATGGTGATCGGCGACAATGCGCACTTAAGCTATATCAAACTGGCTTTTGAAAGTCGTGCCAGCTACCACTTCGGCCATAACGATATCAGCGTGGGCCGAGATGCTGTGGTGTGTAGCAGTACGTTTATTCTCGGAGCGGGCTTGACTCGGCATCAAACCAGCGCGCAGCTAAACGGCGAAGGGTCCAATTTATCGATAAACAGTTTGTTGCTGCCTTCTGGGCAGGATATCAGCGACACTCGCACCTACCTCGAGCACAATAAAGGTTATTGCTTGAGCCGTCAGTTGCATAAGGTGATCGCCCGCGACCGCGGTAAAGGCGTATTCAACGGCCTGATTAAGGTGGCAAAACATGCGCTCAAGACCGACGGTCAGATGATCAATAACAATCTGTTGCTCGACCGTCTGTCGGAGGTAAATGCCGAACCTCAGATGGAAATTTACGCCGATGATGTCAAATGCAACCATGGTGCTACCGTCGGCCGGATCGACCAGGAGCAGATGTTCTATTTGCGTTCGCGCGGTATCACCCACAAGGACGCTCAGAAGATGATAATTTATGCTTTCGCCGCGGAAGTGACGGAAACTATTGGTCACGATGGGGTGCACGACACAGTGCTGGCGCGTATCACCGATGCTTTACAGGGGGTGACGGAATGACCTATCCCATTGAGCGAATCCGGTCTGATTTTCCTATTCTGGCGCGGCAGGTGAACCACTGTCAGCTGACCTATCTCGACAGCGCGGCGAGCGCACAAAAGCCTGACGCCGTCATCGATTGTGAAAGCGACTATTATCGCCAGGGATACGCCACGGTACACCGTGGTATTCATACTTTAAGTAGTGAAGCAACGGCCCGTATGGAGAATGTGCGGAAGCAGGTAGCGCGCTTTATCCACGCCGCGTTAGCGGACGAAATTGTTTTCGTCAAAGGCGCCACCGAGGGCATCAATCTTGTGGCCAATAGCTGGGGGCGGTACAACCTGCGGCCTGGCGACAATATTATTATCACTGAGATGGAACATCACGCTAATATTGTTCCCTGGCAAATGCTAGCCAAGGAAAAGCAGCTGTCGCTGCGCTACATTCCTCTGCTGCCCGGCGGTACGCTCGACGTTGCTCGATTGCCAGTGTTGATTGATGAGCGTACTCGCCTTTTCGCCGTCACTCAGGTATCCAATGTGCTCGGTACCCGCAATCCTCTGCCGGAACTTATCGCCCAGGTGCGTGCAACGAGCGATGCACTGGTGTTGGTCGATGGCGCGCAGGGCATCATACATCAGAAGGTGGATGTGCAGGCGCTGGACTGCGATTTTTATGTGTTCTCTGGGCATAAGCTCTACGGCCCTACAGGCATTGGTATTCTCTATGCTAAAAAAGCGTTGCTGGACGCTATGCCGCCTTGGGAAGGTGGGGGATCCATGATTCGCACCGTCAGCCTGACAGAGGGCACTACCTTCAACGATGCGCCCTGGCGTTTCGAGGCAGGTTCGCCCCATACCGCCGGGATGATGGGGCTGGGCGCCGCCATCGACTATGTTGAGCAGGTGGGACTTGACAATATTCAGGCTTATGAGCATGAGCTGATGCGCTATACGATCGAAGCGCTGCAGCAGGTGCCGCACCTGACGCTGTACGGGCCCTACGATCGCACCGGAGTCATCGCTTTTAATTTGGGGCAGCATCATGCCTATGATGTTGGCAGTTTTCTTGACCAGTACGGTATTGCCATACGCACCGGTCACCATTGCTCTATGCCGCTGATGGCCTATTTCCAGGTGGCCAGTATGTGCCGTGCGTCCCTTGCGATGTACACTGACCGCTACGATATCGATCGGCTGGTGGCCGGCCTTGTGCGGGTACAGCGTTTGCTGGGCTGATAGCCAAACATGGGGAGAGGAGAGTAACGATGGCAAATTTGCCTGATAAAGATAAATTGCTGCGCAATTTATCCCGCTGCGGTAATTGGGAAGAGAAGTACCTGTATATTATCGAGCTGGGGGACCATTTACCACCCCTGCCGGCGGGTATGCGCACCCCGGATCATCTTATCGCTGGCTGCCAAAGCCAGGTTTGGATTGTCATGGCGGCAGATGACAGTGGAAGCTTCCAGCTGTACGGCGACAGTGATGCCGCTATCGTTAAAGGTCTAATCGCTATGGTGTTTATCCTTTATCAAGATATGACACCGTCGGAAATCGTTACCTACGACGTGCGGCCTTTTTTCGACACGCTAGCTCTCATACAGCACTTGACACCGTCCCGGTCGCAGGGGCTGGAAGCCATGGTTCGGGGTATTCGCGCCCAGGCCGCCACGGTGCAGTAATCGCTTACGCCTTCCCTGCCGGGACGGCTTGGCGTCAAGGTGTGTTGGTCTCACCCCCACTCGGCGCAGTAGGTTTGGCTCTGAGTTGACAGGCGTGGGAAACGTACTTTTAATTAAGCCTATTCCTTTGCCTTGGAGAAACTCTTCTCTTTTCAGGCCGTTTCTTCCCTCCCTTCCAC
>NZ_LECR01000023.1:109649-124777 GCF_001602625.1 Sodalis-like endosymbiont of Proechinophthirus fluctus
TTCCTTATGTTATTCTCTTGTTCTCATGAGTCGCGTTTTCGCGCGAGCATTGCTTACGCCTTTTTTCATGTGCGCTACCTTTCTCTTCGGGTAGCTCTTCCGCCTCTTTATTATGCGTGGCCTTGTCTCGCGGTGGCATTCACTCCGCCTGCTAGGCTAAGCCTTTTCCTCGCTGGCCTCCCACTCTATCCCTGTCGGCGGGACGGTATGCAGAGGTGATTCACGGCATCTACGTGTACCGCCGTGATTTCAGACTTCACTGCATCGCGACGGTGGCCGGTAATTTATTACACTGGGGCTCGGCGCCCATCAGCCGTATCTCCACAGTTGCACTGTTTTGCAGATTACTCATCTAGGATCACTTATGTTAAATATAACAAAAGACTGGCGTAAACGCTGGCCGTTATGCTGTCCAGCGCTATTAATCCGGCCGATGTCACCGTCTACCCGCTGCCGCGGGACAATACCAGTTCATTGGCGAAAACATGACCCACACCGTCATGCAGTATGGTGATTAGCTTGGAGGTGCAATTGTCGAAAAATATAAAATAGGCCTGCTAGCAATTCTAGAGGCAAATCCGGCCACTGACCCCCTGGCTGCCGCGGCCGGGAAACGGTATTGACCATTCCCAGCCAAATTCTGTTGCCTGATACGCCTCGTAAGGGCATCGTCATCAATCTCGCCGAACTACGGCTCCATTACTAACTACCCGAAAAGGGAAAACACGGTAATTGTTTACCAGATCGGTATCGGCCAACTGGGGCGCAACACGCCGGTTATGGCGACCTCAATCAGATAAAAAATTCCCAATCCGACCTGGATGTGACAACCGCCAACATCCGTAAAATTTATATCAAAGAGCAGGACATCACGTTGCTTTGTAGTGCTGGCGGGGCCGAAAACCCGATAGGTCGTATGCGCTGCGGATGGCAGCCGGTACCAGCACTTATCTTATCCATGAAACTAACGACAATTTTCGGTATCGGTATGCGGGTCAGCTCCGGCTATATCGGCTTACGACCCGGCGATATTACGTTGTTCCATAGCTTACCGGTAATTAATGAACCGGTGAAAATGGCAGTGAAGCCTGACGGTAAGCGTTATGTGGAAGTCTATCAGCCGCTTTCCCGTTCGGAAAAGAACTATCTGCAGACCTCGCCGATTCGCTTGAATGCCCGGACAGTAAATTTGTCGCGCAGCCCGCCAAGGAATGCGCTATAGTGAAACAAGGCAGTGGCTCACCACTCTGGCTGGGATGCCGTTATTGATCAATAACGGTGAACCGATCACACCTACGTCTCCCACAGCCGCTGAGCAAGCAGCGCAGGGGCACTGCCCAGACGCAACCCAGGAGCTATGACCCGCTGAGTGACGTACGCGGCTGGCCCCATCGCGGGTCGAGCTGATGTATCATTATCACTGGACACGCCGCTGTGGCCAGTGTTCGTGTCCGTTGTTTTTGGTAATGTAAAGAAGTAGGGGCATGCCGAGCAATGGGCAAACTGGCGGGTAAGCTGCTATCGAAGCTAAGCGTACCGTCAGCCTATCTACCAGCTTACTACTATCGACAACGAGGCGTCATATTTTAGGGCTATCAAAGACCATAGCGTGCCGCTTGGGACGTCTGCAGGATATAATCACACAGCACCTGTGGCGCAAGAAGAGAAGAGATAGCATCAAGCCCCTGGGGAAAGACTAGCAGGCCTGAGAGACTGCCCGTCAGGCAAAAAATGGCGCACGTTGTGCGCCATTCCCAATCAAGGCCAGAACTCTTACTTATGGTAAGAGGTGGCCTGGTTGTCCAGACGTTGGTTAGCACGAGCAGCATCGTCTTTAGCAACCTGTACATCGGAGCGTAGCACGTTCACATCGTTGCTGATCTGGTCAACTTTGGCGTTCAGAGTCTGAACGTCGGAGGACAGCTGATCGATTTTAGTGTTGCTAGAGCAGCCAGCTAGCAAAGTGGAACCCAGAATTACTGTGCCCAGTGCCAGTTTAGTACGATTCATTATTAATACCCTCTAGATTGAGTTAATCTCCATGTAGCATTACAAGTATTACACAAACTATTTTCGAATGAGAATAATTTTTGTGAATAAAACGATTAAATTCGATCGACTGCTCAAAGAAACATCTTATTTTACAGAGTGGTTAAAAAAATGGACTAGAAGAAAAAGCCTTGCTGCCATAAGATTTCTCCGATTGAGCCGGCGACAAAACGTGCTATCAAAATTGGCCGTGCTACATATTTTATTTCTTTAGTATGATTCTTTTGTCAGCTCGCCCAATTACCGGTGTGACGACGACGAGGTAGCGACGTGAAATAGGGCCAGAGATTAAAGTTTCTTTATACCATCCTAGTACCAAAATTACGCAGATGCCTGCTAATTAATAATTATTACACTTTTTAAATAATACCGGCGCCGGACAATAAAAAGATCCCTGTGTGAAGGGCCCTCGGGATTTCTGTCGACGCACGCTGGGAACGCGCTGCGCATCAACTCTAGAGTCCATTGCGCCATCGCGATCCGAAGGTATCAACGGACGCACTGGGGGCGCTTGCTGCCGATGCTTACATATGCACCGAGGCAGTGTTGGTAGTGCCGATCGAAACTAGTGCACCTGAAACCATGACGATAATATCGTCTTTGGCTGCTAAGATAGTTTCTAACGCTACGGCTTTACCCGATGCGGTAAAAAATCATCGGTCGAGGCAATCTCTTCCACCAAACTGGCCGGTAACCCCGTTTGCTCAGCAGTAACTGATGGACGGTCAGCGGATTGGTGGTCAACGCCAAGATTTCCGATTTCGAGAAATATTTGCATACTGATGATGACTTGGCAGATTTCCGTTCTTCTCTGGCGACTATGAATTCAAAGGCGATCCTAGTTTTTCCGCAGTTTCTACCGCGGCGCGGCACACAGCTTCGGTAGTAATTCATAACTTATGACTGTCGTGCTGACCGTCGATATGAATCTGCAGCATACGATTGGTGAACTGGCAAATGGTGGCTATAATGGTAACGACTGCCAGCGGGTATTTCCCTTTGGTGCTCTCACCGGACAGCATTACCGCATCTGTGCCGTCAAGAAGGCATTGGCCACATTGCCGGATTCTGCTTGGGTTAGGCGAGGATTTTTGATCATCGAATCAAACATCTGGGTGGCGGTAATGACGATTTATGTACCCGGTTATACTTCTCGATCGTCATGTTATGGAAGAGGATGATTTCTTCCACCGGAATTTTGACGCCGAGATCGCCGCAGACCACCATAATGCCGTCGGACGTTTCCAGAATTTCATCGAAGCTGTTTCAGGCCTTCCNNNNTAGAGATGATCTGGATATGTTCACTGCCGTGATGCTGCGGATGTTCACAGATTTCAATTACGTCGGAACGCTTGTGGATAAATGAGGCGATAATAAAATCCACGCCTTGCTCGCAGCAGAAAATCAGATCGCGTAATGTCTTTTTCCACCAGCGCTGATAGGGGATGGACACGTCGGGCAGGTTGACCCCTTTATTTGCTGAGGTCGTCATTGTTTAGTATGTACACCACCTCATCCTAGGGTGACGCTAGAGACGGTCATCCCCAGCACCGTCATCCGCCAGCACAGTATTGCCCATGGCTAGATCCTGGGTAAATCCTGGGTAGGTAACCACCATGCGCTCGCTACTGCCAATCATGCTCTAATCGGTTGAAAAGGTAATTTGGCCCATGCGAGTAAGGGCGTCCGCGTTGGCGGCTGTTTTCCAGCTTCGTGGTGCGGATTTCTGAGCTTTGGTATCAAGCAGGATGGCAACCTATTAACCCTAACCCGTTCTCTTCAGAACCGTGCGCAGATTTTTGATGCTCTGCCCTTGCTCGTGCTTCTTCATAGTTGCCGTAGAAGAATTTGAGACGAATCACATTCATTTTAAGCAGGCTGGATAGTACCTCTTCGTATTTGGTTTTTGGGCCGATGGTACAAACAATTTTACTCTTTTTCATAACGTTGATTTCTATAAGTTGTGATGGATATGGATAATGAACCTGCTGCATCGCTGGACCTTGCCTGCGATGAAAAAATCCGCTTGTAAAACCTGCAGTCCGTATTTAAGAGATAAGGTGACAACGCTCAGAACGTAAGGAAAAAAGCTGAACGGCTCGGCCAGGCCAGCAATGACTGTGTGTTAAACGCTATTTTTTAGACTTGAGGGCAAATCAATCGGCGATAACAATAATAGTTATTAGCAGGAAAGAAAAAGTAAAAAATGGAAAATTAATACGTTAGTATAAAAAGCGTGATTGTATCATGTCTGCAACAAATCATCGTAACCTGCAAAGGTTGTTTTGTCGGATGCTCATCCGCATTGTTTACCATAGCGATGATACTTGGCGTCTACACTGACTGGCATAGATGACGCTGGCTGAAGCGAGACTGCGAGAAACACAGAGAAAAATAATCTATTCGGAAACAAGTAGTAGCTAATAAAGGAATATGATATAAAAATGGAACGGTAATATTTGGTGCGTTCTAATGGACTCGAACCATCGACCCCCACCATGTCAAAGTGGTGCTCTAACCAACTGAGCTAAGAACGCATTTTGTTGCCTACTGCCTGCGCGGCGGCAGTTGGAGGAATGTTAACGGGCTCTATCACGCCTTGCAAGGGGAAAACGCGTTTTTTCCACGAACGCTGATTGATTGTCGAGGGAATGTGCATTAGGCTGGTTTTTTCACCTACTCATGAAGTGTCATTCCCTCAGAGCGGCCACCCAATGCAAAATTCGCACGGGCTCTCTGGCTCTGCAGCCATTGTATATGGCACATCATCAAAACAGTGGCAGAGATCAAACTGATAATAAACCTAATCCAGAAACTGCTGGAATCCATGGCGGGACGCAGCCAATCCATCAGCAGCGGGACCGCAGCCAATCCGTCAGCGCCAGCACGTACCCGCATGGCAAGCTGAGCATCCAATAGGCGGGAAAAATAAAGAAGATCGACCGTGTGTCTATAGCTACGCAGCACGCCGTTGCCGATATATTGGATAGAATCAGAAATCCGGTAAATCGCCGCTAAGAGCATTGCGAGGCTATGGTCACTGCTGCCAGCGTATCGTTATACAAGAGCGCAATCCACTCACGCAGCAGGATGGTAAACAGGGCAGTGCAGCAAGCTGACGTGACGCCTATCATCAGGATCAAACTAGACCTGGCTCCTGACTCTCGCCTGCTCGACATCATCTTCCCCCAGGAGAAAGCCGATGGAGATGGTGGCAGAGCCCCAAACGCCGATAGACAGCCGGCAGCTCAAAATGAGCGAGCTGAAATTCAGAGCAATTTGATGCCTGGCTACCGCGATGATACCCACCAGCGCGACTATTAGCGCGACTAAATCAGGTTGTTGCAGTCCGTCGGTCAAGCGAAAATCGTGAAATGTGCTAGTCCGGCGCATGTAGGCGCGCAAAGTAAAAACACTATCTAGTAACTGATAGCAGTCGCAACACCGCAGCCTACCCCAGCCCAGCTCCGGCACAACATACTGAATTTGCCGTGGATGAAAACATAGTTGATAAGAATATTGCTCATCAAACCGATGAATCCTATCACCTTTCCCGGTTTAGTGCGGGAAAGGCTTTTGCACTGGCATCGCAGTGCCTGAAAGAACAGATAACCCAGCGAGCGCTCCACAGCAGACGGGGTAAGAAAGCGATGGCTTTCTCCGCCAGCGCCGGCTCGACGCTGTGCATGTGGTTGATGACAATATAGCTATAGAAATACCATGATTACCAGCGACATGCCCAGCGCCAGCCAGAAGCTCTGGCATATCTTATGGTCAATCCGGTCTCTCCGCCCAGAGCTTGTTGGTCTGCGCGATAACCAGCATCAGTGCCAGCAGCAGACTGTGACTGAACAAAATAACAAGCAGTCAGATAGAGGCTCCCACCGCCACCGCGGCGATATCGGTGGAGACTACCGAGCCGGACATGATGGTATTCCACGACCTCCATCACCGTTTGCGAAACTTGGCGAAAATCACCTAGATGGTCAAAGCCAGTAAGATACGCGCTTCCTTAACTTTTGCACGCGGATACCTTTGATACGAGTAACGAATTAAGTTTATTAATGGAACCCTGACGCGTTATTACGACTGGATCCTTTAGCAGCAGTGTAATGCATTTTGTCGGCGAAGATAGCATGAAGATGATGCGATATTGAGTATAGGTTATATTGTATCATGTCAGTATTTGGAATTAGTCATATTATGGGACAAACTGATCGCCGAGTTATTCGGTGTAGCCAGAGGAAAAAAAACATGTTTACGGGAATAGTTCAGGCCACCGCTCCTATTACCGCGATTGAAGAAAAAAACCATTTTCGTATCCATTACGTCCGCCTACCGGCAGCGCTGTTGCTGAATTTGACTATCGGTGCGTCGGTGACCCATAATGGCTGTTGTCTAACGGTTACCGGCATCTCGGGCGATGTGGTAAGTTTCGATCTGATGAAAGAAACACTGAGACTGACCAACTTGGGCGAGCTTACGGTCGGCGATGAGGTCAATCTGGAACGGGCAGCGAGCCTACATGCGGAAATTGGCGGTCATCTGATGTCAGGGCATATTATCTGCACCGCCGAATTGACCAAAATCATTACCTCAGAGAACAACCGGCAGATGTGGTTTTCCTTACCGAACAGCGCGCTGATGAAATATATCCTGCATAAGGGCCATATCGGCGTTGACGGTATTAGCCTGACGGTAGGTGAAGTCGCGGGAAACCGATTTTGCGTACATTTAATTCCTGAAACGTTGCTGCGCACCACGCTCGGCAAGAAACGGCTCAGTGATAGCGCCAATATCGAAATCGACCCGCAAACGCAGGCGATTGTCGACACTGTGGAGCGGACCTTGGCGACGCGCGAGCGCTCCTGATCGATCAGGGAGGCGGCTCTTCCTGACACCGCCATCATGTATGCTGGCATACATGATGGCGCGAAGCTTACCGCGCGACGCGCAAACCGCCTTCCACACCCCGCGGGCTGAACAGAACCTGCCATAACTGCATATTACGGGCACGGAACGCGCCGGCGCAGGCCTGTAAGTAGTAAACAAACATGCGGTAAAAACGTTCGGAGTAATTGCCCTGCAACGTTGGCCAAGCAGCGACGAAGCGTTCATGCCAGGCCATTAGCGTGCGATCATAATCCGCACCGAAATTATGCCAGTCTTCCATGACAAAATGGGGCTCGCTGGCATCGGCGATGTGCCGTACGGACGGCAGGCAGCCATTCGGGAAGATATATCTGTTGATCCACGGATCGACATTCATATCGGTTTTGTTCGCGCCGATAGTGTGCAGCAAAAACAGGCCGTCGGGTTTCAAATTACGGGCAACCACATCGAAATAGGTAGGGTAATTTTTCGGCCCCACGTGCTCGAACATCCCCACAGAGACAATACGGTCGAACTGCAAATTCAAATCACGATAGTCCTGCAACAATATTGTGACATCTTGTCCTTCGCAGCGCTTTTGTGCCATCTTTTGTTGTTCGGCCGATATGGTAACGCCGTGGATTTTAACGCCATAATGCTGTGCCGCATAATTCGCTAAACCGCCCCAGCCGCAACCGACATCCAATAGCGACATCCCCGGCTGCAATTGCAGCTTCTGGCAAATCATTTCCAGTTTATTTTGCTGAGCCTGCTCCAGGCTGACGGCATTATGCCAATAACCACAGGAGTATTGCATAAACGGATCAAGCATAAGCGAGAAAAGATCATTGCCTAAATCGTAATGTTCTTTACCAACAATCCAGGCTCGCTTACGAGATTGGAGATTCATCAGGCGCGCCGCGGCGGCGCGTAGGATATCTTTTAAATGATAGGGAAGCTTATTTTCCAGTCTGCTCCGCAACACACGCTGGAAAAATATATCCAGTCTTTCGCATTCCCACCAACCATCCATGTAACTTTCACCTAAACCCAGTGAACCGTCCTGCAACACGCGCTTAAAGAAATCCGAGTTATTGATTCGAATATCGAATAGACGGGATCCATTGATTTCAATGTCGGCTTTAGCGAGTGATTTATGGACGATGCGATACCAGGCGTTATCCTGAAAGCTCAGGTCTCCAACACACGAGGAACTCATAGATTCTCCATCACTTTTCTTCTAAAATAACTCGTCAGGAAGAGCCAGGTGCCGCCTGCGAGCTTTTATAAGAAACCACAGTAAGCCGTGGTGTATTATACGATAAATTAACAGAGGAATAGAAACTCAGAATGGTTGTTAAATAGACTAATTTGCACGAAAAAAGCATGAATGAGCAAACATCATGTCCCTAAAGAAAAAAGAATAAACAACTGGTTACAATTGTTAACTTAATTGAGTATAAGCCTGCATCCAGCTTTATACAACTCCAAAAATAGCAATAGGAATAATATACTAAATTAATGATAAATATAATAAAAATTAAATTTTTATCAAATAGTTAGTGCGCCTAAATAGTTATTATTCATTTTTGGTTTGAAGGGAGATTTGCGCGGCAAAAGCATCGTGTGAAACGCCGCCGAAAGCACGGGGCCCCACAGTCATCGACAGCACAGGACTAGCGGCTACAGAGTAGTGGTCATCGGCCACCGAACTGCTCTCCACTAGGGTGGGATGAATCTCAATCGCCTGCGAGGACTCCTCGCTTGCTGATGATCTTATCAAGCAATATGGTCAGCGCGGATTCTCCCAATACCGCTTGCCTTGGGCTGATCCACGATGGTAAGCGCGGGAGTGAAATACCGCGAATAGCTCTGTTATTATCATAACCTATCAGCAAAATGTCTTGCTGGTACGCCACATTCTATGCTGTGTGGATCGCGCATAGAGCGACCGTCGTCATCTCATCACCGCTGCAAAATATTGCGCTGGGCTTGTAGGACTGAGACAAAATATTATGTTGCATGGCGCGACAACCAGAAGCTAGCCTCGAAATCACCCTGAACGATCTCTAGGTCTCGTTGGGAAGAATGTCGGCCTTCTTAAGAGCATGGAGACAACTATGGTAGCAGCTGCGACGGTATTGCGTGCCAGCTGGCAGGGAATGGTGCCAATAATCCCATCCCGGTGGTTGCGATCAAATTAAATAGCGGGTGGTTATGTGGCCGCCCGCAAAGGCATTAACGATGATATCGGCAAAATCCCTGCGCACTTCACCCCAATCCATAATCACCATGGGAATATGGCGATATTCTTCTAATGGTCGCAGCATAGTCTTAGGGTATTTAGCGCACATGACCAGCAGCCCAATCGATCCGTTTTTGCGCTAGCATTTGCAGATAAGCTTGCTGTTTCGAGGTCTCGTTGTGGGAATTTTGCACAGGATAAGTGTATAGCCTTTGAATAGTAGTACTCTACGGATTCAATTATCTCGGTGAAATAGGGGGCTTTGCTGGTGCTGATCAAAAAACCGATGGATGTGCGGTTGACCTTCAGGCTGTGCACCATTGCGCTAGGGGAAGGGAATAACTGAGCAGTTTTTGATGGCATCCTATATGGCGCGTTTAGTCTCCGGCACCACGAAGCAGGTTTTATTAATCACATGGAAAACCGTGGTCGTTAATACCCTTCGTGTTTGGCTATTATGGTTGCTATCTCTAACTACTCCTGGATCCCTCGTCAGTAGGATCTGATACTAACTGAATCATTCTCCTGCCAACAAAATGCAACTTTTTTCGATTTGCCGAGAAAGTAAAAGCGTTATATGCGTTGAGCCGCTGGAGGGACATGTTTTTTAGACACGGCTATGGTAGGATAAAGAACGAATAAATAATAAGTTATCCACCTAACACAAGAGTCAAAAGAAAATATCATGAGTCGCGATTTTGCTTGGTCGTTAATGATTACCTTCTTCTCGCTGTTGGTCATCATCATCTTCAGCTTTACATTTACCACCGTATTGAATTGATAGCGTTTAGCACAGAGCTGAATACTACCCAAACGATAAAAAGGTTCCTTGACCCTTTTTTCGGGCTACGGACGACGTGCGAAATGAATGCGGTGAACTGACGGAGAGTTAAACCTGTAAGGCTGACGCTGCGATAGCAGCGTGGAAGAGGTTGTCGTGTGTACAAGCCCCTCAGCGAATAGTGGTGGGCGTCATCACGCGGCGTGCGCCAACATAATGTTCCTGCCAATAACCTTCGCTCAAGTAGCTGATACGGATGTCACGCCCAGTGCACGGCGACTGAATAAAACGGCCATTGCCCAGATAAACTCCGACATGATCCGCCGCGCCGCGGTTGCGGATGCGGAAAAAGACCAGATCGCCGCTTTCTAGCTCGCTCTTCTTCACCGGTGCCGCGTCCCGCAGATGGTACATTTCATTAGCGGTGCGCGGCAGCGGCACGCGAATTAAATCTTTATAGGCATAATAAATTAACCCGCTGCAATCGAAACCGGTGGTCGGCGATTTACCGCCCCAGCGATAAGGCTTACCCACCTGCGACATCAGCTTCGCCATCGCTATTAATTTGGCGCGCTGATAGCGGACCTTGTGGTTTTCACTCATGCGCAAAGGTTGAGCGCTTGCCGCAATGGCCGCGGTCTGGAATCGAGCACCGCCGCGACAGTGGCTGGAAGTCATGATGCAGCTTTTTCCTGCCTTCACGACGGAGGGGGACGTTTTGGTAGCGAAGACCTTAGGAGTGGGAGGCTTAATCATGCCAGATTTTAATTTGGTATTACCCAGATGCTCGCTCTCGGTGCTGCGAGTTTTTTTTTGCAACTTAACGGGCTTGAGCTTGAGTTGGTCATCGGCTTTAACTGTGTTGGCCTGCGATCTACTCTTATCGGCATTAGCTCCAGCATTCGGAGCGGCGTGCGAGAGATTGAGGATGAACTGGGTAAACAGCAACAAAAAAAGTGTAAAGCATAAGCGCATGATAATGCTATCCTCTGTGGCCCAAGGTATGGGGAAAATGACGACTCAGCTGAATCTATGCTATTTGCGGTTCTAATGCATCTTATTTTCCTACAAATTGTGAATAAACTTGAATAAAATGCGTGATGCGACATTTTTTGCACGCGCGGGCGGCTGCCCGTAAAAAGCAAGGGTTTTACAGCCCATTAAAACGCCCTATTTGCAAACCAGCGCTGCTGTAATAGCAGACCAGACCTTCGCGCCCATTGTCCAAGCACCGGTGTGGCTAAATCCCACCCGGTAGAGCTAACGCATAAAAACATTTAAATGTTCCCCCCGAAATCGTTAGAATAGTGAATTACATTCAGACCTGATGTATGATAAATAAAAGCCAACCACTGGCTTTAAGGAAGCAAGACAATGACCATGACTATAGAAAAAATTCAGCAACAGATTGCCGAAAATCCGATTCTTCTGTACATGAAGGGTTCGCCAAAATTACCGGGATGCGGTTTTTCCGCCCAGGCAGTACAGGCACTGTCCGCCTGCAGCGAGCGTTTTGCTTATGTTGATGTGCTGACCAATCCAGATATTCGCGCTGAACTGCCAAAATTCGCTAACTGGCCGACCTTCCCACAACTGTGGGTGAATGGCGAACTTATCGGCGGGTGCGACATTGTCGTCGAAATGTACCAACGCGGCGAACTGCAGCCGCTTATAAAAGAAACAGTGGTAAAATACAATTCGCAAGCGGATAACATACAGTAACAGAGAATCCTGCTAGGATGCCGTCCGGCAGCAAACGCTAGGCAAAAGCTCCATCGCCATGGAGCTGAGCAATCCACATGTTCCCTCTCGCGAAATGGCAGATTGCATGCCATGCAGGCGCTGCAGTCCTGTCATTAGTCCTTGAGTGGCAGTATTTATAGATCAATGGTGGGGTTAAGCACGATCCTGCGCGGCGACAGCCTCATCTTCTGCGTTGCCCGTTGCGGGTACCGCGACCGGCCAGCCGCCCAGACGTTTCCAGCGATTGACCAATTCACAAAACAAGGTCGAGGTACGTTCTGTATCATAGAGTGCCGAATGTGCTTCACCGCTGTCAAAGGCGATGCCGGCGGCGATACAGGCTTTCGCCAGCACAGTCTGGCCGAGCACCAGACCGCTGAGCGTCGTCGTATCAAAGGTAGCGAAGGGATGGAAAGGGTTACGTTTCAGATCAGCGCGAGCGGCGGCAGCCATCAGAAAACTGTGATCAAAAGTAGCATTGTGGGCGACGATAATGGCACGGTTGCAGTTCTGATCTTTGATTCCTTTACGCACCAATTTAAAGATTTCATTCAAGGCTTCATATTCGGTCACCGCACCGCGCAGGGGATTGTGCGGATCAATACCGTTGAAGGCCAGCGCTTCCGGCTGGAGCAGCGCTCCGGGAAAGGGATCCACATGGAAATGTAGGGTATTGTCGGCGAGCAGCCAGCCGTCGTTATCCATTTTCAGGGTGACGGCAGCGATTTCCAACAGGGCATCGGTCTCGGCGTTTAATCCCGCGGTTTCCACATCAATGACAACGGGATAAAAGCCGCGAAAGCGGGCGCGGAGGGTGTTCAGATCGTCTATTTCAGCCATTCCTGTTCTTATGTTCAGCAAATTTAGTCGCCATTATTGCAAATTTTCCTCGGCTTGCATGGCGAATTATACAAGCCGAGGCGGAGGAAGAAAGGTCGCGAACCCGCGGATAACGGCGGCGCTAGCCCTGCCTACAAGGTGTCGGCAATTAGGCAGGGCTATTGCCGACACCTTGTAGGCATTTTTATTTTCAATCCATTTGATTTTATAACCATCTTGATCTTCGATAAAAGCGGTAACTGTAGTGCCGCCTTTCACTGGCCAGGCCCGGCTTCACCGGTCACTCTTTACTACCGGCCTGGCGAATGCGTTCGCAGGGGTGGCTGCCGCATTGTCCACGCATAAGGCGATATGGCCATATGCGCTGTCTAAATCGTAACTTCCACGCCCCAGTTATAGATCGGCCTGATGACCACGCCTTCGCTCTCATCGGTATAACTGACGAACACCAAAGTTTATTTGTATTCTAGGTTCTCGCTGTTGCGTAACAGTCATATTTCAAGGGGTTTGGTGTAAAAATAGATGGAGTGTTTTAAATCTCACTTACCCGCAGCATGGTATGTAATAAGCTCACAAAGTCCTCGCGAGCCATCGTAATCAGTACGTCCGGTCCGTGTTAAGTGGATAGGTTTCAGTATAACCTGCGAGGTGAAACCTCTTCAATTCTGCTCGCTAGCACAGAATACTAGCACGTTCGGTAAAAATAACTTGCCAGAGAAGATAATGCCGTCTTCAATTTATAGGCGAGAGGAGGATTATAGGCGAGAGGAGGACGTGTGGGGGAACAACTTGAATTTTTCAGCCTACCAAATCCCTGCCGTGGCGTATGTCAGTCGGATGCCCGCAGCTATTGCCGTGGCTGCCTACGCAGCCGGGACGAGCGTTTTCTGTGGGGTGGGATGAGCGATAGTCAAAAGCGCGAGGTGCTGCGGCTTTGCTACCAGCGTTACCTACGGCTGCGACGCGCCCCGGCCTCCAGGCACGAACTGCTACCTGATACACCAGAGCAACCCTCCTTGTTTTAATAGTTTCGGTGCTAGATCCGAACGATATACGCATCAGCGCCTCAAGCCAAGCCTGCCAAGCTAATGCGTTATCTGGATAAGCGGTTGAAATCGCGGTTAAATACGCCGTTGCTATCGGGTTGTATAGCATAGCTCATCGCGTTTATCTCGATGGGAAAACGGGGTTGGATGGACAGTAGCGCCTGGTAACTCATGCTGCCTAGGACAGGGGCGATAGGGTTGGATAGCGGCAAAATGGCTTGCGCTGTGATGTCAGTACGGCAAAAAGGGATAGTGACTGAATACCACTGTCTGAAATAAAACTTAACCCGAAGAGATAATAAATGGTTTTCGGCCTGACGCGGTATGGATAATTCTTTGTCATCTTGTGGTAATAGCCAAGCAGAAAGAGTATTTCCTGAAAGAAGAAAACAATTTAATAGAGGGGAAATAACGTCATATTTTGATTTTAATTAGTTAAAACCTACATATTAAACTATTTATTAATTAAAATTTTATTTATTAAAATTATAATATTATAATTAATATATAGGATATTAATATTTATTATATCTTCATTTAACTTAAATTAATAATAAACTACGTATGTGGTAATAAGTGTTACAGTTATGAATAAACTTTCCGTCATGTCAGCGCAAAACTCGGCTGCACTGGCTTCTGCGGGGGAGACTCATACTGCCTATTAGCGCGTTTAAATCACAGGAGAATCAGCGGGGCAGAACGCCGTATGTGTGATGTCCAGTTTTTATTAAGGAAGAATATGCTGTTTATATCGATCTCTACATAATGCTTAGGTTATATTTATATATATTTGTAATTTCCCCATCTACCCATTAGGATGGATGGGGAATCTAGGGAGCAAGCTTAATCAGCTTAATTATAAGGAGAGAGAATTGGAATCGCCATTAGGATCAGATTTGGCGCGACTTGTTCGAGTATGGCGCGCTTTAATTGACCACCGCTTAAAGCCTTTAGAACTCACACAGACGCATTGGATCACTTTACATAATATTTGCCAGTTACCGCCTGAGCAGTCTCAAATTCAACTGGCGAAGGCTATCGGAATCGAACAGCCATCGTTGGTACGAACGTTGGATCAGCTCGAAGAAAAAGGACTGATCACTCGGCATACCTGCGCTAATGACCGCCGAGCGAAGCGGATCAAACTGACCGAATCTGCTGACCCTATTATCAAAGAAGTGAACAATGTTATCGACAGCACTCGAGATGAAATTCTCAATGGCATTAGCCAGGAGGAAATTCAGTTGCTGAGCAATATGATTACCAAGCTGGAAAAAAATATTCTAGAGCTGTATAATAAGTCTTGATGCGTTACTTCCTCGGCGCTTACGCTCAAAAAAACCGGCCCAATGGGCCGGTTTTTTTGAGCGTAAGCTGGGGATTTAGCGCGGTGAAACGGTGATGATGCGGCCATTGCTGGCCAGCGCTACGCGCTGTCCCACGCTGAAGTGGGTGTTGCCCTGCTTCTGCACTACTATGATGGTGTTGCCGTCATCTTTACGCACCTCAAGCTCCACGCCTTGGGTCCGGTTTACCGCGCCTTCGACTCTTG
>NZ_LECR01000023.1:124804-126348 GCF_001602625.1 Sodalis-like endosymbiont of Proechinophthirus fluctus
TGCGGTGGCTAGGCTGCGACCGCTGCCGCCCCCTACCGTATTCCCCAAGAATCCGCCCAATACTGCACCGCCGATAGCGCCAATGACATTGGAATCTTCACCGCCCTGAATCTGCACTGGCCGTACCCCGACTAGGGTACCGTACGTCACGCTCTGAACCTGTTTGGCCTCAGAGGCGGAATAAACATCGCCGGATAGCGTGCTATTATTGGCGCAACCAGCCAGCGTCATACAAGCTAGGACCACTAAAGTAAAACATTTCATCATAAAAACTCCAGCTAACATGCTATTCTGCGCAGAGCAATCCAGGACAGAAGCGGTTAAACGGTTAAAACTTCATGCACTAGTGGTAGGGGAATTGAAGTACCCTGTAACGCACAGAGACTATAGACAATTATATTAAAAAAAAGATAAACCAAGAATAAAATAACTATTATAGTTAATTTATTTAACTATTTATAAGATAATTTTATGTCATATAATTCCTTAAACTAGTACAAACGTGGCGTTTTACATAAATTTTCATGGTCTCCTGCCATAAGTTTAGGTAGTTACTACCCTTAATATGTCATATTCCCGCACGAGGAAGTGAAATGAGAACCAGCCGATATATAGGAATTATATCCGGCAAATAGCCTGGACGGTGGTATCAATGTGGTGCTGGCAGAGATCGATCGATAAGTATACCATTACTCAGCAGGCCCGCTATTACCATCCGATGCCATTTCCCACCAAACAACAAATCCTAGCAATGCGCCATGACAGGCAATAACCCTTTCGCAGTTCGGTCAACTTGGACACCCAGCTTAGCATTTTGTTCGCTGAGGCGGCGCTAAATTTTATTATGGCAGGCAGGCCCCGGCGGTAGGCGCCGCACGAGGTGACGGCTATCACTTGTTATGAACTGTTTTTGTCGGCGCTGCTGCCGGATATTTAGGTTGAGGTTCAGTTCTACTGATAAATTCGACTTGAGCGGCGATAATGAAGCCCTTGCCTTCGCCTAGCTGGCGTTTCCAACCTTGTCCAGGTTCGGGTTACCGGGCAATCTTCCTTCCGTTATAGGTGCATAGGTGGAAACGCCGCTAGGGAAATTTATCCAGTCATGACCAAGCGGCAGACCCACGTAAACGGAAACTTTACATTATCAGTGCAGCACGCTGCTGCTAACCGTGACGTTAGATAACGTTCACGAGCAGGCGAGCTTTATCCTTGATGGCCAGCAGCTGAGCTTGCCGCAAGTCGCCACCACTTCCGACCCTGCTATATTGATATCTAATACAGCTCCTGGTCAAAGAGCAATTAGGCGTTTATCGAGCGACAAGACAAAATCATCGTTGAAGATTATATCATCCAGAGCGCAGCGGGTAAGTGATTGAAATTTTCAGAGTCACGGCGCACAATAACGACTTTCATTGCCGCCTTTTCAGCAAATTATGACTGAACATTCAATCGATATTACCGCTCTGCGCAGGGAATATACCCGAGGCGGGCTGCGCCGCGCCGATTTAACGGCGGAGCCTATGGATTTGTTCGACCAGTGGCTC
>NZ_LECR01000023.1:126413-128239 GCF_001602625.1 Sodalis-like endosymbiont of Proechinophthirus fluctus
CCAGCCGTACCAGCGGCTAGTATTACTTAAATATTTTGATCTTCAGAGTATGGTGTTCTATACCAATCTCGGCAGTCAAAAAGCCACACATTTGGCTCATAACCCCCGCATCAGCCTGCACTTTCCCTGGAACACGCTGGAACGGCAAGTTCTAGTCCTGGGCCGCGCGGATCGGCTCTCGGTCATTGACGTGATAAAGTACTTTCACAGCCGCCCGCGCGATAGCCAGATAGGTGCCTGGGTCTCGCGGCAATCCAGCCGAATCTCTGCCCGCGGCATGTTAGAAAGTAAATTTCTGGAGCTGAAACAGAAATTTGCCCAGGGTGAGGTGCCGCTGCCCAGCTTCTGGGGTGGTTATCGAGTCNCTATCGATGCGATGGAATTCTGGCAGGGCGGTGAACATCGATTGCACGACAGGTTTCTCTATCGGCGTGAAGAGGGCGGTTGGCACGTTGATCGGCTGGCACCATAGCCGGATCGGTTATGATACCCTCACCGAGGCGGTGAGGGTCTGACTTGACCGCGACGCCGGCGCCAGGAAAACGTTTTTAAGGATAGAGTCTTGCACGCTGGGTAAAACCGGCGTGGACCGTGGTATCTTTTTCTTTCTTTCTTGATAATGGAGCTTTTGATGGCAAGCAGTAATCTAATACAACAATTGCAGGAGCGGGGGCTGATTGCCCAAGTCACGGGCGAGAAGGCTCTGTCTGATCGGTTGGCAGCAGGGCCGATCTCGTTGTATTGCGGCTTCGATCCCACCGCCGACAGCTTGCATTTGGGACATCTAGTGCCCTTGCTGTGCCTCAAACGCTTCCAACTGGCCGGCCACCGTCCAGTAGCGCTGGTAGGGGGCGCTACCGGACTTATCGGCGATCCCAGTTTCAAAGCGACTGAGCGCAAGCTTAATACCACGGAAACCGTCCAGAAATGGGTGGAAAAAATCAAACTCCAGGTATCGCCGTTCCTCGATTTTGACTGCGGCAATAATAGCGCCATCGCCACCAACAATTATGACTGGTTTGGCTCAATGAACATGTTGACGTTTCTGCGCGATATCGGTAAGCATTTTTCCGTTAATCAGATGATCAATAAAGAAGCGGTAAAGCAGCGGTTGAACCGTGATGATAGCGGCATTTCCTTTACCGAGTTTTCCTATAATTTGTTGCAGGGCTACGATTTCGCCTACCTGAACAAACAGTACGGCGTGGCGCTGCAGATTGGCGGCTCTGACCAGTGGGGGAACATCACCTCCGGAATAGATTTGACGCGCAGGCTGCACCAGAACACGGTGTATGGCCTGACAGTGCCGCTTATCATCAAAGCGGACGGCACCAAATTCAGCAAAACCGAGGGCGCCGCGGTGTGGTTAGATCCCAGCAAGACCAGCTCCTATAAGTTCTATCAGTTCTGGATCAATACCGCCGACAGCGACGTGTATCGCTTCTTGAAGTTCTTCACCTTCCTATCGCTTTCCACTATCGAGGCTCTGGAGCAAGAGCATCACGCCAGTGACAAGACCCCTCGCGCCCAGTATGTGCTGGCAGAAGAGGTCACTCGCATGGCACACGGCGAGCTAGGTTTGGCGGCGGCAAAGCGTATTACCGCAAGCCTGTTCACCGGCGCGCTGGCAGACCTGACCGAGGATGATTTCGCTCAATTGGCCCAGGACGGCATACCGACGGTCGGACTTGATCGCGGTGCGGATTTACAACAGGCGCTGGTAGCGGCTGATCTGGTGCCGTCGCGTGGCCAGGCCCGTACCATGATAAGTTCCAACGCAGTGGCGGTGAACGGCGAAAAAAAGGTATCGCCAGAGTATGTTTTTA
>NZ_LECR01000023.1:128289-133448 GCF_001602625.1 Sodalis-like endosymbiont of Proechinophthirus fluctus
CACTACTGTCTGCTCGACTGGCAATAGCAGGATTTCCCGCAGGGGCTGCGAGCCGGAGATGTGTAAGGCGATTTTTTGTGATGAAGAATGTTCTTTCAATTTAGTCCCACGTGGTATACCGGTCATACGGGCAATAGCTCCGCGGTGTTTTCCATGCGCCGGATAGGCGTTAATGTGTGGCTGCTCAATACCGTGCAGTTTTCCAACTACACCCAGTATGATCAAGTGGACCGGATGGATGGTGTGCCAGCGAAGTACCGATCGATGTAAAGGATATAAGGGTCTGAAGTGCTGTGATACAATGCTGAGCGGCTATATTGGTGCGCCGGAGAAGAGAGAGTACGTGCAGCAGGCTGGCTACCAATACTATCGCGCTGAATCTGCTAAAGCTAGAGCAGATTAGCGGACGTCGCGTAATCTCGGTGGACAAAGCGGTCGCTGCCGCCCGCATTGAGCTTGGACCGCGTATAGCACTGGTAAAACATCTCAGCTAAGTCGGTTATGATCCCCAACGTCTGAAACAATGCTGATTACCACTGACCAAGCCTAACATACCTGTCGACCAATGATAGATTTTTTCGCCCGTAAACCAGTGGGGGATCTCACTATTGCAGCGGCCTGCTGCTGGTGAATCTGCTAAAAAGGATAAAGGAGCTAAAGGGATTGAGCCCGAAGAAAGCGCTGGAGCACGTCACTGCAACGGTGTATGGAGGTGATGAAATAAATCAAGGAGAGCGGAGAAATATGAACTGCAGGTGGTAGCGACATAAGATCAAATCGCGGCGACGAAACATCATTTCCCGGCGTCGCCGGTGATGTAAACGCTAGACAGTATTATCCGTGGCTGTGTTGATAGTCAGGCGTGCTTTTGGGTGCTTTTTGCTTGCAAGCCGGCCTAATGGCCAGGATTTTTTCACTCTAACCTCTACTGTAAATAGGGAAGGCAGGGAAGCCAGCAGGGCTATTATTCGCCCTGTGTAGCTGACATCATGCCCTTTTGAGTAGGTTGCACAGCACTGTCCGCCCAAGCCAAGCGGTTAAGCTTCGGCGCAAACGCCAGCATCAGCACGGCGATGACGCCAGTGTAGACGCCTATCTGCATAAACACATGACTATAGACCTGCAAAGAGTGGTGTGTATCACTCATTTCGGATGGTACCGTGGATAAGTTGGCAACGAAGCCGGCGATAATCGCCGCCGCAGCGGTGGTTAGGAACCAGGCGCCCATGATGAACCCCATCAAACGCTGCGGAACCAGTTGCGCTACCATCGCCAGACCGAGTCCGGATATCATCAACTCGCCAATGCTTTGCAGCGCATAGCTCAAAATGAGCCAGTAAGTCGACACCAGCCTGGCCGTACTGGCGAAATGCGCACCCAGCGGCAGCACCAGGAAGGCTAGCGAACACAGCACCATGCCGATGGCAAATTTGAATGGCATTGACAGGCGATCTCCTAGGCGATTATATCCCGCCGCCAGTAGCGGGCTGGAAAGCATGATCCAGAAAGGATTCAGTGCTTGAAACTGCTCAGGTTCAAAATCCAGTCCTAGCAGCGAAGTTTCAACATTATGGATAGCGAAAAAATTAAGCGAGGTCGGCATCTGGCTATATAGCACGAAGAAAAATACCGCCTCCAGCATCATGATAAACGAGACTAGCATACGGCGGCGCATTGCTCCGTCCAGACGCAGGGTTTCATAGGCGAAGATCAGCAAAATGCCGAGCGTCACCATGCCGAGCACCATACGCGCGATATCTTGATGATAAAGCAACCAGGTAGCGACGGGGATAAGAACAAGGATGCCGGCAATCACCGCCAGAAGACACGACCCGTTAAGCGCTTCAAAATCTGGCGCCGAACCGTAATACTTAACGTAGCCGCGGCACAATACAAAGTTCACCAGAGTGATAAGCATCCCGAATACGCTTAACGAAAGCGCCACGCTCCAGCCGTAATGCGCCGCCAGCCAGGGAGTTGCGAGCATCGACAGGAAAGAACCAATGTTGATGGCCATGTAATACATGGTAAAAGCGCCATCCAGGCGAGGATCACCTTTTTTATAGCAGGTGGACAGCAAAGAGGGTGGGTTGGCTTTGAACAATCCGCTGCCGACGGCGATCGTGGCCATGCCAAGATAAACCCAGAAAACTTCATGGCCGGACCAGGCTACCATGCTGTATCCGACGGTGAGCACCAGGGTGCCGAGAATGATGACGCGTTTGGTGCCGAGCACTTTGTCGCCTAGCCAACCGCCGATGGCAACAAAGCCATAGACCAGCGCGCTGAAGGATGAAAACAAGGTAATGGAGGCAGATTCTGACAGGCCTAGCATTTTTACTAGGTAAACGGCCAGAATACTCTGCAGGCCGTAGTAGCCGAATCGCTCCCACAGCTCGATGGAAAAAATTAAATAAAACGATTTCGGTTGCTTGAACGCGTTGATGGTCACGCGTTGTTCCGTGGTTGGTTGGTTTGCAGTTGACACAAGGACCTCGTTTTTCATTCTGCTTTTAGCTTGTAGAAATTGTCGTGGGTAATGATGGCAGCATCATTCCACACGTATAGTTTTCAAAACGGGCAAACGGTTAAACATCCATTCTCTGTCGTTCGGAAGATTTTAACGCTGTTGCATAATACAGTCCCGGCGAAGCGTAAAATATAATGCAGTCCCAAGACAATCGGTTTTTGTGCTTCTAGGTTTAGAATTGTCAAAAGTCATTAATTTTTCAATATGAAAATTAATTACTTACCTATGATAGAAAAATAGTTGAAGAAGGTGAATCTCTGTGCCCTCAACCTCAACCAGACAGACGGGATACAACATTCGAGACTATGCATTTGCCGCTTATCTGCAATAGTGCAAAGACAACGGCGCAGATATGTTTGACTATAGTCCTAAGCGGATTTTTGCAGCGCCTTCCTAAACTGGCAAAAGCGATACGGACGACGTCGCGGCGTCAATGGCCATCACGTGCCGTCTGTATCTGGTCGGCCCAGCAACGACCGCGTCAGGTCGCTGCTGGGCGCAACTCCTTGAACGGTCTGGGTATCGAGGACAGGTTATTGCGGATAATGTTTTCGATCGTACTCACATAGATCTTCAATCAGGCAGGAGTCGCAGCGCGGTGTGCGGGCTATGCAAGTATAGCGGCCGTGGAGAATAAACCAGTGGTGGCAATCGCCATGAAACGCTTTCGGCACGACGGCCAACAGCTTTTTTTCCACCACTTCTACGTCTTTACCAACCGCAAAGCGGGTACGATTAGCGACGCGGAAGATATGGGTATCCACGGCAATCGTCGGCCAGCCGAAAGCAGTATTAAGCACGACATTGGCGGNCGACGCCCGGCAGCGCCTCCAGCGCAGCGCGATCCTCTGGTACCTCGCCCTGGTGCCGTTCTAGTAGCAGTCGGCAGGTTTTAATGATATTTTTTGCTTTGTTGTTAAAGAGTCCTATCGATTTGATATAACTTTTAATTCCGTCCACCCCCAGCGTCAGCATGTCCTGCGGCGTATTAGCCACTGGGAATAACAGGTTGGTAGCCTTATTGACGTTGACATCGGTAGCCTGGGCAGAGAGCAGTACCGCAATCAGTAGCTCGAAAGGCGAACGGTGCACCAGCTCGGTGGTGGGATGAGGATTATTGGCTTGCAGTCGACAAAGAATGTCATAACGCTTGGTTTTATTCATCGGCTAATGACTGTCCCTATTGCAGCACTACCGGTCGGGTCGCCTTCGGCTTCCTGGCTTTCATGCGTTGATCAATAAAGTATTTTCCTGCTAGCCCAGCATAAAGTAAAGCCCATGCTGATAAATACGATGCAAAGGCTTCCGACCGACCTATGAAGATGCAATTAGTGACGATGAGGGGAATGAAAATGCCGAGAGATTGATAAACACCTAACGCGTGGGCGTTAGGTGTTAATAAGCATATGTACCGTTGAGACGACCGAAGCGATTATCATCACATAACCAAACTCAATCAACTCCATTACCCGAATCACCTCCTCGGCCGGCACAGGATTTAGGAGCCGCAGAGCGAACCGCCACATGGATCCTCCCTGATGGGTTGTGATACCACCATCTGATATCCTTTTCAAACTGACTTCCTGGCTATCAAGATCGTACTTGATATAACATCAACAGTGCCATGCAGAACAACGCGGCGTTATAGCAAGCATGGTGTTTATCACCGTGGTAGTGTAACAGCAGCTGTAGAGTGATAGAACGCACGGCGTAACAGCAAAAAGGGCGTGACTGTGGCAAGTATGGCGAAGGAGGAGACTAGTGGCGAATGCTTAACAAGCGCCCGTAATCTGTCGAGCTAGGAAAGGGGCCGAACTTCCGACCCACGAAGCGATTAATCTAGGTCAAGATCGTTCATGGCGGAGATATTAAAGCCACCATCCACATGCACCACCTCGCCGGTGATGCCAGCCGACAGATCGGAGCACAGGAAAGCAACGGCATTGCCGACGTCCTCAATGGTTATTGCGCGGCGAATTGGTATCACCGACTCGCAGTAGGACAGCATCTTTTTAAAGTTCTTGATGCCGGATGCGGCCAGAGTGCGGATAGGACCCGCGGAAATGGCATTCACACGCACACCTTGCGGCCCCATAGCGTTGGCCATATAACGGGTATTGGCCTCTAGAGAGGCTTTGGCCAGGCCCATGACATTATAGTTGGGGATGGCGCGTTCTGCGCCCAGGTAGGTCAGCGTCACCAAAGCAGCGTTGAGATTAAGCATTGGTCGGCAGGCTTTTGCCATGGCGACGAGGCTGTAGGAGCTGATATCGTGCGCGATGGCGAAACCTTCGCGAGTCACGGCGTTCACATAATCGCCGTCCAATTGGTCGCCGGGGGCATAAGCGATGGCATGTACGAAACCGTCAAACGTCGGCCAGATATTGGCTAGACGGGTGAACAGCGCTTCTATACTGGCATCTTCCGCCACGTCGCACGGCAGCACGATGCTGGAATTGAAACCGGCAGCAAATCCTTCCACCCGTAATTTCAATTTGTCATTCTGGTAAGTGAAAGCCAGCTCCGCCCCCTCACGGTGCATAGCCTGAGCGATGCCATATGCAATTGAACGGTTGCTGGCAACGCCAGTCACCAGAATACGCTTACCGATAAGAAAACCCATAGCATT
>NZ_LECR01000009.1:0-264 GCF_001602625.1 Sodalis-like endosymbiont of Proechinophthirus fluctus
GGGGGAAACGGAAATCGTCAATCTGAATCGTCTTCGTAAGCGATCGAATTTGCCGATTTCCAATTTTCTTTTTCCACCGCCTTCTTCATTTCTCCTTTGGATCGTCTCTCAACCGAGAATTCGTTTCTTTCTTTTCCTTCCCGCCTGCTGCTTCCACGTCCGATTCCTCGTCCTCGTCCCCGTCCCCGTCCACGTCCTCTTCCCCTGCCTCGAGTTTTCTTCTCCTCGTCTGAAAACGATGAAAGCTTTTGATTTCTCGTTTTT
>NZ_LECR01000009.1:274-1199 GCF_001602625.1 Sodalis-like endosymbiont of Proechinophthirus fluctus
ATTATTATTATTATTATTATTCTCGTCGCACCTTGGCTGATTTTAGACGTTTCGCTTTTTCTCCTTTTCTCGCAGTCGTAAAAATCATTTTCGATCGAATCGTCATCTTCGTCCTCGTCGTCCGAATCAATTTTTTTATTCTTGTTCGAATCGTTGACCGATTTCATCGCTCTTACGAAATCGTATTCGTCGGTGTCTGCAATTGAAATTTCATTTTTTCAATCGAATTCGACGTGAAAATGTGAGAAAAAGAGAAATTTTTTTTTTTTTTTTACCCGAATCGGATACGGTAATCGTGGCGGAAGTCTTCGATTTCGATCCTATTTCCACGCTCGAAATTCCAGGCAAGTCATCCTCGGTGCTGCCGTCTCTTTCTCTCCCGGTCGCGAGAGTCCTTCCCGCAGCAGAACCTGAAATCGAAATCTCATTTTTCAACGATTCTCCCCTCCCCCCTCCGAATGATTCAATCGATTTCCTGAACGAACCTGAAAACGAATCGAATTTACGATTCTTCTTCGTCGAATTAATCATTTCGTCTTGTAGAATCCGATAATTTTTCTCTTCCTTCGAATTCAATTTCTCTTCTTCCTCTCTCATTCGCTTGAACAATTCGATTAAATTGATTTCGTCACCTTTCACCTTTTGCTCCTTGAGTTCCTTCATCATTTTTTCGAATCGAATTTTGACGATTTCTTCGATCGCGAAAATGTCGTCTTTGTCTATGAAATTTTCCACTGCCGTTCCCATGTCTGAAATCGGAAAAATCGAATTTCATTCTGAATTCATCGCCATCGCCATCGCCATCGCCATCATCGAGAGGATCGATGAACGAAAGAATAATTCGAGGATTTACTTGCGAATGCAATGACATTTTCCACGAATTTCTTTCAATTCAATTCATTTCCTCTTGGATGGGAGTGGGTGT
>NZ_LECR01000052.1 GCF_001602625.1 Sodalis-like endosymbiont of Proechinophthirus fluctus
CCGCCTGGGGAGTACGGCCGCAAGGTTAAAACTCAAATGAATTGACGGGGGCCCGCACAAGCGGTGGAGCATGTGGTTTAATTCGATGCAACGCGAAGAACCTTACCTACTCTTGACATCCAGAGAACGAGGCAGAGATGCCTTGGTGCCTTCAGGAACTCTGAGACAGGTGCTGCATGGCTGTCGTCAGCTCGTGTTGTGAAATGTTGGGTTAAGTCCCGCAACGAGCGCAACCCTTATCCTTTGTTGCCAGCGATTCGGTCGGGAACTCAAAGGAGACTGCCGGTGATAAACCGGAGGAAGGTGGGGATGACGTCAAGTCATCATGGCCCTTACGAGTAGGGCTACACACGTGCTACAATGGTGCATACAAAGAGAAGCGATCTCGCGAGAGTCAGCGGACCTCATAAAGTGCGTCGTAGTCCGGATTGGAGTCTGCAACTCGACTCCATGAAGTCGGAATCGCTAGTAATCGTGGATCAGAATGCCACGGTGAATACGTTCCCGGGCCTTGTACACACCGCCCGTCACACCATGGGAGTGGGTTGCAAAAGAAGTAGGTAGCTTAACCTACGGGAGGGCGCTTACCACTTTGTGATTCATGACTGGGGTGAAGTCGTAACAAGGTAACCGTAGGGGAACCTGCGGTTGGATCACCTCCTTACCTAGATGATACGTTGAGTGACGTGTCCACACAGATTGTCTGATAGCTATCACGAGCTCTAAACAGCCCGTCAACGCCTTTTTCTTGCTTGCCTGGCGAGCAAGCTAAACATAGCTAGCGGCTGAGAGAAGTTACCACTGCTCTTGCGGTTGGGGGGCTACCTTCTTACGAAGCGTGCTGCCTTCCACGCAAAAATAACGTGGTGCGTTTCCGGCGTTTTTCGAGTCCCCTTCGTCTAGTGGCCTAGGACACCGCCCTTTCACGGCGGTAACAGGGGTTCGAACCCCCTAGGGGACACCACTTTGTTGGTTTATTTCAGAGCGTGTTTGTATTTTCAAGTGCGCTGCGAAATACTGCTCTTTAACAATCCGGAACAAGCTGAAAATTTGAAACACATGCTGAAGTGCAAACTCAGTATGCGAGTCTCTCAAACGAAGTAGGCAAACCTGATATAACGCGCAAGCGTTATCCGTTATCTCTGTACCAGCGACAGGCACTGTCGTTTCAGTGGGGTCCATAAACCATTTTGGGTCTCGCCTGATAGCGAAACTCGAGTGAGACGGAGCGAACGGCTGAAAGCAAAGGCAGGCGGCACGTAGGCACCGCAGCGGACTCCACTGTCCATAGGGATGCCGAGTACCGCGCGACACCGGAATTTAGGGTGTGCAGCCCGAAAGGCGCAGACAGCTCAGGGTTGTGAGGTTAAGTGACTAAGCGTACACGGTGGATGCCTAGGCAGTCAGAGGCGATGAAGGACGTGCTAATCTGCGAAAAGCGCCGGTGAGCTAATATGAAGCATTATCAGCCGACGATGTCCGAATGGGGAAACCCGGTGCAACATGTTGCATCATCGTTAAGTGAATCCATAGCTTAACGAAGCGAACCAGGGGAACTGAAACATCTCAGTACCCTGAGGAAAAGAAATCAACCGAGATTCCCCCAGTAGCGGCGAGCGAACGGGGAACAGCCCAGAGCCATCATCAGCTTGCGCATCAGGAGAACGGTCTGGAAAGTCCGGCGACAGGGGGTGATAGCCCCGTATCCGAAGGTGCGCTTGTTGTGAGCTCGATGAGTAGGGCGGGACACGTGATATCCTGTCTGAAGATGGGGGGACCATCCTCCAAGGCTAAATACTCCTGACTGACCGATAGTGAACCAGTACCGTGAGGGAAAGGCGAAAAGAACCCCGGCGAGGGGAGTGAAATAGAACCTGAAACCGTGTACGTACAAGCAGTGGGAGCATCCCTTTGGGGTGTGACTGCGTACCTTTTGTATAATGGGTCAGCGACTTATATTCTGTAGCAAGGTTAACCATATAGGGGAGCCGTAGGGAAACCGAGTCTTAACTGGGCGTCTAGTTGCAGGGTATAGACCCGAAACCCGGTGATCTAGCCATGGGCAGGTTGAAGGTTAGGTAACACTAACTGGAGGACCGAACCGACTAATGTTGAAAAATTAGCGGATGACTTGTGGCTAGGGGTGAAAGGCCAATCAAACCGGGAGATAGCTGGTTCTCCCCGAAAGCTATTTAGGTAGCGCCTCGTGAAGTCATCTACGGGGGTAGAGCACTGTTTCGGCTAGGGGTCCATCCCGGATTACCAACCCGATGCAAACTGCGAATACCGTAGAATGTTATCACGGGAGACACACGGCGGGTGCTAACGTCCGTCGTGAAGAGGGAAACAACCCAGACCGCCAGCTAAGGTCCCAAAGTCATGGTTAAGTGGGAAACGATGTAGGAAGGCCCAGACAGCCAGGATGTTGGCTTAGAAGCAGCCATCATTTAAAGAAAGCGTAATAGCTCACTGGTCGAGTCGGCCTGCGCGGAAGATGTAACGGGGCTAAACCATGCACCGAAGCTGCGGCAGCGACACGTAAGTGCGTTGGGTAGGGGAGCGTTCTGTAAGCCTGAGAAGGTGGCCTGTGAGGGCTGCTGGAGGTATCAGAAGCGCGAATGCTGACATAAGTAACGATAAAGCGGGTGAAAAGCCCGCTCGCCGGAAGACCAAGGGTTCCTGTTCAACGTTAATCGGAGCAGGGTGAGTCGACCCCTAAGGCGAGGCCGAAAGGCGTAGTCGATGGGAAGCAGGTTAATATTCCTGTACTGGGTGTGACTGCGAAGGGGGGACGGAGAAAGCTAGGTTCGCCGGGCGACGGTTGTCCCGGTTCAAGCGTGAAGGTGGAACGAGCAGGCAAATCCGCTCATTCTTAACACTGAGGCGTGATGACGAGCTACTACGGTGGCGAAGGAATTGATGCTACGCTTCCAGGAAAAGCCTCTAAGCTCCAGGTCACATCGAATCGTACCCCAAACCGACACAGGTGGTCAGGTAGAGAATACCAAGGCGCTTGAGAGAACTCGGGTGAAGGAACTAGGCAAAATGGTGCCGTAACTTCGGGAGAAGGCACGCTGGCATGTAGGTGAAGGGCCTGCGCCCCGAGCTGAGGCCAGTCGCAGATACCAGCTGGCTGCAACTGTTTATTAAAAACACAGCACTGTGCAAACACGAAAGTGGACGTATACGGTGTGACGCCTGCCCGGTGCCGGAAGGTTAATTGATGGGGTTAACGCTTGCGAGAAGCTCTTGATCGAAGCCCCGGTAAACGGCGGCCGTAACTATAACGGTCCTAAGGTAGCGAAATTCCTTGTCGGGTAAGTTCCGACCTGCACGAATGGCGTAATGATGGCCAGGCTGTCTCCACCCGAGACTCAGTGAAATTGAACTCGCCGTGAAGATGCGGTGTACCCGCGGCAAGACGGAAAGACCCCGTGAACCTTTACTATAGCTTGACACTGAACATTGAACCTTAATGTATAGGATAGGCGGGAGGCTTTGAAGTGTAGACGCCAGTCTGCATGGAGCCAACCTTGAAATACCACCCTTTAATGTTTGATGTTCTCACTCAGGCCCGTTACCCGGACCGAGGACAGTGTCTGGTGGGTAGTTTGACTGGGGCGGTCTCCTCCCAAAGCGTAACGGAGGAGCACAAAGGTTAGCTAATCACGGTCGGAAATCGTGAGGTTAGTGTAAAGGCATAAGCTAGCTTGACTGCGAGAGTGACGGCTCGAGCAGGTGCGAAAGCAGGTCTTAGTGATCCGGTGGTTCTGCATGGAAGGGCCATCGCTCAACGGATAAAAGGTACTCCGGGGATAACAGGCTTATACCGCCCAAGAGTTCATATCGACGGCGGTGTTTGGCACCTCGATGTCGGCTCATCACATCCTGGGGCTGAAGTAGGTCCCAAGGGTATGGCTGTTCGCCATTTAAAGTGGTACGCGAGCTGGGTTTAGAACGTCGTGAGACAGTTCGGTCCCTATCTGCCGTGGGCGCTGGAAGATTGAGAGGGGCTGCTCCTAGTACGAGAGGACCGGAGTGGACGCACCGCTGGTGTTCGGGTTGTCATGCCAATGGCATTGCCCGGTAGCTACGTGCGGAAGAGATAACCGCTGAAAGCATCTAAGCGGGAAACTTGCCTCGAGATGAGTCTTCCCTGAGGCCTTGAGCCTCCTGAAGGGACGTTAAAGACGATGACGTTGATAGGTCGGGTGTGTAAGCGCTGTGAGGCGTTGAGCTAACCGATACTAATGACCCGTGAGACTTAACCTTACAACACCTGAGCTGTTTGAGCGCGCGGCATCCACAGCGAAAGTTAACGCCAAGCGCAAGGGGCAAGACGATATTAGCGATGTTCCGGATAATGCCCGACAGTCATGCAAGTGAGGGTTGGGAAAGCGGTGCGGAGCGGAAACGAATTTGCCTGGCGGCACTAGCGCGGTGGTCCCACCTGACCCCATGCCGAACTCAGAAGTGAAACGCCGTAGCGCCGATGGTAGTGTGGGGTCTCCCCATGCGAGAGTAGGGAACTGCC
>NZ_LECR01000019.1 GCF_001602625.1 Sodalis-like endosymbiont of Proechinophthirus fluctus
CCGCCTGGGGAGTACGGCCGCAAGGTTAAAACTCAAATGAATTGACGGGGGCCCGCACAAGCGGTGGAGCATGTGGTTTAATTCGATGCAACGCGAAGAACCTTACCTACTCTTGACATCCAGAGAACGAGGCAGAGATGCCTTGGTGCCTTCAGGAACTCTGAGACAGGTGCTGCATGGCTGTCGTCAGCTCGTGTTGTGAAATGTTGGGTTAAGTCCCGCAACGAGCGCAACCCTTATCCTTTGTTGCCAGCGATTCGGTCGGGAACTCAAAGGAGACTGCCGGTGATAAACCGGAGGAAGGTGGGGATGACGTCAAGTCATCATGGCCCTTACGAGTAGGGCTACACACGTGCTACAATGGTGCATACAAAGAGAAGCGATCTCGCGAGAGTCAGCGGACCTCATAAAGTGCGTCGTAGTCCGGATTGGAGTCTGCAACTCGACTCCATGAAGTCGGAATCGCTAGTAATCGTGGATCAGAATGCCACGGTGAATACGTTCCCGGGCCTTGTACACACCGCCCGTCACACCATGGGAGTGGGTTGCAAAAGAAGTAGGTAGCTTAACCTACGGGAGGGCGCTTACCACTTTGTGATTCATGACTGGGGTGAAGTCGTAACAAGGTAACCGTAGGGGAACCTGCGGTTGGATCACCTCCTTACCTAGATGATACGTTGAGTGACGTGTCCACACAGATTGTCTGATAGCTATCACGAGCAAGAAAGATTCTATAGGCTTGTAGCTCAGGTGGTTAGAGCGCACCCCTGATAAGGGTGAGGTCGGTGGTTCAAGTCCACTCAGGCCTATCAGTTCCTCTTATCCCAAGGCGAGGATTGAAGCCGTAGCATGTTGCCACTACTAGGAAGGCATGTCAGGCGGTATCCGGAAAGTGACACTGGCTGTCGTCCTGTGACTGACTGTGGTGAACGAGACTTTACCTGGGCACGTAGGTAAGCTGACTCATCGCAGGTGACTGACGATGGTATATTCAAAGTGAACAACTTGGGGCTATAGCTCAGCTGGGAGAGCGCCTGCTTTGCACGCAGGAGGTCAGCGGTTCGATCCCGCTTAGCTCCACCATTCCGCGATGGTGGTGGTCATTCACGTGGCGACGAGGTGGTTTTCCTGTTGTTGGTTTATTTCAGAGCGTGTTTGTATTTTCAAGTGC
>NZ_LECR01000083.1:0-236 GCF_001602625.1 Sodalis-like endosymbiont of Proechinophthirus fluctus
CGGGCGCCGAATTGCACTTCATCATTGCCCAGCGCCAGATTCACCACCGCGCGCGGCGCGATATTAAGCACAATTTGCCCGTCGCGGGCAAATTCCATTGGCACCATCACACCGTCCACTTTGGCATCCACCACGAGATGCGGCGTCAGCTGGTTATCAAGCAACCATTCGTAAAATGCCCGTAGCAGGTACGGCCGGCATGGCGAAAGTTGAGTCACCTCCATCCCTTTACCCCC
>NZ_LECR01000083.1:248-6304 GCF_001602625.1 Sodalis-like endosymbiont of Proechinophthirus fluctus
GGGTCTGCAGACGCATTTCGCGCTCGGCTTCGGTCAGCGATGCCAGAAAGGCATCGCGTTCAAAAACGCGCGTCATATACCCTTTCAGCTCTTTAGCGCCCGTGCCGGCCAGCTCGATGCCCAGCTGCGGCAAACGCCACAGCAGCGGCGCCAGGTAGCAGTCCACCAGACTGAACTCTTCGCTCATGAAGAATGGGGCTTCGTTGAACACCAGTGCCACCGTCAGCAGCTCCTCGCGCAGTTGCCGGCGAGTGTTATCCACCTCGCTGTCTTTGCTTTGTTCAATCTTGCGCATCAACGTGTACCAATCGTTTTCGATGCGGTGAATCATCAGGCGGCTGGTACCGCGCGCCACTGGATAAACCGGCATCAGCGGCGGATGAGGGAATCGTTCATCCAGGTACTCCATTATAATGCGGGACTCGTAAAGCGTCAGTTCGCGATCAACCAGCGTCGGCACAGTGCGGTAGGGGTTAAGGTCAATCAGGTCCTGCGGCAGATTATCCATCTCAACCTGCTCAATTTCGACACTTACTCCTTTTTCCGCCAGCACGATACGTACTTGATGGCTGAATATGTCGGTATTGCCGGAAAACAGCGTCATCAACGAACGTTTGTTGGCAGCGACAGCCATGAAAACCTCCAAGTTTATTGAGAAAATACCGGGAATAACCCTAACAAAGGGTTATTTTCCTGATTTGTCCGCCGTTGACCCGTAGCTACTTTGCCCGCTGCTGCAACCGGAGCTGGAAAGCTTGCAGCCGGTTGACAAAACGCCAGCCAAGTAAACAGGCGTATATGCGTCGGCTAGTTTATCAGATTTTGCCTGTTTTGTGTGGGGCACGATATGGCAAATTAGCGTGAAAACTGGCTACGGTTAATATTCCGGCAGGTCAAGGACGCAATAAATAAAAAAGCCCGGACCAGTCCGGGCTTTTTTCTGCAGTGAATACTGCGAAATTATCGTTTGGAGAACTGCGGACGGCGGCGTGCTTTACGCAGACCGACTTTTTTACGTTCAACCTGACGAGAGTCACGGGTAACAAAACCGGCTTTGCGCAGATCGGCGCGCAGCGTTTCGTCATATTCCATCAGCGCACGAGCAATACCGTGGCGAATGGCGCCTGCCTGACTGGAGATGCCACCACCTTTAACGGTGATATACAAATCAAGTTTACCCACCATGTCGACCAGCTCCAGCGGTTGGCGAACAACCATGCGGGCAGTTTCGCGACCGAAGTACTGATCCAAACCACGCTGATTAATAACGATGCTGCCGCTGCCCCCCTTAACGAAGACGCGAGCGGAAGAGCTTTTGCGGCGACCAGTGCCATAATATTGATTTTCAGCCATTGCCTACAATCCCGATTAAATATCCAGAACTTGCAGTTGCTGTGCTGCGTGGTTGTGCTCGGTGCCGGCGTAAACTTTCAGTTTACGGAACATAGCACGACCCAGCGGGCCTTTTGGCAGCATGCCCTTAACTGCGATTTCAATCACACGCTCAGGGCGGCGCGCAATCATCTCTTCAAAGGTCGCTTGTTTAATACCACCGACGTAACCAGTGTAGTGATAGTATACCTTATCGTTACGCTTGTTGCCGGTAACAACTACTTTGTCAGCGTTCAGAACAATGAGATAATCACCGGTATCCACATGCGGCGTATATTCCGCTTTATGCTTGCCCCGCAGGCGACGAGCTAGTTCGGTAGCAAGACGGCCAAGGGTTTTCCCTTCGGCGTCGACAACATACCAGTCACGCTTAACCGTTTCCGGCTTTGCTGTAAAAGTTTTCATTAAAAGCTTACCCAATTTAAGTTACACGTTGGTGGACCCCGCCCAAACGCTTCAATGAACAGTTTATGATGTTCACACGGCTTTAAGTCTAGCAAAACCACCCCTTCGATTAGCCATTGCTGGCGCGATTGAAGTTTTGGAAAAAACCTCAATGCAACGTGAGGTTGCAGGAGTATAGAGAAGTCATCCGCAAAGATCGACCCTTTTTTACATCATCAGGGTTGGTGTGCCAACATGAGATACTCCTCGCTCTGCATTTCCTGTAAACGCGACAGGCAGCGCTGATACTCGAAGCGTAGTAGTTTCCCCTGGTAAAACGCGTCCATCGGCACTCTAGCGGCGATTACCACCAGCTTGACGTGGCGCTCATAGAACTCATCCACCAGCGCCAAATCGGCGAGCGGTATTTTCCTCGTCGCTGCTCATTGGCCGCACATTATGCAGCAGGACGCTATGAAAGCACTCGGAGAGAACAATATAGTCATTTTGACTGCGCGCACTGGCGCATAACTCGGCAAAATCTAGCGCCACCACACCGTCGGTCGCGCCTAGGGTCGGCAGCGACCGATGATTTATTTCCAGTGATGGGGCGGCGCCCTCCAGTGCGAGATGTTTCCCCGATAGGGCGCAGAACATCCGCACCATCTCCCGGTCCGTCTCGTCGCCGAGAGGGGTCAGCCACAGATTAGCCCGCGTCAAGGTGCGCAGTAGGTAATCGATGTCACCATCCATATTCATCACCTCGTAATGGCTTTTGATAAGTTCAATGGCCGGCAGGAAACGTGAGCGCTGCAACCCGTTGCAGTAAAGATCGTCCGGCGGAATATTATATTGGAGGTGGCCACAAGCGCAATGCGCCGCGCAAACAGCGCCTGCATTAGGGTACCCAGCAGCATTGCGTCGGTGATATCTGTCACGAAAAATTCATCGAAACAGAGCGCGTCGGTCTCGGACTTGAAGTCGTCGTCGATTATCTCCAGTGGATCTTGGTGACCCTGCAGACGGTCATCTCCTTATACACTCGCAGCATGAAGCGGTGGAAATATGCAGCCGCAGGTTTACGCTCGCCCGGGAGGCTGCGATAAAATAAATCCATCAGCCAGGTCTTTCTCCTGCCTACCCTGCCCCACATACATAAACCCTGGACCGGCTCATCCGTTGCGCGCTCACTCACGCCAAGCCACTTTTTGCCCAGCAGGCGTAACAGGGCCGATAGAGCGCTGGCAGCATTGGCTTGCGCCGCGCCTAACTGCTGGTGGATCAGGTCCAAGCGGGCAATGGCGGCGGCTTGGATATCATCGGGCTGGCATTTCCCTTGCGCCAACATCTGCTGCAAAGGGACAACAATGATGTAGCTTGCATGTGGCTGACGTTCCCTGAATGAGAATGAAAAAAAGCACGTGTCGCACATCCTAAACAGCGGCGCGTTCGAACAAAATAGTCCGGCGTCCCGGCCGGGTGGAGCATCGTCACACTCCCCGGTTCCACTGATGGCGTGTTACCGGTTATAATGAAGCTAATGGTGTATTTACACCCTACAGGACAACGAAGTCAAAAATAGGAGTTATTATGACCTGGGAATATGCGCTGATTGGATTGGTGGTGGGTATCATCATCGGTGCGATCGCCATGCGGTTCGGTAATCGTAATTTGCGTCAGCAGCAAACGCTTCAGCACGAGCTGGAGAAGAGTAAAACCGAGCTGGACGAGTATCGTGAAGAACTGACCAGTCATTTCGCCCGCAGCGCAGAATTGTTAGACAATATGGCCGACGATTACCGTCAGCTTCATCAGCATATGGCCAAAAGCTCTAATAGCCTGCTGCCGGACCAGCGCCGCAAAGATAATCCGTTCCGCTATCGTCTGACCGAAGCGGAAGCGGATAACGATCAAGTCCCGACGGAAATGCAGACGCGGGACTACCAGGAAAGCGCCAGAGGTTTGCTGCGAATGACGCGTGGCTTGCGCAAATAGCGCTACTAGCCCGGGTTTCTCCGGCGTCGACGCGCGCCCAGGTTGAACTTTTCCGTGCCCGGCAGGGTCATAATAGCAATTATGATACCGTTAACGGGTGTCTGATCCAGGGTATCTGACACGAAAACGAGCGAGTTAACGTTACAATGAAAACAACACCTCTATTCAGCGCATTGACGCTCAGTATCGGGCTGAGCTTACTCCCTTTTTCTGCGCCCCGGGCAGTGCTGCCGGCCGAAGTGGCGGGGCAGTCCATTCCCAGCCTGGCTCCGATGCTGACCAAAGTCCTGCCGGCGGTAGTTAGCGTGCATGTTGAAGGCTACCAGCCCATCCGTCGTCCCACGCTGCCCAAGGAATTCAAATACTTCTTCGGCCCCGACACTCCGGGTGGCAACGGCGGAACGCGTCCGTTTGAAGGGCTAGGATCAGGGGTCATCATCAACGCTGCGAAGGGTTATGTGATCACTAATAATCATGTGGTTAACGGCGCAGACAAGATCAAAGTGCAGCTCAATGACGGTCGCGAATTTGACGCTAAGTTGGCAGGGCACGACGAGCAGACAGATTTGGCGCTGCTGCAGTTGCCCTACCCGAAAAACCTCAGCGAGGTGACCATGGCCGACTCAGATGCCCTTAAGGTCGGAGATTTCGCGGTTGCGGTGGGCAACCCGTTCGGCCTCGGCCAAACTGCAACGTCCGGTATTGTATCCGCTCTGGGCCGCAGCGGGCTGAATTTGGAGGGCCTAGAGAACTTCATTCAGACCGATGCCTCCATCAACCGTGGGAATTCCGGCGGTGCGCTGGTTAACCTCAACGGTGAGCTTATCGGCATCAATACTGCCATTCTAGCGCCGGGGGGCGGCAATATCGGCATCGGTTTCGCCATCCCTAGCAACATCGTCAAAAACTTGAGTCAGCAACTGATTGAATATGGCGAAGTCAAACGCGGCCAGCTGGGTATTAAGGGCACTGAGCTGACCGCCGATATCGCTAAAGCGTTTAATATTGACGCCCAGCGTGGGGCGTTCGTCAGCGAAGTATTTCCGAATTCCGCCGCGGCTAAGGCCGGTATCAAAGCTGGCGATATCATCATTTCAGTGGAAGACAAGCCAATCCAGAGTTTCGCCGAACTACGGGTGAAAGTCGGCACGACCGCCTCCGGTAAAACCGTCAAACTCGGCCTGCTGCGCAACGGCAAGCCACAAACGGCGTCGGTGGTTCTGGATAATAGTGTGTCTGCCACCTCCAGCAAAGAGATCCTCACCCCTGCACTGCAGGGGGCTTTTCTTAGAAATGGTCAGTTGAAAGACGGTACCAAGGGCATTCAGGTAGAGGATGTTGTGAAAGATTCCCCCGCCGCAGCGATTGGCCTGCAAAAAGGCGATGTGATCATCGGCCTGAACCGCGAACGGGTACAGAACCTGGCACAACTGCGCAAAGTGTTGGAGTCCAAACCGGCGGTCATGGCGCTAAATATCGTGCGCGGCGACGCAAGTATTTTCCTGTTACTGCGATAAGGGATCAAAAAAAGGACGCCGACGCTGCGGTGTCCGTTTAACTCATGCTATCCTGCCGCTATTCCCTACTACCCCTGCGAGTCCCATGCTCCTCAAGTTACTACGTACTGTCATCATCGGTTTTATGCCCTACTGCTTGCACTGGTACCTGCTCTTCGCTCAATCACTGGCCAGTTGCTGCATCGTGCTGACGAGGAGCTCATCAGTCATAATCAGCGGTGCGCTGAGCCGGCGGTGGTTTACGTGTATAACCACAGCATGAACGGCAGCGCCTATTAAACCAGTTGAAAATCCGCACGCTGGGTGGTTCCCGGCGTCATTATGAATCAGAAAGGTTACCTGCTGCCAACAAGCATGTCATCAACGGTGCCAAGCAGATTATCATCGCTACAGGACGGGTGGGTATACGAGGCACTACTGGTCGGTTCGGACAGCCTGACTGATCTAGCAGTGCTAAAAATAGACGGCCAACAAAACAACCTGCGGGATAATCTCCATCAATCCCAACTGCCAGCCCTATATCGGCGATGTAGTGATGTCGATCGGCAATCCCTACAATCTGGGGCAGACGATCACCCAAGGCATTATCAGTGCTAATGGCCGCATCGGTTTGATGCCCGTCCGGGCGGCAGAATTTCCTGCAAACCGATGCCTCCATTAATCATGGCAATCCAGGCGGCGTGCTAATTAATACCCTTAGCAAGCTGGCGGGCATCAATATCTTATCGTTCGATAAGAGTAATAACAGCGAAATGTTGGAAGGTATCG
>NZ_LECR01000073.1:0-339 GCF_001602625.1 Sodalis-like endosymbiont of Proechinophthirus fluctus
GCCTGGCTGAAGATCTGCTGGCTCGCGGCGCCCGCGCCATTTTGGCCCAGGTTTGTAAGGACAACTCCCCACAATGAGTATCCTCGTCACCCGCCCATCGCCTACGGGCGAACAGTTAGTGAACAGGCTGCGCGCCCGCGGTAAATCCGCCTGGCATCTGCCGCTTATCGACTTTACACCTGGCAATGACCTGGCGCATCTTCCACAACGCCTAGCCGATCTATCTGCCGGCGATTTACTATTTATCGTCTCACAGCATGCTATCAACTACGCCCACCCCTGGCTGACGCAGCAAGGCGCCAGTTGGCCCGCTGGGTTGCACTATTACGCCGTGGGGCG
>NZ_LECR01000073.1:353-1003 GCF_001602625.1 Sodalis-like endosymbiont of Proechinophthirus fluctus
GGCTGCACGGTCTGAGCGGATTGCCGGTCAGCTACCCCGATGATGGAGAAACCAGCGAGGATTTGCTGAGTATGCCGGCGCTGGCGCGCATCGACGGCAAACGCGCGCTTATCCTGCGCAGCAACAACGGACGGGAAGTGCTGGAGCAGACGTTGCGCCAGCGCGGCGTGCAGACCTCCTATTGCGAATGCTACCGCCGCAGCTCGATACATTATGACGGCGAAGAGCAAGGGCAACGCATGCGGACGCTAGGTATCGACACGCTGGTAATTACCAGCGGCGAAATGTTACAGCAATTCTATACCTTAATGCCTGAATACTATCGCCGCGCCTGGCTGATTTCATGCCGGTTGATAGTGGTCAGCGAACGTTTAGCCATGCTTGCCCGCCAATTTGGCTGGACGGATATCGTCGTAGCGAACACGGCAGACAACGATGCATTGATGCGCGTATTACTTTAAATTTAATCATTGGACAAGCCAACATGATGGAATACACTATTCCAACGATCCCGCAGGATGACGCAACCAGGAAGGAAGACAGCGCGCATGCTTTGGCCCCGCTTTCCTGCGAAGCTGAGCCACGGCCCCCAACACCCTCGCACACTACAAGGAAGAAGATTCTACCATCCAGTAATGGCAAACCAGGCA
>NZ_LECR01000073.1:1030-9807 GCF_001602625.1 Sodalis-like endosymbiont of Proechinophthirus fluctus
GACACCGATACTAGCAACGGCGGCCCTAGTCATTACCGTTTTGCTAGCGATTAGCGTCTATATCGCCGCGCAGCTGCAGGCGCATCAACAAGAGGCGGCGTACGCGCAGCTGCAGGCGAGTCTCGATAAGCTCAATCAAGTGCAGCAAACACAATACCAGCAATACCAGGAATCACTAGCTGCCCATAGAAAAGTGCTAGACGCTGCGCGTGCGCATCAGGAGTCCCAGGGGCGTGAGATGGAAGATTTGCAGAAAAAATTGACGGCAATCACCGGGACCAACGCCAATACTTGGCTGCTGTCACAGGCGGATTTCCTGGTGAAAATAGCCGGACGCAAATTGTGGAGCGACCAAGATGTCGTCACCGCTGGCGCACTGCTGAAAATCGCTGACGCCAGTCTGGCGCAAATGAACGATCCCAGCCTGACCGAGGCGCGGCGTGCGATTACCGAGGATATTGGCACGCTAGCCGGCGTCAGTCAGATAGACTTCGATGGTATTATCTTAAAACTCAACCAGTTGACCAATCAGGTGGATAACCTGCAGCTGGCGGATAACGACAGCGATAAATCCCCTATAGATAGCGACAGCGGCGAATTATCGGGGTCAATTCAAGAGTGGCGGAAGAACCTCAGCAAGAGCTGGCATAATTTCATGAACGATTTTATTACAGTGCGCCGCCGCGATACCGGCACCGAACCGCTGCTGTCGCCGAATCAGGATGTCTACCTGCGGGAAAATATTCGCGCCAGGCTGCTGGTCGCCGCCCAGGCAGTGCCGCGCCATCATAATGAAATCTATCAGCAATCTCTTGACTCCGTGTCCACCTGGGTGCGTGTCTACTTCGATGCCGACGATGCCAATACCCGCGCTTTTCTGAGCCAGCTTGACGCTTTAGTCCAGGAGGATATCGCCATGAACCTGCCGGATAGCCTGCAAAGCCAGCTGTTGCTGGATAAACTGATGCAGACCAGAGTACACAATCTGCTAGCCCAGTCGGGCCGCACAGGGAGAATAAAAGATGATCAAGATGTTATTGCTATTCATCCTACTGTTCGCGGGCATTGTGCTCGGCCCGTTGGTCTCCGGTCATCAGGGATATGTACTGATCCAGACCGATAATTACAATATTGAAACCAGCGTCACCGGTCTAGTGATTATTTTAATCCTGACGTTTATCGTTTTGTTTATCATCGAGTGGGTAATCCGCCGGCTGTTCCGGACCTGGGCGCGTACCCGCAGCTGGTTTAACAGCCGCAAAAATCATCGCTCCCGCAAGCACACCCGGGCGGCGCTGATGAAGCTGGCCGAAGGGGATTACCGTCAGGTGGAAAAGCTCCTGGCGCGCAACACAGATCACGGTGATCAGCCGGTGGTCAACTATCTCCTAGTGACGGAAGCCGCACAAAATCTTGGGGACGATTTACGTACTAATTATATCTAGCCAGCGCGGCGACACAGTGGCGGACAACGATAAATTACCGGTATACACATTACCCGGGTGCATATCCAACTCACTCGCCATGAGGACCATGTCACCCGCTACGGCGTCGACCATCTGCTGGAAACCGTTCCGCGCCATCCAGAAGTGCTGCTCCTGGCGGAATAGGCGTTCATTCGCACGCACTCCTGGCAATCGCTATTAGATATTCTGCAGACAATGCGCAAAGTTCAGGTGTACGATGAGGCGACAATAGACCGCCTACGGTGTCAAGCCCTTAATGGGCTGATGGACAAAATTATGGAAAATCAGGACAGAGAGGGGCTGAACCGCGCTGGTGGCGAGATCAAAGCCGGAAGGTGCGCAACGATGCCTCCTCCCTACAGATGGCGTTGGCCGAACACTTTATCGAATGCAACGTTACGACGCTGCGCATCGTCTCATTGTTAAAGTGCTTAAATATCGCGCTGACTTTAAATATCGCGCTGCCGATGAACTGCTGCTGCCTCTCCTGAAGAGAGGCGACCCTGAGCAGGCGGAGAAAGCGCTGTGGCTGCAAATCTGTCAGCAGGGGCACGCCGCTTTTGAGTAGTACGCTGAGACACGCGCTGCGCTTAAACAGCGTCTGGATACCCATTATTACGCCTGGCTGGCGGATGTGCTCGACCGGCTGCATAAGCCGGAGGAGTCAGTGCAGATGTGTCGCGAGGGTTTAATGCTGACGCTAGCCGAGCTGCCAAGCAAAATGTCTGCCCAGGTCTACGCGCCCTCACCACCCATACGCCTGCAAACGACGCCAGAGCAGAGCCGGTGAAAATGCTCCACAGATCCCAGTCCTTAAGACATCATAGCTGGAGCGGCATCGCGCTCCGGCTATGATGTCTACCCGCCTTAGCATGGTGCCGCGTTTTCCCTTGCCTCCTTTCCGGCACGAGAGGGGCCACTTTATCTATGACGTTGTGGCGCATGGCCGTTCGTCAGTCCTACACCGTCAATTGCATCTGTTCGCCGAGTCCCTCAACGCCCAACTGCAGCCATTGGCCAGCCTGCAAGAAGACCAGCTGCGGTTTTTTCCCCATCCCTATACCGGGGGCATGACGGTGTAGGAATAATATCGCCCGGCAACAGATGCATGAATCGGCTCAGGTAACTGATAATCTATTTGACGGAGAAAATCATCGTCGCCATGGGGCCCCGATTGATAGCACTTACCATCCACTTCTAACTAAAGCTGCATTGTCTGTGGATCAGCGATCTCATCGGCGGCGGTCGTCACCAAGCCATGGACAGAAACTATCATAGCTCTTACTTTTATCCCAGTTCCCCTCGCTCCAACTACCAGTTCCGCTCAGACACATCGTTCACCACGCAATAGCCTGCCACGTGCCTCAGGGAGTTTTGTTCGGGGATATCTTAGCCGCCTTGACCGATCACCATGCTAATCTCCACCTCCCAATCTGTTTTCAGCGAGCCACGCGGAATTATGCAGCGCATCATAAAGGGCCTCTGATAGTGGTGATCCATTTATTAAATACGATAGGCTCAGTAGGGATTACCGCACTGGTTTAGGCCGTATGATCGGCATAATTCAAACCGATACAGACGAATTTACCTACCCGGACGACGCAGGGACTAATGCCTGGATCGCCCGCCACCTTTAACAGCGTAGCAGGATCAAGGGCGCGAAGGCAAGCAAGCGCCGCCTGCAATAACGTCTCGCTGGCGATATCCTCTATCACTCCGGCGAGTGAAAAAAGTTGTCCGTTCCTATCCAAGAGTGCCGGACGACGTTCTTTAGGCCGGCGGACCGTAATGTAATAGCTTTATCTATCACGTAATAGCTTTATCTATCGCCTCCTTGCCAGCGAGTGAAATAAAAGCACTAAAGACCCGTGCCAGACAGCGGGCCTATTCCTTTAGAGTGCAGCTTGAAGAAAATTGCTTGGAGATGAAAAAGACCGGACAGTTCATTTTTGCTTTCTACCAACTTGTAGTTATAGCGAAACACCTAACGACGTAGGGAACTTGCTTATTAGCCTAGGGTCGGAACGGGACGTTCCAGGTGCCACCAGTTTTTTTCTGTACCCACAGAGCCAATCCCACCCACGGGACAGCCTTTCCTGACTAACAACGGCGCATTTGCTCGCGCATAAACTCTACCCGCCAGTGCGCAGCAAACGGCATCTGTATTCCCGCACGAGGTATACCACTGGCGTGACCTCAAGAGCTATAACGCCTGGCCGGTAACCATATGACAGCAATGCCCAGTTTTTACACCCACCAAAGCGTCCAGCGATCGTTTTCCACAATCGGTCGTCCCGCCGGCAAGAGCACAAGGAATAAGCAATCATCTTCCCCAGCGCTTCATCACTTCATTCATGCAGGATTGAGCTAGATACAGCCGCGCAAATCCGCTGCCAACGTGGCGCTAATCGGCGCACTCACGGCGCGTCTCCCAAAATTATGGTGGTCTGGGGGCGTAGTTCAAATCCTACCGCCATTAACGCCACCTTAATCGTAGCGTAGAAAGGGTAGCGCTCCCTTTCAAAGGAGGCCAACTGCAGGAACAGATCGAAAAACCAGCCGCGCATATGCTCGGGCGATCCTGGTAAGAAGATATATTTCGGCGTCCGATCCCAAATCAGCAGAACTCCCCGGAGCAGATGCTCCATGCTCCATGCAAGAACGGGTACGGCAGATCGAAATTATGAATGAGAGCTTGGACGAAAACGATATCCTGACTAGCGTCTTCCAGCCTGGTAGCGGCCGCGAGTCGCCCTGCACAAAATAGACATTGATCAATCCCCGCACGGTTTCCTAGGCATCTTGCAACATCTGCGCAGAAAAATCGACGCAGGCAGGTAACCTACCGGGGAGTCTAACCTGGCCCAAGTAGCGCTATAAATGCCGCTGCCGTAGACGATATTGGCAATCACTTTACCGGCGGGATCCACCCGATGTTGAATAAAATCTCCCCAGTCGGCATAAGCTACGCAGCGAGCATAGGTACATTGATTAGAGTCAACATGAAAATCAATTGCCATATATGTATACCTCCTCCACTGGGAAAAGACGTAGCAAGGATTATCCTAGCCAGGCCGCACAAGATTAACCAGGATTACCTGATCACGTCGACGCCTGCCAGTTCAGCATAGAAAATATGAGGCGCCTGCCTTGCGCAACAGCAAGAGCATTGTACCGCGCGGTCGGAGACAGCACCGATAGAGCAATGAGTCAAATATCGTCTATGGCACGCTGGTATGCATGAAGCCATTCAACACCTCGCAATAGTGATCCTGCATGTGCGGATCATGTTCGGTTTCCAGACGCTCAAGCAATACCGTTAAAATCAATGTATGGGCTACGACGGGGACGGCCAGTCATTACATTTCATCAATAATCGTCGTCAGCAGACCGTCTACCTCTGCCGCCTCAGAGCGGACGGAAGCGTATCGGCATAGGCGATCGACTATTCTGTTTCAATGTTTACGCTGTTCATTAAACCTCTCTTAAGTCACCTGCCACCGGCCTTTCCGCGGTAGATAAAGGCGTTGTTTACGATGGTAGTCCGGAAAGTGTGCGCCGTCGCTATCGACTGTAACACCGACTCCAGCGAATTAACTTTAGACGGGGTTAGTAGTTTTTCAATACAAAACCGGTAAAAAATACTTTTCCTACTACGGGAACTGGACTCACCGCGTGACTTTTGACGCCTACCAACTCGGGGGGCAGGGTTCTGAATCCAGCTAGTTTAGCGGCTCACATTGCCCCGCGCACCGGTTGACGGTATCCATCGCGCAATGACGTGGAGGCTTTAATAAAGATAGGTCTTACGAGGGAACTGAACAGCGCAGTGCCATTTTGTTGCGAATCACCTCGCGAGCCGCCAGAATCGATTCTGGATAAGTCGAGTTCGGATCCAATTAACTTTCTCGGCTTGAATATCTAGCGCGCTTTTTGGAAGTAAGCAAACTTCATATATCTAAAAATATTGATTTTGCTCACCCACATAGTTACGTCCTCCGCTATTTCGACATCCAGATTGGATGAGCTGCCGTGCAGTACCAGAGGTATCGACACACGCTGTGAAATATAGCGCAGAATATCGTCTGCAGCGCCAGCTTAACATCCTTCTGGGTAGTAATGAATTTTTCAGCGTCACAGAAACGACTAATATTAATGTTATTCAATAGTTATCCCATGCCGTCTACCGAATCCAATATAAGCTTTATATTATGTACTTTAGCTATCTTTTCTAGAGCCAGGCAATCCTCAGGCACATCAAAAATCTGGACCGCGAGTATCGCTTCAGTCTGGTTGGTTATTTTTTGCATGAGATCTATTATACTTATATTATACGTATCCGGACAAAAATTAACAAACACTATTTTGGCCCTAGCTAGTATAATCGCATTAGCAGATGTATAAAATATAAAAGACGACACCAAGACTTCCTATGTTATACTAAGCGCTTTCAAGGTAAAAGCCTGGAAAATCGTTGCCGACGATAACTCGAAGACATTCATTTGTGCGTCCTTGCTATACGATTTTTCCTTGTCTTCGTATGCTTGTAAATATTTTTCTTTGGTCAGCATTCTGGAGATTAATATTTCTGCTATGTTCTATTTTAATTTAGCAACAGAGTGAATATATAGTTTCAGGAAAGGTATTTTTTGGAAAAGATTATTCTTCCTACTAAGAATAGCTAGTTTATCTATCATTACAGTCTTCTGACGAGAATGTTATATTACATTATTTTGATATTACTAAAAATATTTATATTGTGATAAGGAATCAAATAGCTCTTCATCAGCATTTCAATCTATTTTATATTTTTATTTAAGTCATATTTATCAGTAAACCATACTTTATTCCTGATACTTGAAAAGTCCACTCTATAACTTCGATTATCGATAATGGATTCGTCACTTTTCACGATAATGCCATGTATGCAGGAGCAGATAAAATTTCCCAGTCTAGATAGACTGATATTTAATTTGTTATCACCGATATTGAAAACTTCCCCGATGATTTTTTCTTTCGTAGTAGCTAAAAATATTGCTATAGATCGAGCCACATATTTATAATGAATAAACGGCCACCATTATTCCCATCCATGAATTATATGTTCCCTCCTGTTAACTATATTAGTGGTCATATGATTGACCTCCAAATCAAACCACATTTTCCTTGAAGCACTGAATATGGTTTCGAATCTGCATATTGTGATGGCTATATTCTCTTTGTAAGCCTGTGCAATGTCTTCATATTTAATTTTTTTTCAGAATGACAGTCAACTGGATTCAGCTTTGACCGCTGAGTAAAAACATCGTCAATATAATCGTACACGTTATATCTTGAGGAAAAAAGTATATTTTTTACTTTTAACTTTTCTGCAATGTTAAATATCTTGCGTATAGCAAATCATGTTAACTTTATCACAAACTTCTTTGTCAAAAGAGCACGCTGGATTATCGATAACTCCGACCAGATGAACAATTTTATCAATATTGCTGACTGCCTTTCAGAGATGTACCCTAACTTGTGTGTCCTCTTGTTGCATCTCGAAATGGTTTAACTCATAAAATAGTATAACCCGGACATACCAAAGGTACTATTATTAATAATATGAACCGTATATCACTAAGAAAAAAGGAGTTAAATCAAGTGTGTACCAATATAATCCCGCGCCGCCTGTAACGAGAATTCTTTCCATATTCCTTTCTCCCTTTACATTTGTTTACTAACCCTTCCTACATTGGCAGCGATATCCATTAGTCTATTACGGCTAACATGTGTGAAATCTTTTTCATGCAATAAAAATTTTTAATTAGTTAATTTTATATAATTAAATATTATTTTTAATAAATAATTATATAATTTTATATTTTAATAATTAAATTAATATTTTATTTATATAATAAGGAGAACGGGGATCGTGTTTTCACAGTCTCATTTTTCTATTCATAAGTGTGAATTGATACACATTTGCTGGCTTAAGGCCAAAATATGCAAAACGGTTTTTTGACGGAAACATAGGAAGATGTTGGCAAAAAACAGCAAGCCATCATGACTTGCTACTATCTTTTACGACTTTTTCTAGCTACCACCGCGCAACAAGACTTTTGAGAATATGATCGGCGAGAGAGGATTCGAACCTCCGACCCACTGGTCCCAAACCAGTTGCGCTACCAAGCTGCGCTACCCGCCGAAGTGATAAGCTGCGTGTGCCCTTGAACAGATTCAAGCGGGTTGCCAATGGGCAGGTAATACTGACAATCTAAGGATGTGGTGCGAAGAGAGGGGCTTGAACCCTCACGTCCGTTTAAGGACACTAACACCTGAAGCTAGCGCGTCTACCAATTCCGCCACCTTCGCGTGCCCACTAATGGGGTGACTGATGGGACTCGAACCCACGACAACTGGAACCACAATCCAGGGCTCTACCAGCTGAGCTACAATCACCATTACTGAATTACTATCGCAATGCGGTATTATGACTTAACCACGGCTCTACGCACAAACGTGATGACGCGCCCGACAGGATTCGAACCTGAGACCTCTGCCTCCGGAGGGCAGCGCTCTATCCAGCTGAGCTACGGGCACCCAGCGCCGTTTCGGGTGGGGATAATACGGATTTACACGCCGCCTGTCTAGTGGTTATTCAAAGAAATAATGCGTTTAGTTACCCTTTACTCACTTGAGTCGCCACTATACCTTTCGCCCGCTATAGGCGTCCGCTGATGTGATAGCCCAGGTAACGCAAAAGTTTAAGCTGACGCTGCAGGCGCGACGGCTGGCTTAACAGTCGGTAAAACCATTCCAGCCCCAAATCCTGCCACACTTTGGGAGCGCGCTTGACGTGGCCGGTAAACACGTCATAAGTACCCCCTACACCCATATATAGCGCCGCAGGATATACTCGTCGACATGCCTGCATAAGTTGCTCCTGGCGCGGCGATCCCATGGCGACAGTGACAATAGAGGCTCCGCTAGCGCGGATGCGTTCTATCAGCGCCGGCTGTACATCGGCGGTGAAATAGCCATTTTTCCTGCCGACTATATTCACATTCCAGCGCGCTCGCAGCTGCGCCTCAGTCTGCATCAGCACCACCGGACGGCCGCCTAGCAAAAATACCGGCACGCTTTCCCGGCCAGCGCGCGCCATGAGATCTTCCCATAAATCCGAACCCGCGATACGGCTTACCTCGGCATGGTGATATTTGCGGCGAATGGAGCGTACTATGCTGATGCCGTCGGCATACTTATATTCCGCCTCGTCAAGCAGCTGTTTCAGCACCGCATCCCGCTCGGCGATTAGGACTTTCTCGGCAT
>NZ_LECR01000073.1:9868-12318 GCF_001602625.1 Sodalis-like endosymbiont of Proechinophthirus fluctus
AAAGATAATCGATAAATTCCGCCCGATCGCGAAAACCCCAGAGGGTCAGGCCACAGATTTGATAATGGGGAACCCCGTCGTTATTAGGCATTATATTCTTCCTATGGGGTAATCGGTTACGGCATGGCCCGGTAGTCGTTCAATCTGGCGCTGCGCGGCCGTATCAGACACGCATGCCGGAACAACAAGAACAACAGTTTAGCTGAGATTAAACACAGACCAAACACCAGACAGAAAAACACCACCCGTGATACAAACGCATCCAATCCTTCACGCACCAGGACTATCATGTTAAATACCGCGCCAAAGCAAAAGGATTGTAAGAGCGAGGCGCGGTAGCGATCGCCCGCCGCTGTTCCGCGCTCATAGAGCGTATCGAATCCCTTGATGATAAGCCCAACTACTACAGCGCCTAGTGGGATAAAACCGACGCCGCCCATCACGATGAGCGAACCTATAAGAGTGGGTGAAATCGCCAGGCCAGAATGGTTGTTCAGCACTTCCCAGGTAAAATAATTCGCCGTATTCAGCACCAGCGAAGGCCGATCCGGCCACAGCCAGCCAGGAATGAAGACATAAAAATCACGTACAATAGGTGCTAGTCCCTGAAAATCTATATTCCCATAGTTTTGCAGCAGCAGTGCCAGATTTTCCCATGGCGAAAAGGTATCGCGCGTTAAATAGAGAAAAGTATAGAACGCTTCATCGCCTCTAACACTCAGCCCGTAGCGTTTCAGCGCCAGCCAGAACATGCCTACGATCGCTACTGCGCCGGCGCCCGCCAGCATCCACAAGGTGATCCAGCCGCGCTGGATACCAATGAACAAAAACAGCGCGAAGGCAATAATAATATTTGCTCGCGTGCCGCCCACCACGATATAGGTAAAAATACCGAAGGCGACTGTAGCAATAAGAAAGATTGTCCAGCTGCGCCGAGTAGGGTTCAAGAAATAGCTCAGCAGCATTGCTGGGATAAAGAAATAAAAGAAACGCTTTAGCGCGATGCCAGAGACATCGCTGGAGAAGATTTGGCTATAGGCATGCAACCGGAACAGCAAAAAGCCGTTATGGATGAAAAATACCATCACCGTTGCTAACGCGATAAGCGCCAGCAGCAGCCACAGCAAATGGATCTCAGTACGGCTGATGCGGAACCAGGGCGGCCTCCGGCGGCCGCGCAGGCGGGCGAATAGCTGAGTTTTGTAGCTGATAAAGTAGATGCCATAGAAGGCGGTCGCTGCCAAAAGCGATTCCAGTAAGTTCTCCACCGGCACTACCTCGACGCCATAGAGGAACACAAGCAGGCAAGTAAAGGGAAAGCCGAGATAGAACGTCAGCAGGTATAACACCGAGAAAAAAATATTAAAATTAAACCTAACCCGTTGGAATTCCCGGTAGGTCAGCAACAGTGCCAACGCTAACGATAGCAAATAGACCACCAGTAAGCTGCCAAACTGCGCCAACGTCATAGCGGTACCCCTGCGGCAATAGACAACGCCTGACGCCATCCCTGCAGGATATTCGGGTAGAAAAAGGCGATACGTGCTAGATCCTGCGCTAGCATGCGCCGCTGCATTTCTTGGATAAGCGAGGGGTTAAGCAAGTCATCGTCATACAACAACGGCACCTGCTGCGCGACCAAATCCTGGCAGAATGGGTTGTGCCGGCTAAGTACGAATGGCAGTCCCAGCTGGATCAGCAGGCTCAACGTGCCGATGCCCTGCTGGCGCTGGAAGAGGAAATAGCCGGAGTCGCATTCCAGCAACAGAGCGAGATAATCGTTAAAGGCCAGCTGTTCAGTGAGGATCCGCACCTGTCCCTCGGGGAAGCAGCGTTCACCTTCCGCACGCACAAGAGCGATATAGGTATCGTTGCCGGCGGGATAGCCCATTGGCACGATGATATTGACTGCGCTGCCGAATTGATTATGGATGGCGCGCAGCGCTTGGCAATGACGATTGGATGGATCCCCTGAATTCCCCACCAGTAGCGTGAGCGGCCGATTGTCTGCCTCCGCTTGCGCCACCCGCACGACATCTGCTGCCAGCCTGGTAGGAAAATATAGTAGCGAAGACGGCACCGACGGATGCCGTTGGCGATAACAGGCCAGATCGCCGCGAGTTGCGAATACATGGCCGACCCGCCCCTGGGCGCGACGGCGAAGCAGATAGAACAGCCGGTGGCGTAGGCGCTGCGATTCCTCATACAGATCCGCCCCCCACACGTGCCAGCTTATACGCGCAGGGCAGATTTTGCCCGTCAGCATCGCCAGCCAGAGAGGGGGGTTAAATTGGCCGTGCAGAAAATAACGTTCGTCCGGCGCCGCTGCAGCGCGGCGCACCAGCGATTTTGTCAATGCCTGCTTACTGTCGAAACGTTCGATATCCAGCTGATCGCAGCCGGAAAATGGCGCGCCGTCTGGGGTGACCATCATAAATCTCCGGGTCTGC
>NZ_LECR01000073.1:12343-12734 GCF_001602625.1 Sodalis-like endosymbiont of Proechinophthirus fluctus
CCGCCAGTGTATCATTGAAGAAACGCAGTACCGTCAGATTATGATGGGGGATATCGGATCCCAGCACATGTATCAAATCTCTCATTTTTTCCTGAAATAAAGTAGGAACACACCGCTGCACAGCGCGAAATAGATGATATAGGTGGCCATATAGGCTTGAGTCGCGCCCAGCGCGCCATGGCTCGGAATAAGCCAATAGGAAAAGCCAGTCAGCAGCACAAATTGGCTTATTTCAGCTAAGAGATAAACGCGCAGCGCTGCACGGGCTACTACCAGATAGCCAAAAATATAGGCGCCCACCTTAAGGACATCCCCCACTAGTTGCCAGGCAAACAGCCCACCCATGGCGCTGAATTCGGCGGAAAAAAATAGCCGGATCGCCATGTCCCGC
>NZ_LECR01000073.1:12772-13080 GCF_001602625.1 Sodalis-like endosymbiont of Proechinophthirus fluctus
GGCAGCATAAAGCGCAGCGCGCACGCGATTTCCCGCGCCATCAACCGCTTATCTTTTAACCGCGATAGCGTGGGCAATAAATAAACGGTAAACGAGGCAGTGATAAACTGCAAATAGGTGTCCGAAATACTGCTGACGCCCTGCCAAATCCCTACCGCTGCCCAACCCTCCGTGCGGGCCAGTAAATTACGCATCATCACATATCCTACAGGCAGAATCATCGCGTTGATAAGAGCCATGACAGTGAACTTGGCCAGCAGCGTGGCATAGCCACCGTCCCAGGCGGGCAGCAGGAATGAGAGCGGCAG
>NZ_LECR01000073.1:13154-14950 GCF_001602625.1 Sodalis-like endosymbiont of Proechinophthirus fluctus
GTAGCAGACAAAAAAGGCGGTGGCACCCAATAGACTGCCAACGCTGACGGCAAATGCATTGCCAGCGGCGTCACGATACCCTTTCAAAATCGCCAGACCCAGGTTGGCACAGGCGATACCAAATTGGATAACCGCCAGCGCCACGACAGCCTCCCGATAATGTTCATGACCGAATAGCGCGCGGCTGACAGGAGCGGCGGCAAAAACAAATATCGCCGCCAGTAGAAGCGAGGAAGTAAGGACCATCGCCGAGCCGGTGCCCAGCGCTGTGCGCAGCAGATCCGGTTGATGCTGGTGCTGCGCCACCAGTTTGGTCATCCCGTTGAAAATGCCGGCGCCTGACAGCACACCCAGCACTGTGACCAACTGGCGGAAATTCCCGGCATGCCCCACGCCGTCTGGACCAAACGCCACTGCCAGTACTTTCACCACCAGCAGACCGGTGCCAATTTTGATAATCGTGGATAGCATGGTCCAGACGGATGCGTTCGTCAAAGACATATCAGTTGAAGTAGCCGTGTGTCGCGTCAATGACGCGCTGCTGGTCGTCATCGCTCAGATTATAAAACAGCGGTAGACGCACCAAGCGCTGACTTTCGTGCCGAGTATGGTAATCGCTGCCGTGGAACCGGCCAAAGCGGCGGCCCGCTGGGCTGTCATGCAGCGGAATATAATGAAAAACGGACAAGATATCCGCTACTTTCAAATGGCGGATGAAACCGTCTCGATCGTCGATATCGCGCAACTTGACATAAAACATGTGGGCATTATGCAGACAAGTTACCGGTACCGACGGCAGCGTCAAACCGTCCAACGGCGCTAGCGCAGACGCGTAACGATTCCACAGTGCTAGGCGCCGTTGATTGATGATGTCCGCCTCCTCCAACTGTGCCCACAGATAGGCGGCCTGTATATCCGCCATGAGATAGCTTGAACCAATATCGCACCAGGTATACTTATCCACTTGGCCACGAAAAAATTGGCTGCGGTTAGTGCCCTTTTCACGGACGATTTCCGCCTGCTCAACAAGGGCCACATCGTTAATGAGCGTTGCGCCGCCCTCACCGCCGGCGGTATAGTTTTTGGTTTCGTGGAAACTAAAGCAGCCGATATGGCCAACGGTGCCGAGGGCACGCCCTTTATAAGTCGCCATGACTCCCTGCGCAGCGTCTTCTACCACCCACAAGGAGTGCCACTCGGCTATCGCCATGATGGTATCCATTTCACAGGCCACGCCGGCATAATGAACCGGCACGATGACGCGGGTTTTGGGTGTAATTGCCGCTTCTATCAGCGCCTCATCTATGTTCATGGTGTCCGGGTGGATATCGACGAATACAATCGTCGCACCGCGCAGCACAAAGGCGTTGGCAGTAGACACGAAGGTGTAGCTCGGCATAATCACTTCATCGCCAGGGCGGATATCCAGCAGGATAGCCGCCATCTCCAGTGAGGCGGTACAGGAAGGAGTCAACAACACCTTCGCGCTGCAGAAACGCTTCTGAAGCCATTGTTGGCAGCGCTGGGTAAACCCGCCGTCACCAGACAGCTTGCCACTATTCATTGCAGTCTGCATAAAGCCCAATTCGGTGCCGACTACCGGTGGCACATTAAATGGAATCATGAGGTCCTCGGTATAACCAATGAGCGGTATGAACTACCCGTGCGCCGCTCGCTAAATAAAGCCGCAGCGCCGGCAGATTGGCGGTTTGCGTCGCCACCCACAGTTGTTGGAAGCCGAGACTGCGACACCAACTCAGCGCCGCGCGGTACAGCAATTTGCTAGTGCCGAGACC
>NZ_LECR01000073.1:15024-16299 GCF_001602625.1 Sodalis-like endosymbiont of Proechinophthirus fluctus
TCCCTGAGCGTCACCAGCCCCACTATACCGCCGTCGGGTTCTTGCGCCACCAGGCAGAGGTGATCAAAACTGCCTCGTACGGCATTTTCCACCCACTGCGCGTAAAAGCGCTGGCGCTCTTCGTCACTAAACCAAGGCGCCCGAAAGCGACTTTGCACCAGCGTTTGCGCTGCCAGCGCGCGCAGGGCAGGAATATCCGCCTCCATCGCCAGCCGCATTTCCGCCGGCGGTAGCACCGCTGCGCCCGCGATGGGCGCGCAGCCAGCGCAGGCCGACAGGATATGACAGCAGTCCATTTCGCCTTCTACCGGCCGAAAACCGATGGCACTAAGAGCATCCATTTGCGCCGTGGCCTGCGCCGCCACTTTCGCCTGTACTAACGCAAATCCCGCCAGAGCCGATGATGTCAGGCGAGGCGCGGCGTCATCAAACGCGACACAGCCCAAGCGGCGACCGAAAAAGTTACTCTCCCAGGCCAGGAAATCAATGCTGGCGCGGGCGGACATAGAGCAGATCCATCAGATATTGGCCGTAGCCGGTTTTCGCCAGCGCCTGCGCTGCGCGTCGCGCGCCGTCATCATCGAGCCAACCGTTGCGCCAACCGATTTCTTCCAGACAGGCGATTTTGAAACCCTGGCGCTTTTCGACCGTTTGCACAAAAGTACTGGCCTCAATCAGACTGTCATGGGTGCCGGTATCCAGCCAGGCAAAACCGCGCCCAAGCAGCTCGACGTGCAGCTCTCCCTGCTCCAGATACATCTGGTTTATCGAGGTAATCTCCAGTTCACCTCGCTCTGAAGGCGTGACCCGTCTCGCAAAATTCACTACTTGACGATCATAGAAATAGAGACCGGTTACCGCCCAGCAGGAGCGGGGATGGGCCGGTTTTTCCTCTAGAGCGACGGCGCGGAAATCGTCGTCGAATGCCACCACGCCGAACCGCTCGGGATCCATCACCTGATAGGTAAACAGCGTCGCGCCCTGCTCGCGCGCGGCTACCTGCCGCAGCTTGGGGCTAAATCCCTGGCCAAAATAGATATTATCGCCTAGCACTAGACAACATCGGTCGTCGCCGATAAATTTTTCGCCAATCAGAAATGCCTGTGCTATCCCCTCGGGATTAGGCTGAGCGGCATAGGTCAGACGAATACCGAACGCGTCACCCGCGCCGAGCAGACGCTTGAATAACGGCATTTCTTCCGGAGTGGTGATTATCAGGATGTCTCGGATCCCCGCCAGCATTAGTACAGACAAAGGATAATAAATCATCGGCTT
>NZ_LECR01000073.1:16418-17017 GCF_001602625.1 Sodalis-like endosymbiont of Proechinophthirus fluctus
GAGGCCGAGACGTTCGACTCGATAGCTACCATCCAGCACCCGCTGCCACCATTCATGATGGGTTAAATACCACTGCACGGTCTTTGCCAGGCCACTGTCGAAGGTTTCCTCCGGCTGCCAACCCAATTCGCGCGCAATTTTACCGGCGTCAATCGCGTAGCGCTGGTCGTGCCCCGGCCGGTCTTCCACCTGCGTGATGAGTTGCCTGAACGCCGCGACGCCGGGGGGGTGAGGCGCGCCGACCTGCTCTAGCATCGCGCATAGCGCTTCCACCACGTCGATGTTGCGCCGCTCGTTATGGCCGCCGATGACATAAGTTTCACCAGGACATCCTCGGGTCACCACCTGATAGAGCGCGCGGGCATGATCCTCCACATACAGCCAGTCGCGAATTTGGCCGCCGTTGCCGTACACCGGCAGCGGTTTACCCGCCAAGGCATTGATAATCATCAGCGGGATAAGTTTTTCTGGGAAGTGATAGGGGCCATAATTATTGGAACAATTCGTCACCAGCACTGGCAGGCCATAGGTGCGCATCCAAGCACGTGCCAGGTGGTCGCTGGCGGCTTTCGAGGCAGAATACGGGCTACTGGGAGCAT
>NZ_LECR01000073.1:17045-20377 GCF_001602625.1 Sodalis-like endosymbiont of Proechinophthirus fluctus
GTCATTGGGTAGGTCGCCGTATACTTCATCGGTGGAGATATGGTGAAAGCGAAAGGCGGCGCGCGCAGCCAGCGGCAAGCTCTGCCAATAACCTCGGACCGCTTCCAGAAGAATCGAGGTCCCGGTGATGTTGGTATCGATAAACGCCGCTGGGCTGTCAATGGAGCGATCTACATGGCTTTCTGCTGCCAGATGCATAATGGCATCTGGCAGGAACCCCGCAAGCAGTCGTGCCATTGTCGGGCCGTCACCGATATCGGCGTGGGCGAAACGGTAGTGAGGATGACCGGCGACTGGCGCCAGCGAGTCCATATTGCCGGCATAGGTCAATTTATCCACTACCAGCACCCGATCAGTGGTGGTTTCGATAATATAGCGCACCAGCGCCGAGCCGATAAACCCTGCTCCGCCCGTAATCAGCAGACGTCTCATCGCCAGACTCCGCGTGTATCTACTATCCAACGTTGACGGATAGCGGAAGGCGCAAGAGCGCGGAATTGATGATGGTCTACCAGCATGACCAGAACATCTGCCGTCGCCAGAGCGTGATCTCGGTCCGCCAGGGTGACCAATCCATCCAACGATGTTGGCAGCACGTCAACATTCGGCTCCACCACCAACGTCTGGCCGCGATGCCAACGGGTGATAAGCTCCGTCACATACAGCGCTGGACTTTCACGTAGGTCGTCTATATCTGGTTTAAACGCTAGCCCGAAGCAAGCGATGATCACATCGCTGCTGCCGCGCCCGCTGTCATTAAGGCAATCCGCCACTGCCGCCTTCACTTTTTCCACCACCCAATCGGGTTTATCATCATTAATCTGGCGCGCGGTACGGATAAGCCGCGCCTGTGCTGGATTCTGAGCTACAATAAACCACGGATCCACCGCGATGCAATGGCCGCCGACTCCTGGTCCAGGCTGCAAAATATTGACCCGTGGATGGCGATTGGCCAGTGCTATCAGCTCCCAGACGTTGATTTGCTGTTCCGCGCAGATGACCGACAGCTCATTGGCGAAGGCAATGTTCACATCGCGGAAGCTATTCTCAGTCAGCTTACACATTTCGGCAGTGCGGGCATTTGTAACCACGCATTCCCCTTCTAGGAAAATGCGATACAATTCGGCAGCGCGCGCCGAGCAGCACGGCGTCATACCGCCGATCACCCGGTCATTTTTAATCAGCTCCACCATAATCTTGCTAGGAAGTACCCGTTCCGGGCAATAGGCGATATTGATATCTGCCGCCTCTCCAGCCTGGTGTGGGAAGGTCAGATCGGGACGCGCGACCGCCAGCCAGCCGGCCATCTGTTCAATTGTACCCACCGGCGACGTGGACTCAAGGATTACCAGACACCCGGGCTCTAAAACCGGCGCCAGCGATAAAACTGCCGCCTTTACATAGCTAAGATCCGGCTCATGGTCGTGCTGAAAAGGTGTCGGTACGGCAATGAGGAACGCGTCCGCGGGCTGCGGCTGGCTCACCGCCCGCAGCAGACCCTGGCGCACAGCATCGGTCACTACTCGGCCTAAATCCGGTTCAATGATGTGTATCGCGCCGCGGTTGATGGTGTCCACAGCATGCTGATTCGTGTCTACTCCTATCACCCGTTTGCGGCGCGAGGCAAACGCCGCGGCGGTGGGCAGACCGACATACCCTAGTCCAATAACGGAAATTGTGTCAAAACTCATGGATTCACCTGCCATCTTTTTTTAATACAGTGATAATCCGCTCACAGGCGTGGCCATCGCCATAGGGGTTATGCGCCCGGCTCATCCGTTGATATGCCTGAGCATCATTCAGCAGCTGCGATACTGCCTGGTGAATCGCCTGCTCGTCCGTACCTACCAGCCGCACGGTGCCAGCCGTCACTGCCTCTGGCCGCTCTGTAGTATCGCGCATTACCAGCACAGGTTTTCCCAGAGAGGGAGCTTCTTCCTGGATCCCGCCAGAGTCCGTCAGAATAATCGTGGCGCGATTCATTAAATAAACGAACGGCAAATAGTCCTGTGGATCAATTAATTTTATATTGGCGATACCGTTAAGCATACGGTTTACCGGTTCACTGACGTTAGGATTAAGATGCACCGGATAGACCACCTGCACGTCGGGACGATCAAGAGCGATACGCACAAGCGCGGCGCAAATGTGCTTGAAACCGTCTCCAAAGCTCTCTCGGCGGTGGCTAGTGACCAATATCATCTTCTGCACGCCGTCGAGAAACGCGTAAAGCTTATCTAAGCTGGCATGTAACCCGGTATTGCCTGTTACCTGGTCCAGCACCCAAGACAGCGCATCGATAACCGTATTGCCGGTCACCGCGATACGCGCTGCCGGTAGTCCCTCTGCCAACAGGTTGGCACGGGCATTATCGGTGGGCGCGAAATGCCAGCGGGCCAAGTGGCCTGTCAATTTGCGATTCGCCTCCTCCGGCCAGGGAGAGGACAGATCGCCAGTGCGCAGACCTGCTTCCACATGGCCCACGGGGATATGCTGATAAAACGCCGCCAGACTGGCGGCCAAGGTGGTGGTAGTATCGCCATGCACCAGCACAACGTCTGGATGGAAGTCGCCGAGCACCGGCTGCATACTGGTCAATATGCGGCTGGTTATCTCGCCAAGGCCCTGCGCCGGGCGCATGATATCTAAATCGTAATCGGGCACGATCGCAAACAGACGTAACACCTGATCCAGCATCTCACGATGTTGGGCCGTCACGCAGACGCGGGTCTCAAAGGCCGGATCATCTGCCATAGCCAGAACTAGCGGCGCCATTTTGATGGCCTCCGGCCGTGTGCCAAAAACGATTAACACTTTCACAACAGTTCCCTTTATTCTGAGCAAAGCCGGCAACGGCTTGGAATACAATAGGCTGAGCGACTAACGGCAGCGGACTATCCCGACAGTTTAATGCCTGTCGGCGACATTAACGACGGCGCACCAGCACGACGCCAGAGCCCAGCAGCATACCTACGGCTCCCCACAAAATAAGTAGGAACAGGCGACGTGGCTTATTGCGTTTTACCGGCTCTTCGGGGATCCTCAAATAAATGGTAGGTCTTAAAGCTCTTTTAGTACCGGCCCTATATTAATAAAGGTAGTTAACATCGCGCAGTTTTGGTTGTAATCGGTATTACAGGTCGGTCCGGCCGCTTGCAGAGCGTCCAGATGTGCCTGCAAGAGCGGGCATCCCAGCAGAAACATTTCGGATTGCGGCACTTCCCAGTGGTGATGCCGGTTCGGCTGCGGTTGGATACCCTACTCGAGCGTCAGTTTCGACGCCTGATTAAGCTATTGTCGCTCGCACTGATACACCGCCTCTGCTGCCGTCT
>NZ_LECR01000073.1:20401-24724 GCF_001602625.1 Sodalis-like endosymbiont of Proechinophthirus fluctus
CGCTTTGAGTGAGAGACGGTGCGAACGACCCAGGCTGCCATGACATTCTCATTGAGATAGTTGACCGCGCGCTGGTTGGCGAAATCTACATAGTGGCGCGGCAGCGCTGATTGGCGTCCGATGCGGTTTCCGCCAGCAAAACCGCACTCTATCGGGCAGATTTTTTCACATCGTCACGCGGCAAGAACTGAATGGCGTTAATAAACTCATTCAGCAGCACCGTGTCGACGCGGGCATCGCCCTTTTTACGCGTTTGATAATATGGGGCTGGCGAGCCAGAAATCCCGGCGGGTATCGTAGGATGCGAGCTGGCACAAAAATTCCTGATACGCTTCATCGGCAATCGATGGGGTGTCAGAGGTCGGTAGCGAGCTATTTTCACATCTAAATTGTGCAAAAACTGCTGCTGGGAAAAGTAACTGCCCAGCACATTCACCGTAGGATTGTCGGTAATGGCGATATCCATCCACTCCTGCACATTACGAAGGAGCAGATAAGAGCGCCCAGCGCAAACGCGAGCGCGCAGGTGATGACGCTAACCTTGCCGCGCTACAAGGCACATAGCAAAACGCGCAAGTCTAATTTATTGTCGATAGCCTATCCCCGGTCGTCGACGGAGGAGGGTGAGCTAGCAGGTGTCATTTTCGCCCAGAATTTCCGTTTAAGGTAGTGTTTTTTTAGTGACTAAGTCGTCGTTTTGTTCGCTTGACGAAACGGGCGACCCGCCAGGCGAATTTCAGTACATAGCCATACAGTAAAAATACCACGATCCACAGCAACAACATGACAGATTCCGGCCAGCACAGCCAACGTTCCCCTGCCACGCCGAAAAACGCTAATAGCGCGGCAGTGAGCGTAATGATGATAAACGCCTGGAGCGAGCTGAAACCCGCACGCATGATCAGGTGGTGAATATGCTGCCGGTCAGGTGCAAACGGGCTAATGCCTTTGCTCATCCGGCGATACATAATGGCCATCATATCCATCAGCGGCACGGCGATAATCCACAGGGCAGTCACGGGATTCATCGGGTGTCCCCAGCCCTGGGTGCTTTGCAGTAGTAACCAGATAATCGTGAAGCCGATCATGGTACTGCCGGCATCGCCCATAAACACTTTATAGCGTCGGCCGAATACCCCAAGGTTTAATAAAATATAGGGTAAAATGGCGGCGATCATGGCAAAGCACCACAGCGCTAGGCTCGGATTATTGTCCAACATGAGCAGAATTCCTATGGCGCCGAAAGACACGCAGGAGAGACCGCCCAGCAGGCCGTCAATGCCGTCCACCATATTGAAGGCGTTAATCGCGGCCCAGACGGCGAATAGCGTCACCAAATAGCCTAATGGGCCAAGCACCATTTCCCACGACCCGAAAATGCAGCCCAGGCTATTAATGTAGCGGCCGCTGAACACAATCATCGCCACCGCGACCAGCGCCTGAATAATGGCGCGCGCCACCACGCTGATATCGAAACGATCATCGATCGCGCCAGTTACGACCAGGACGCCCGCGCACATTAGATACAGCGCCACGTGCGGAATATAATGATCCGTATAGAGAAAGGAGAAGCAGATGCCGGCATAAATGGAAATGCCGCCCACCAGGGGGATTTTCCCCTGGTGACGTTTGCGATAATTGGGCTTATCGACCAGGCCTATTTTTTTTGCAACCTTGCGCGCTAAAAACAAAAAGAGCAAAGAAAACAGAAAAATAGCAACAAAATCAGTAATCATATTGAGTATATTCACAATAGAAAGCTCTCTGTATCCATCAGGTCGTTCAATGTGTCACTATGGTTTATGCCTCAATTCCAATGCCTTACTGGTCACTGAGTTTTGTGACAACGAAATAGGGTTTCTATTATCTTCTTATGTTCCACCTGAATCTCCGTCAGGCGTGCAGATAGGATAAAAATAGACCGGACGGGCACAGACGTGTGCGCAACTGGTCACACCAAAAATGTTACTTTACTAGTATTAGGAAAAACTCTACTTTTTCACGTGGCGCTACCCGAATTTTTGTGACTTAAGAACGTTTCATCATGTCAAAGAATTCATCGTTGGTTTTGGTCATCGCCAACTTGTTCATCAGAAATTCCATAGCATCAATTTCACCCATTGGATGGATGATTTTGCGCAGGATCCACATTTTCTGCAGCTCTTCCTGAGTAGTGAGTAATTCTTCTTTACGGGTTCCGGAGCGGTTATAATCAATCGCTGGGAAAACGCGTTTCTCGGCGATTTTACGCGACAGGTGCAGTTCCATATTGCCCGTGCCCTTGAACTCTTCGTAAATCACTTCATCCATCTTCGAGCCAGTATCAATAAGCGCGGTGGCAATGATGGTCAGGCTACCTCCCTCTTCCATGTTACGCGCGGCACCGAAGAAACGTTTCGGACGATGTAGGGCATTAGAGTCGACACCACCGGTCAATACCTTGCCGGAAGCCGGTACGACGGTGTTGTAGGCGCGCGCCAGGCGGGTAATGGAATCCAGCAGGATGATAACGTCTTTCTTATGTTCAACTAGGCGCTTGGCTTTCTCTATCACCATTTCGGCGACCTGCACGTGGCGAGACGCCGGCTCGTCGAAGGTCGAGGCGATTACTTCACCTTTCACCAGACGCTGCATCTCGGTCACTTCTTCCGGACGTTCGTCAATCAGCAGCACCATTAGCACGCAGTCGGGGTGATTGTAAGCGATACTTTGGGCGATGTTTTGCAGAAGCATGGTTTTACCGGCTTTCGGCGGCGCCACGATCAGGCCGCGCTGGCCGCGGCCAATAGGCGAGGCCAGATCCAGAACGCGCGCAGTCAAATCTTCGGTAGAGCCGTTACCTCGCTCCATGCGCAAACGCGAATTAGCGTGCAGCGGCGTCAAGTTTTCAAATAGGATTTTGTTGCGGGCGTTTTCCGGCTTGTCGTAGTTGACTTCGTTGACCTTCAGCAGCGCAAAGTAGCGCTCGCCCTCTTTCGGCGGACGGATCTTGCCGGAAATGGTGTCGCCGGTTCGTAGGTTAAAGCGGCGGATCTGGCTAGGGGAAACGTAAATATCATCAGGGCCAGCGAGGTAAGAACTGTCGCTGGAGCGGAGAAAACCGAATCCGTCCTGCAAAATTTCCAATACACCATCGCCGAAGATATCCTCGCCACTCTTGGCATGCTGCTTGAGGATTGCGAAGATGATGTCTTGTTTACGCATACGGGCCAGGTTTTCCAGCCCCATGTTCTCGCCAAGGGTCACTAGCTCTGAAACCGGTGTATTTTTTAATTCGGTAAGGTTCATAATAGTGGGTTCTTAAACTCGGGGTATATCTCGAACTGATTTCGTGGACGGTATGACAGTGTAAAACTGTTGCTGCTATGGCATTTAATCCCGGCAGATCCATTTTGGCTTACAACGACTCATGCAGTATGCATGACAAGAAGACTGAGAGATAAGAGTACCTAACAACGGATTAATTTAAATCCCGCCTGCCTGACGCCCTCGTTGGTAACGTTTGGTACCTTCTTGCAATGGGGTACTCACAAAGAAGAGTAAAGCTAAGATTCAAACTACAGGTAAGATTATAATGCAGTGGGCATAAACCTAGCATGGTTCTTGATGGGCGTCTAGCGGTCAATATGAGAAATGCTTATGAACGCCAGCGCCCAGAGTAATATGCGCAATACCGCTTACAGACTTGCGTTAAGGAACTCTTTCAACTGTCCTTTAGACAGAGTGCCAACCTTGGTGGCTACCACTTCACCGTCTCGGAACAACAATAGGGTGGGAATACTGCGGATACCATACTTTTGTGCAGTGGCCGGATTTTCGTCGATGTTCAATTTAGCGATGGTCAGTTTGCCATCGAATTCATCAGCGACTTCTGCCAGGGTAGGCGCAATCATTTTACAAGGACCACACCATTCGGCCCAGAAATCTACCAAAAATAGCCCATTGACCTGTAATACGTCCTTTTCGAAGCTATTGTCACTCAGATGAATAATCTTATCACTCATGTTTTACTCCACAGATTTATCGTGACCTGCCGTTACAGCAACGACCAACAACAGGTGAACTTTATTTCACTGTATACACTTTCTTAATGCAATAGCCAGTTTCTATTCTACCACACTATAAGCAAAACACACTTAAAAGAGAAGAAGCTTTCCGACTTCTCCCTGTACCCGTTAATCGTTGAAGAGATTAATTCTAAAGGCTTTAACAATTATATATCCATTCAAGCGCTGACATTACCCATTACGCTTGCGGGCAAAAGACGTCGCGGACCAGGTGCAAACCGGTAATGGAAAAACGCTGTCCTTTCTAACGGCTACG
>NZ_LECR01000073.1:24760-26164 GCF_001602625.1 Sodalis-like endosymbiont of Proechinophthirus fluctus
GCTGAGGGACATCAAACCAATCAGCCAAGCCACGCGCGCTGATTATGGCGCCCACCCGCGAGCTGGCAGCGGTGCAAATCCATTCCGAACACCGAACTATTAGCCCAAGCAACCAGCCCTGAAAATAGGGCTGGCCTACGGAGGCTATGGTTATGATAAACAGCTGAAAGTGCTGGAAGCCGGAGTCGATATCTTGGTAGGCACCACTGGCAGGATGATTGATTACACCAAACAGAGTTAAGTCGATATATGCGCTATACAGGTGGTGGTTCTGGACGAGGCTAATCGGATGTTCGACCTCGGTTTCATCAAAGATATCCGCTGGCTGTTCCACCGTATGCCCGCCACCGCTGAACAGCTGAAAATACTGTTTTTCGCCACCCTTTCCTACTGAGTTACGCGAGCTGACATTCGAATATATTAAGTAACGCCGAGTATATCGAAGTAGTGGAGCCGCTGCAGAAAATAGGCCATCGCATACAAGAAGAGCTGTTTTATCGTTCCTAACGAAGAAAAAATGCGGCTGCTGCAAACCCTAGTTGAGGAAGAGTGGCCAGAGATCGGTGTATCATTTTCGCCAATACCAAGCACAGTTGCGAGGATATCTGGTGCCACCTGACCGCTGACGGTCATCGCGTAGGACTTCTGACAGAAAATATCTCACAAAAGCGGTGCCTGCGCATCCTCTAGAATAGTTTATCCAGGATGCTCTGGATATTCTAGTGGCGACGAACGTTGCCGCGTGCGGACTACATATTCCCTCCGTGGCCTACGTACTCAATTGTGATCTGCCCGAAGACTGCGAAGATTACGTCCACCATATCGGCCATGTCGACAAGAGCGGTTGTTCCATTAGCCTGGCGTGTGAAGAATATGCGTTGAATCTTACCGCAATAGAAAGATATATTGATATTATATCCCATTCAGTAAATATAACAGTGACGCGCTGCTGACTGATCTGCCCGCGCCAAAACGGTTGACCCCGCCATCGCACCGGCAGTGGATTCCCTCCGCAACGGCGGGGCGTGCCATAACTGTAAACGTCCGGGCTAAACATAGATGATAAGTTCCTTCTCACTTTATGCCGCCATTGACTTAGGCTCCAACAGCTTTCATATGTTAGTGATGCGTGAGGTGGCCGGTACCCTCCAGACGCTAGCGCATATCAAGCGTAAAGTGCGTCTGGTCCGCTAGGCTTAACGGCGATCACCGGCTTCCCGGCGATGCTATACAGCAGGGTTGGTAGTTCTTGCTCCTGTCGCATGGCCACTAACTCGGTGGAATTTCTCGGCGTCGGTCAGTGATATTCTGAGCTGCCCTATCTAGGTCATTTCAGGCGAATAAGAAGCCAGCTTATCCATCATGGCGGACACCCACACGAGCAGCGGATCCAATGAGCGTAGT
>NZ_LECR01000026.1:0-2950 GCF_001602625.1 Sodalis-like endosymbiont of Proechinophthirus fluctus
GGATGAACAGTTGCTGATGACCGAGAAGGACGCAGTCAAATGTAGCTCCTTCGCCCGCGCGAATTGGTGGTATCTACCGGTCGATGCACGACTACCCGAGGGGGCACAGCAAAGTTTGCTGGCGTCGGTTGAGCAGGCCATCCGACGCTATAGGTCAGGCGCGGACGGTGGTGCAAAAACGTAACGCGCGGCGCTTGGGACTAGGTGCGGATACCTAGTATGGTAACAGGGGACAGTTAACTCGTGGCACCCTGGGGAAAGGTACAGATATTCTACACCCAGTGGTGTGCACAGTGCCGGCCAGAGGAAGAAAACAAACGGCCTGGCTAACATGGTTTAATAGGGCCGTCAGAGCGATGGTCTTCTATTGCTTAGCGGCTAAAATTAGAGAATATAGCAATGATTTTATTTAACTTTTTTATGGCATGCCTGTATTATAAATGTTATTAATTATGATTAATTTCATAAAAATACCACTCCTTCGCCGGCTACATATCAATAATATCTGCATAAGAAAATGACGATCATTAACAAATGCTGCGATAGGCGCAACGGTTGTCAGTGGTGATTCCCGGCCCTGTGCCGCTTATGCTATTCTCTGTACCATCATCCCTTGCGCAGGTGTGCCCCTCTTGGAGGAATTATGGATCATCGCCTATTGGAAGTCGTTGCTTGCCCAGTCTGTAACGGCAAACTTTATTACAACAAAGAACGAAAGGAACTGATTTGTAAGTCCGATGCACTGGCTTACCCCTTGCGTGACGGTATCCCTGTGCTGCTAGAGAGCGAAGCGCGAGCCATCACATTGGACGAGACTAGTTAATGAGTTTCATCGCCATTATTCCCGCCCGTTTCTTCTCCAACCGACTGCCGGGTAAGCCGCTGGCCGATATCAACGGCAAACCCATGGTAGTGCATGTTATGGAACGGGCACAAGCCTCCGGCGCCGATCGGGTCATTGTCGCCACCGATCATATCGGTGTAGTCGAGGCGGTTGAGAGGGCTGGCGGCGAAGTATGTCTGACCCTTCCCGATCATCAGTCCGGCACCGAGCGGCTCCATGAGGTCATCGATAGATATGACTTCTCTGACGATCAGATAATCGTCAATGTGCAGGGGGACGAGCCACTTATTCCGCCGCAACTCATTCGGCAGGTGGCGGAAAATCTGCCAGGCGCCGATGCTGGTATAGCCACACTGGCGGTCCCTATCACCACTGCGGAAGAGGTATTCAACCCTAACGCGGTCAAAGTAGTGGTCAATGCGCGCGGCTACGCGCTCTATTTCTCACGCGCTACGATTCCCTGGGATCACGCAGGGTTTGCCAGCAACCGGGAGCACCTCTCACACGGTCTGCTGCGTCATATTGGTATTTATGCTTACCGCACCGACTTTATCCGCCGCTATGTCAGCTGGTCGGCCAGCCCGCTGGAGAAGATTGAGTTTCTCGAACAGTTGCGAGTCTTGTGGTATGGGGAAAAAATACATGTCGCGATGGCAAGCGCAGCGCCTGGCATGGGCGTGGACACGCCGGAAGAGCTGGCGCAGGTTCGTTTGTTGCAGCAGCAACTAGAGTAACTGTCCCGAGCTTGTACGGCGCAGAGACCAATCGAGATTTCCGCGCCCATTTCCCTCCCGCCTTTATTTGATCTAACGCGACGTTTTTTAGGCTGATCCTCCCTATGATATTTGATATGCCATGCGGCGCGCTCTGGTTTAATCCTGTGCCGAACATGAGGTTAGCGATGTCATGGAACAATTATGAGTTGAGTAAGCCCCGTTTTAGAGGGGCTGTTGAGTCGACTTAAACACACTAACGAGCAACCTTATGCCTACTTGTACGCTATGTATCGCTATGTACCGCTATGTACGTTACGTACGCTACGTACGGCTATGTACGCATGCACGTTACTTGGTGGCGAAAAGATATTTGTGCTCTGGTTATTGCCCAGCAGGAAGCCTACAAGCTGTCGATGCTGGCCCGGGGGAAGGCGAGATACGGCTGCTGATGCCATATGGCCTCATTCTATCCCAATATCCCCATACAAAGAAAGAGCTGCTGCTAATGGAACGACTGCGGGGCGTGCCGGTCGAGGCGCCAACCAGCACTCCAGAAGGCTAGCAGCAGTTTTAGGAGCAATCGTCGATGGCATTCTCGCCTGGCACTCGATCAATAGCTACAGCCTGGTAGGGACCGTCGACAATATAGGAGAATGGCTGGCTTGTATAGTATTCACAGCGGATCGAGGTGATATGGTCGTAAAGTCTCGCCGCCATTGCTTTCCCATGACGATCGGGTATTGCTGTTCCGTATCCGGTAGTGTTTGCTACGGCTATTTGAAGACTTCAATGATGGTTGTTCTGGTATACTGCAACCTGTTGCTGCGCAATATGCTTATAGGATCCCCCGCAGCGACCAGCTGTTGACGATGCTGAACACGGGTACGTTACTGTGGGCACCGCGGGAATACGATCTTTCCCGGTTGAGCGACGAAGGAATGAACTAAGCGATACTGTTTCAGTATCTTAGTCGCTCGCCGGTGGCGGAAGCGTTTCTTTGCTGACTCTAGCTGTACGCCATCTGGGAGACGGCAGAGAGCTACATTCATACTGGCCAGCTGAACCAAGACCTGTTCGTGCGTGCAGGACGCAAGCTTATTCCATGGCTGGACTGGACTAAAGAAGAAAACGAGCGGCACCAAGAGGCTGACAGAACAAAAGGCTTATTCTCCTATTGGGCGCTCATTGCGGCCAAGTGTCCGACTAGCAAGCATACCGCCGCACCTATCGAGGGATGTTACCGGGCCGCTAGGCCACTGCCGCTGCGTCAGTAAAGTGATCCGGATGGCGCGGCGTAATCCGTTATGCCCAACAACTATTGCCAGACTTGACTGGAATTTTATACCAGACGCCCTCGCTGCGACCCAGTCACAGCGGCCAGGGTAACATC
>NZ_LECR01000026.1:3007-3817 GCF_001602625.1 Sodalis-like endosymbiont of Proechinophthirus fluctus
CTTAAGCCGTGTGGCGAAAAAGAAATTCATCACCCGCGGCAGATGATTGGCTAAGGTGACTAGAATCAGCGGCGCTTGCCGCGTCCTGACGGGTATCCTGCTGGCCATAACAGTACAGATGCCGGCACCTCCAAACTCTACGCCATCATGCAGGAAGCGACCTCGGCGCTGATGATGGGATTGCTGGGCGCAGCAGCGCCGGTAAACACCATCGTCGTGCCAAGGTAGGAGCGCCATTGGCGGATTCCTTCCATAAATATATGTAACCTATTTTTAATAAAATTTTTTATTGGCTGCCAATGGGAATTCCATGTATATCCTCCGTCCAATACTACAATCTACTTTACGGTTTCGCCGCGGGGCTGCCATGTGGAATAATGGGCCCCAGCCGGGGCCAACAGGCGGTTGGCAACCGGCTGTAAGCTAAGCGCCATATGGACAGCAGCAGCCTGGCGCCCATCAGCAGTAACAATAGCAACAGACCGCCGATGAATTTTTTCATGGTAAACAGTATGGTGTATCGCTCCGATTTGGTGAAATGTAATTAACTAGCCGCAAGTCGGCGCTGGAATGATTCACTCTACGTCAACCTGTGACAAAATATATCCTTCGCGTCCATCGGCGACAAAACATCTTGTCCCACCGTGGCCGACTGGAGACTAGAGTCTTTAATGATACAGGATCGCAATTTCGACGATATTGCGAAAAAATTCGCACGCAACATTTACGGCACTACTAAAAGGAAACACCTGCCAGGCGGTATTATGGCAAGGTCTCTAGGGACTGCTGGCGCAACTGCTCTAGCGGCAG
>NZ_LECR01000026.1:3837-5450 GCF_001602625.1 Sodalis-like endosymbiont of Proechinophthirus fluctus
CGCAACCGCCGAAAAAGGGTGCATGGCTGCCCAACTGTCGGTGCTTGAACACGATACGAGGTGGTGTTTTGCGATCTGTCAGCGCAAACGATAGACCGTGCGCAATAGCAGACGACAGCTCTGGGGGTCGAGCATCGCTTTCGTTGCTTCCAAGGCGCAATATAGGATATCGCAACGCATCAGGACATCGCAATGCATTTGGAAAGGCCGGCCGTCTGATATTGTGTCATGCGGTACTGGAATAGGTCACGCAGCCAGAATCATTATTGCAAATACTTAATTAGTACCTGGCCGGGGGGAATGGCGCGTTATCATTAATTTTTTACAATAAATACGGTCTCTGGTTATGCATAACATGCTATTAGGTAATATAGTTTTTGTCTCGACTGGTATGCCGAAAAGGAAAAACGGTCGCTGATGCCCGACCATCCTTGCGATCCCGACGAGGTGTATCACTGGCTGGAAAAATGGGACTGCAGTCAATAGGCAAAAGCGGCGCGCGGGTATTTCATGATTATCTGCAGAATAAACAGCAACAACAGGATGAAGTTACCGCACTGCTGGCGATGGAAAAACGCTATTGTCGGCAGGAGCTATTTATAATTATAGGGTGTTATATCCACGTGATGGCGTGTAAACCTACCATGAAGGGTACATATAAGTGAATTTTCCCAGACTGTACCGGAACTGGTCTCCTGGGCTAAGAAGAATGATTTCTTACTATCGCTGCCTATTGACCGGTTGGTTTTTGTGCTGGCTATCGACATATTCAATAGCGAGCGCATGGATGGCAAAATGAGTGAAGGGAAATTGGTAGATGCTTTTCGTTACTTTAGCCGGGTTTGAATAGACTCAGTAAACTGTAACCGTACGCGCCAACAACACCATCAACGATCTGGTGCATCAGCGTCTTCTTAACCGTTTTATCAACGAGGTGGCAGAATGGAACGCCATTTACTACCGCCCTGACGCCGCTCGCGGTATTGGTATTAGCGATTATTACATTCGCCAGTGCGAGCTTTCCGCGCTGCGGCTGTCGACCCAACTGTTTATTGTTGCGCAGGAATTAAAACGGGCGGAGACCTCTTACGCGGCGGAAGAAGACAGCGACGAATTTTACTGGCACCGGCATGTGTTTATGCCGCTAAAATATTCGGTAGCGGAAATTTTCGACGGTATCGATTTGACCTAGCGCATCATGGATGAACAGCAGCAGAGGGTGAAACAGGATATTGCCGTGCCGCTTAATCAGGGTTGGCGTGCTACCATATCCAACTACGAATTGCTGTTATCGGAAACCTCCGGCATGCTGTGCGAACTGCAAGATATGCTGGAAGCGGCGGGGGGGACCCCTAGGTTACAGGACAGCTACGCATCCAGGATGCCTGAGCCATGATAAACTGCAATTTGTCGAAACCTGTGCTGGATCTGCAAAAGATAAATCGGTGCTGGATCTGCAAAATAAGCTGGACCGGATCATCAGTTGAGGCCAACAGGCAATCGATCTGTGGATCAGATATGACCAGCATGTACATTGCGTTATCCGCACTGTTATCGACATGGACAAGAACCGTGTCTTCGCCGCACTGCTGCCTGCGCCAATTAGTGCAAAA
>NZ_LECR01000026.1:5464-20895 GCF_001602625.1 Sodalis-like endosymbiont of Proechinophthirus fluctus
TGGGTGTTGACCTGCGTCGCCGCCGATCAGCTGATGGATATGCGCTATGAAGAGCTGCCACTGCGCAATGAAGAAATGACCGGCAAATTGCCGCCGGATATGGAATATGAAGAATTCAACAAGATCGGCGAGCAGATTGCGACGCCGGTGGACGAGGCGCTGGCGGTGTACGAGTATCAGCTGCTCGACCTCATGCGCGATTACCTGGCGCATTATCCATACTCATGCTATTTCGACGTGGCACACATCGTCATAGACCAGGCGGTGCACCTGGGTGTGGCCAGGTTAAATTTTACAGGTATCGCCCACTGGCAGGTAATCAATGATTTTAGCGCTAAGGTACAGGCCAATGTCATCAATGAGTATTGAAGAAAGTTTGCCGGTAAAACTTATAAAAGAATGCTGTCTAACCCGTTATTTCCAGCCCTAGACATCCTGCTGCGCGCTTCTAGCCGCCACATCGGCATTGAAGATATGGATAGTCATTTTCTGATGGATTTTCAGGAGAAGCTAGAAGGCTTTTACCGCCTCTATAATGTGGAGCTGATGTGTGCGCAGGAAGGGTTCTTCTATCTGCGGCTGTGCTCTACCCTACCACCTTGATGCCGTGTTCGGTGTTATCGGCGTTTAATATGATGGTCGGCAAAATCCTTTGCTATTTGTATTTGAGCCCCGAAAGACCGACCTATGAAAGAATTTTCAGCCAGCAGTAACTATACAAACGAATTGTTGAGCCTGGCCTATGAGAACAAATTGCTGAAGTTGGTGAACCAACGTTCTACCAACTCGGATCTGGACAGGTAAAATTTGCAGTAGAAAGTGCTCACCTCCCTTACTTGTCTGCGCCTGCTGCGCATGATCTGGTTTATGGGCAATGACACCAGAAAATTCCGTATTACGGAATCTGTTTTCCACTTTGGCGCCGATCCGTACGAATCGCAATTAAGGATGATTAGCGAAAGTGAGGCGATGCCGCTGGAGAATGCCCTATCGCTCGGCGATGAATAGGATGAAAACGATGAAAATGAGGCGCTCACCGGAGAAAGCTCGGATGATCTAGAAGATGAACAGGCATCAGTGAGCATGGAAAATTCTGCTCACTGATGCCTGTTCAATTGGAATGGGTTTTCGACCGGACTTTTGATCTGGATTTATTGGTCACCATTCTGTCTGGCGGTAACAGCGCGGGTAAATCCACTACTAAGGCGGTAATAAATGCCGACTTAGTAGTGGATTTAACCTTCCTGCATTTTCGTAATACCACCGAAGCCGGCGCCACAAACGGCTCGCGCGATAAGGTGCTGCACGGCAAATTACGCGCCGGGGTATGCTACTCAACGCTGAAAGTTATCACTTGCTGCCACCAGATCGTGCTTGTCGGCGTGTGCCTGCAACAGATAGCCGGCCGCGATCATAAAGTAGATATCCAGCCATTCATGATCCTCCAGGGGGGCTGCCAGTCAAAATAACTCTACCGAGATCCTGACGATGACTGTGGGCGATCTCCAGGCGCGCGCTGCCGTTGCAGGAGCTCAAAGAATGGGTTAAGGTTATTGAAGGCGTACTATTCAAGCAATTCAACTCCATCACCGACTGACACTCGCTAATGTTCGATCTCGGCATAGTGCCTTGCCAGCTGCGTCTAGCGCCGATCGCAGCAAATACTACCTCCTGATTGAGGCGTCGCTCTACGGCGGTATTTTCAGCGCGATCACCCGGTCGCTGCGCGGCTATCTGGTACTGGTAAACAATGGCGTGCGTAAAGTGTTTCAGGACATGGAGGCGTCGCTGAGCGAAAACCGCCTGACTCTGGAAGCTATTCGCCATCACGCAATCGGATTGTGATTTGTTCAAGCATCTGACATCTGAAGCCACCACGTATGTGGCGGCGCATTATATGCGCCACGCTAACGAATGGCGTCTGCATATGGAAGATGCCCTTAATCTACTCTGCGCCGCAACCTGTGCGCCAACCCTAAGCCGGCTGGCCTCCGAGCAGTATCGCCACGTCGATATAGCCTGGGGGCTGTCAGAAATCAGCAGCGGCAAATAGGATTTGGAAACTAATTACTAAGCAGCTAACCGCAATCACCTGAATCTGGTGCAGACCACGATGCGCCCAGCAGGAAAAATCCGCCGTTACCGGGAATATTTAGAGGAGCTAACCCTCCGGCTGTAAGAACAGAATGAAGTAATAGCCGAATCCGCCGAGCAGCATCAGGAGGACGAAGCGCAGTTAGAAACGGCCGAGTTAGGTGTAGATGAAATAAAGCCAGCTGGCAGACTATCAGCTGGATGTGCAGCAAACGCGCGCTATCCCAGTATCAGTAGGCGCTACAAGCTCTAGATCGCGCTCGAGAGCTGTGCCAGATTCCAATATTGACATGGGAAGACGCTGTGCCGGGGCTGGACACGTTCAAGGAACGCGAACAGGAAGAGACCGAGCACATGGTTAGTCTCTAGCGAAAAATGAATATGTTCTAGTCGGTTAGCAGCCTGTTTGAACAGGCCTATGGACTTGGTGATAAAATCTTTGAACAGGTTAGCCGCAGCTAGACGCCTGGCAGACGGCTTGAGATTTCCTCCGTAACGCCGCCTCGCAAAGCCACCAGACGAGCGGCTGCGCGGAAAGTAGGGCGCTGAGCGATTGCTGCAGGAATTTTGCCAGCGTATTGGCACAGGATTACCCCGAGGCCCTCGACGCAGTGCGGTAGGAACTGAAGGTACCAGTCGAAATGCTGTTGGCGAGCGTCGCCAGACATTGGAGAAAACCACCATGCGCATCGAACATCTTACCGCGCGCAGCCTCCCCGTCCAGGCTGACGGCGCAGGATGCCCTGATGGTACTCAGTGAGAAAAGCGGCGAAATGCTGACCAGCAGTCGCCAAGTGACGGATACCATTCAGCTTTTGCTGGAACGCGAGCGGGGGGCACCGTGGAACGCTACGAGGTCGCGGGACGCAAGCGGCGTATCGAGGCGCAGATCGAGCGTCTTAGCTACCCGGGCGGGACGGAAGATAGCCGTCTGCTCTCGCTGGCCGAACGCTTCAGTGGCGTGTTGCTCTCAGAGATTTATGATGACGTTACGCTTGACGGCGCGCCGTATTTCTCATCTCTCTATAGCCCCTCCCTCTCCATCCCACGCGATTGTGACCCCGGGTTTGTCGTGGGTGCGCGAACAACCAGATGGTCTTGAGGATTGCCCAGATGACCTCTATTTGATTGAGGTAGATCCGCAGTTGTTCGACGATAATGTGTTCGGCGTGGAAGCGCTCTAGGGAGCGGCGCTGATCAAAGTAGCGGACCGTCAGTGGCGCTATTCGCGCTTTCCAGTAGTACCGCTATTTGGCTGCGCCGCGCGCGAAATCCGGTTGGAAAACCTCATTGCCGAGCGCGATGTACTGGCGGAACATTACGCCACGCTCTCGTTCAACGTGCAAAAAATTCAGGGTCAGCATTAGGCATTCAGCCGCTTTATCGCCGCTTGCTTGGCGGTGGTGTTCGGGCCGGATCCAGAAGTGGACATGCGCACGCTCAACGCCCAGCGACGCGAATTAGAACGCGAACTTAGCGACCACTATAGGCAGAATCAGCAAAGCCAGCAGCAATACGATCAGATGCGCGAAGGGCTGCAACTACCCAACCAGCTTATCTCAGACTCGGCGTCTTTCTAGATAACCAGCTATAGGATCGACTAGAAATAGTGAGGCCGATTGGCAAGACGCGCAGGACGCGGCCCGCTAGATCCAGCACTAAAAGGAGCTGGTTCAGCTCGATCCTCTGGCGGCGGCGCTGCAAAGCGACCGACCCTGAACAGCATGGGCAATTGCGTGCTGACTATGAGCTAGCACAACAGACTCATCGCCCGACACGGCAAAAGATATCTGTCCTGACAGATGTCGTCCAGCGCCGTGCCCACTTCAGTTATTCCGATGCCGCCAGTATGCTGAGCGAAAATATCGATCTGAACGATAAGTTACGCTAGCGTCTGGAGCACGCGGAGACTGAGCGCAGCAAGGCGCGCGGCGCGCTTAACGCCCATCAAGCCTCAGCTTACGCAGTTCAGCGAAGGTACAAGCGTCATTAAAAATCTCTTACGAAGCCAAGTAAGATAGATATGCTCAAGGATATTAATGCAGGAGCTCAACGATATCAGGGTGCAGGCCGATTACCAATGCGGAGGCGCACACCCGCGAACGCCGGGATCAGCTGCACATAACCCTGAGCCAGAACCGCGGTCGCCAGTAACCAGCTGGAAAAAATTGATGTTCTGTGAAGCAGAAATGGACGCTTCACAGAAAAAGTTGCTCAAGCTGGAACGTGATTATTATCAAACCTGCGAGCAGGTAGTTAGCGCTAAGACCGGCTTGGTGCGCGCAGTGCTGCTACGCCTGGTGAAGGAAAACAGCGTCGAGTGTCCAGCACCGCTGAGAGCTAGCCTAATATAGATAGAAGCCGAGGATCTGCGTTCCATTTCGAACAAAGCGCCTGGGCGAACTGCGGCTGGCGGTGGCGGATAACGAACATCTGCGTGATGTACTGTGGCTATCTTGGAAGATCCCAAGCGGTAGGAGTGCAAAATTCAGTTCTTTATCAAATTGGTACCAGCATCTGCGAGAACACATCTGCTAAGATATTATCCGCACCGACGGAAGCCATTGAGCAGATAGAACTCGAACTGAATCGCTTGACGGAATAGTTGACTGTCAGAGAGCAGAAACTGACCATCAGTTCCAAAAGCGTGGCCAACATTATCCGTAAAATTATTCAGTGCGAGTAGAATCGTATTCGCATGCTCAATCTAGAGTTGCAGGCGGTCAGTTTCGGCCAAGTTAAAAGCGTGCGTCTTAACGTTAGCGTGCGCGAAGCCCATGCGACGTTATTAGATATGGTTGAGCGAGCAGCAAGAGCAGCTTAGGACCTGTTCAGCAGCCAGCGCCTGACGTTTTCTGAAGCGCTGGCCAAGCTGTATCAGCAGCTAAATCCACAAATCGAAATGGAGCAGCGAACGCTGCAGACCTTTGGCGATGAACTGCTGGATTACCACCGCAACTATCTGGAAAAGGAATGTTGAGGTCAACTGTGGCGCCGACGGTTAGTTGCGCGCGGAGAGCAGGACGTTGTCTACCTATAAGGCCAACGGTACCGGTGTATCAATTCTATTGATGGTAGTGCAAAGCTAGGAAGAGGAGTCTAAAAGCCTGCGCGGCAAAATATCTTTGCCGCGCAGGCTGTTATTTCTAGTGCCGTTACCGAGACCGACAGTCAGGCTGGATAAGGTTTTTGACCGAGGGTAGGTAGGCCAGTGGTTAATTGAGATACTTGGCCCAGATTGACCGTCGGCAGGTTGAGATTTTAGCCTCCGGCCCGTACTCTAGTTGATGGAGGTTTTTAGCCGAAATTGGCCGCCAATGGGTTGCGGTTTTCGACCCTGAGTGAATGAGATTATTGTGCTCGCCGATACGCTTGCCATCCCGGCGAGCGCGGAAGCAAAACCGAGACCCATCGCAGATCGCCACTGCGATGGGTCTTAGCAGCAGTACGACAGTCGATATTTCCTGAAGCGTCCTACTTATTTTCTTTATCAGGTTGAATGATAGTACGCTTGTCTATCCTGTGGGGTAGGTCCGCGCTTTTTCGTCCCTCCGTTTTAAAATACCGCCAGCTATGCAGCTGCATGCGGCAATAGCTATACTCCCTTCTCAGACGGCGTTTAAAGCATGATGAATGAAATCGATCCCTACCTTACTTATGACGGGCCATGTATTGCCCTTCGGTTAATACGGGTTCGGTTACAGCAGTTTTGCCATCGTACTTAGAGCGCGTATTGGAGGTGTTGACTGCTGCCGGCAATTTCCATGCCGTGCCGGGGGGAGGTCTCTTTTCTAGGCGGCGATCCACTGCTGTCAGCTCATGCCGCTGAAAAAATTCAGCGGTTATTAGGCATCACGGCGTGGGCCGTACGATGATATTGCCGCCGGCATGGCTCAGAAAAATGGTCAAAGGATAACCGCTTCGCAGGGTTTTGCTTTGGTTTATTGCGCAGATTTCCTTTTCTGCTTATTAACTACGGTGGACAAGGTCAAAAAAACATAATAAATTAACTGCTTCATTAGGGGACACAGGATGTTAGTCACGAAATCTGCGTGGTTGCGACGCGCGATGATGCAGCAGCACCTGCTGCTGCTGACCGGTATCGCTTCGCTATTCGGCATCGCCTTTTAGCGCGCAGACCGTGTAAAACTAGGGTGTTGGCGCTCTTTTTTTCGTGACAAATTTCCGGGATAAATTTCCCCTACTCATGTGTAACCCTAATTTTTCCCGAGAAATTGCGGCGTATTATGCTGCACGCTAGGATGAGCCAATGTAGCAAGACCGGGTTGCGGTGCGGTATTTTCAGCAGCAACTGGCGGAACTGGCGCTGTCGAGCGTCCAACCGTAACTCACCCCACTTGGGCGCAGTGGCTCACGCATACACATATTACCGGTTTAACTCGGGATAAAAATCTTGTCCGACGCGATGCGCATATGCTGACCCTGAATAATTTGCATACTGGTGAAACGTTGAAAACGGAATTTTTTAATAGTAGAAGGTATGACCAAAAGCGAGCTGAACCGATTAAATCATTTTTTCCATGATTTTCTTGCCAATAAGATAACCGAAATCGATCCTTAGCTTTTCGACTATCTTTTATCTTTATATCGTCTGCAAACAGTGCTGTAGACCAGCAAGCCGGTGCAGCTTGTTTCCAGTTATCGGACGGTACATTGCAGGCAAAAAGCAAGGGCGTAGCGAAGCACAGCTGTTATACGCTGTAAAGCCGTAGGTTTCCATGTTTAGTTGAGGACATACAGCTCAACATAATCCCTAAAACAGTGCTCAAGCTCTGCAAAGGCGGCATGGGGTGGTTACTCTGCTTGCGCAGTAATTTCGTCTATCGATACTGGGCTGGTACAAACCTGGTAAAGCGCCACAATTTCTATTTCTATCAACGCGACCACCGTTTCGCCGTATAATAAGGGCCAAAAGTCCAGATAGGATACAATATGAAATATCACATTATGCCGGTAACGGCGTTCAGCCAGAATTGTTCTTTGGTTTGGTGCGAACAGACCGGTGAAGCGGCGCTGGTAGATCCCGGCGGTGAAGCACAGCGGTTGCGCCGAGAAGCCGCTGTGCTGGGCGTAACGGTAAAAGAAATATGGCTGACTCACGGTCATCTGGATCATGTCGGTGCCGCTAGCGAACTCGCGGCTTATTATCGTGTGCCCATCGTCGGTCCTCATCGCGACGATAAACTGTTGCTGGCGAGTTTGCCAGCGCAGTGTCGGATATTTGGCATAGAAAGCATTCCGCCATTGACGCCCGATCGCTGGCTGACGGATGGTGCCAAGGTGGGCGTCGGTACGTTGTCGTTTAGCGTACTACATTGCCCCGGCCATTCTCCAGGGCATGTGGTGTTCTGGAATAAAGAAGCGAAATTCATTTTGATGGGGGACGTGCTGTTTAATGGCGGCATTGGTCGTACCGACCTGTCGGGCGGCGACAGGGTAGCGCTGATGCATTCGATCCGCTATCAGTTCATGCCGTTAGAGGATGATATTGTCTTTCTGCCCGGCCATGGCCCTATGTCAACTTTGGGCCACGAGCGCCGCAATAATCTTTTTCTACAGTAGCCGCCGCTGAGTGTTTCTATCCACTGCCACCGTGCGTGTGAACCAGCATGACATTGTCATTGTCATTTTCATCTCTCGGATGCGCTACCTCACAGGCAGTTTAACCGGCGGTTACAGTACAGATGCGATCGCTTCGCACAATAGCGCCATGTTATCCGGCGTCATTCCAGCCACGTTGATGCGGCCTGAATTCACTATATAGATGCCTGCTTGGTCACGCAGCTTTAGCACCTGTTCCTGAGTCAGGCCACTAAAGGAGAACATGCCGTTTTGCCGGTTGATAAAGCTGAAGTCCTGTCGTGCTCCTTTATCCAGGAGGGTGTTGACGAATAGTTGACGCATACGTTGGATGCGTTCGCGCATACTGCTCAACTCCTGCTCCCACATGACGCGCAGCAAGTCGTCGGACAAAATGGTGGCGACAACGGAGGCGCCATGCGCCGGCGGGTTGGAGTAGTTGGCGCGAATGATGGCCTTCAATTGGCTGAAGGCGCGATCGGCAATTGCGCTATCGGGCGCAACCAGGGTGCAGGCGCCGACACGTTCATTATACAGGCCGAAATTCTTTGAAAAGGAGCTGCACACGATGAGCTCCTGATGCGCTTCGCAAAAAATGCGTAAACCCACCGTATCTTCCTCCAGGCCGTGAGCGAAACCCTGATAGGCGAAATCAAACAGCGGTAGCCAGCCCCGTCGCGCCGACAGCACCGCCAGTTCGCGCCATTGTTGCTCAGTGGGGTCGATCCCAGTCGGATTATGGCAGCAACCGTGGAATAAGACGACATCACCGGCCTGTACCTGGCTCAAGGACGCCAGCATTGCCGTAAAATCGAGCGTATGGGTGACGGCGTCATAGTAGGCGTAATCGCACATCGTCAATCCCGCTGCGCTAAACACATTTTTATGGTTTGGCCAGCTAGGGTTGCTTACCCAAACGCGCCGCACGGCGGTATTGTGTGTCAGGAAATCCGTGGCCACACGTAGGGCGCCAGTACCGCCGGGAGTTTGCGCGCTGCGTGCCCGAGATCTTGCGATAATGGCGCTGTCCGCACCGAACAGAAGGAGCTGCGCGCCCACAGCGAAGGCTGTGATGCCGTCAATACTCAGGTAATTTTTGCTGGTCTCATTTTCTAGCAGCAGCGATTCCGCTTTTTTTACGCTAGTCAGCACCGGCGTATTACCGGTTTCATCCTTGTAGACGCCGATACCAAGATTGATTTTGCTCGGGCGATCATCGGCGCGAAAGATATCCAGCAGGCCGAGAATCGGGTCCGCTGGTGCGACTGGGATAGATTCAAACATGGGATATATGTCCAAACGTCACAGTGTGCAAAATTGCTATCAGGTTACCGTTACGAGAGCCGTTTGCCAACCGTTTACCGCCTATTATTTTATTGCCACACAAAAAAGAGACAGGGTGCAAAGCTCTGCCTTCACTATCCTGATCTTCAGTCGTATAGGGTAGAAAGGGGATTAAAACTGGTAGACCAGACTCAGGGCAACGGTATCGCTTCTGCCGATACTCAGTTCGTTGTCATCATCAATCTGGTTGATGATGTAGTCAACATAGATGAACGTGTTTTTGTTGAAGTAGTAAGTCGCGCTACTTCAAAATACTTGATTAGGTCAACATTGCCAACTCCTTCAATGTCTTTACCTTTCGACTGCACACAGGCGACGGACAGAAGTAGACCGAAGTCGAACTGATACTTAGCAACCAATTCAATCAGCTGGGTTTTGCTAGCAAAACTGGTAGCGTTAAAATCAGTGCTCTGCTGATTAGTGTTGCTGATGCAGGTCGAGTTAGGGTTTCACCGTAACATAGCGGCCAGATAAATGTTGTTGGCATAATATTTAAGATTGACTGCCCAGAGAAAAAGCTCAGCAATGGGCAGATTGCTGAGCTTTTTCTCTGCCGTTAGTATAGTAGGCGTTTTGCTGTGCATCGGTAAGATTCAGAAGAAGCATAAGCACTGACGATAGCAATACCTATGGGAGAGTTGTAGCTGGTAGATGCTCCCAGCCGTCAACCAACCCGAAGAGGTGTTGAGGTAGGTAATTACACCGGTGTTACGATTCACCATAAAGTTGTCGCTATAGCCGGAATTACCGCCGAATTCCGGCAGCATATTGCTCCAGCCGATGGCATCGTGTACACTACGCCGTAGTTACTGCTGTAATCGAATGAACCGGCATCAATGAATTTTAGACTGGCGAATGCCAGATGGGTTTTGTTGCCGTCCTGAGCGTCGACGCTGCTTCGGAGTTATTTCCTGGAAATTATATTCCCACTGGCCGAAACCTGTCAGCTGGTCGGTACGGTAATCTGAGTTTCACTTTTGAAGACGAGACGCGCGTAAGTCTGGTCGCCGTCACTGCCATAGCTGTTGTCGCTGTGGGAGAAGTAGTGCAGGCTGACAAGCCCCTTACCGTAGATGGCTAATTTATTGCCATCTTTGTTATACACTTCGGCCGCATTATCGGCACTGATAGGCAATAAGGCCAGAGTTACTACTACAAGTAGATTAAAATATATATAATAATTTCTTACGAAATATTATTGAGAGTTTGGTATCTTCCTGTGTCTGTGCGCAGCATTCCGTTCACAAGATCGTTAATCTACTCTGAAAATTATACAAGTATCGTAATAATATTTCATGAGAAAAAAATATATGTAAATGTAATTTACAGGAACTTTATGAGATATCTCTCACTTTAAAAAAGGCCAGCAGAGATGGCCTTTTTGACTTAATTTATATATTTTTATTATATTAAATTAAACGCCGAAATTTAAAAATTGGCATTGCGAGGACTTCGCGGGAAGGGTATTACATCACGAACATTTTGCATTCCTGTGACATAAACTATTAATCTCTCGAAACCTAATCCAAAACCTGCATGCGGAACGGTTCCATAGCGGCGCAAATCACGATACCACCAGTAATCTTCTTTATTAAGACCCATTTCTTCCAAACGAGTATCCAGCCTGTCTAAACGCTCTTCACGCTGCGATCCGCCAATGATTTCGCCGATGCCAGGGGCTAGCACATCCATAGCGGCGACGGTTTTACCATCGTCATTCATGCGCATATAAAACGCTTTGATATCCTTGGGATAATTCTTCACCACTACCGGCGATTTGAAATGTTTTTCCGCCAAATAGTGTTCATGTTCCGAAGATAAGTTAATCCCCCAGGAAATCGGATTTTCAAATGTCTGGCCACAGTTTCGCAGAATAGTTACTGCCTCTGTGTAGTCGACTTGCGCGAAATCTGCACTAATAAAGTGTTTCAGACGATTTATTGCTTCTTTATCGACCTGCTCGGCGAAAAACTGCATATCGTCAGCGCGCTCGGCCAATACCGCCTTAAACACATATTTAAGCATCGTTTCTGCTAAGCTGGCGGCATCCTCCAGGGTTGCAAAGGCCACTTCTGGTTCGACCATCCAGAATTCGGCGAGATGGCGGCTAGTATTGGAATTTTCCGCCCGGAACGTCGGACCAAATGTATAGATTTTTGACAGGGCGCAGGCGTAACTTTCACCGTTCAGCTGGCCGGAAACGGTTAAAAAGGCCTCTTTGCCAAAGAAATCTTCATCGTAATTGACTCTGCCATCGACCGTGCGCGGCAGATTTTCCAAATCGAGGGTAGAAACGCGGAACATTTCGCCGGCGCCTTCGGTATCGGAGGCGGTAATTAACGGGGTCGATACCCAGAAGAAACCCTGCTCATTCATAAAACGGTGAATGACCTGCGCCAAAGTGTGCCGGACTCGCGCCACCGCACCAATCAGGTTGGTACGTGGGCGAAGATGGGCAACTTCGCGCAAATATTCCACGCTATGACGCTTAGCGGCCATGGGGTAGGTATCCGGATCGTCGACCCAGCCGAGTACCTCAACGGCATGAGCCTGTATTTCGTAACGCTGACCGCCCCCTAAGGATTCCACTACCCGACCGGTAACCGATACTGAGCAGGCGGTGGTCAGGCGTAGAACTTCGTTCCTATAATTAGGAAGAGTATTATTAATGACAGTCTGTAATGAATAGAAGCAGGAACCGTCATAGACGGCAAGAAAGGATATTCCGGCTTTGGAATCTCGGCGGGTACGCACCCAACCCTGTACAGTGACTTCACTGTCAGCCGGCATGCGCCCTTGTAGTACATCGACTACAGGAACTACGCTCATAAAAACTCTCTTGCTCAGTTAAAATAGAAAAAGGTCGCGAGTCTGGCAACGGAACATAGCATAATATGTTACTTGGCGTCGGCAAGACTACAAGAGAAAATCGTATATTTACGGCGGCGATGATGTTTATGTCGTGTAATGAGGGTAGAAAATCTCTATTAAACGAGCTAAACCGCGGTCTTCCCAGACGCTTTTGCACAAAACGGAGGAACGGAAAATGCCAACCTCGGCTTGGCTAGATAGAGGTTCATTTCAACTGGCCTTTTTTGCCTACCAGCGGCATATCATAAGCTTTACGCAAGGCGCGAACAAAGATTTTATCGTGACAGATCGTTTTTTTGGGCTGTCCGGCCTTCACCACCGGGTTACCGTTTTGCACTCCACCAGCTTGATGACGATTTTAATCGGCTTAACGGCGAGAATATCGCAGCAGGTCAGACGGGTACCCAGATACCAAAAAACGAGATTGATACGCTGCCAGAAATGGTGGTAAAGCATCAGTGCTTTGTCGAAATCGAGGTTATCGGAAAACACCAGCGTTTTTCCAAGAGGAACAATGCCTAGCCGTTCATAATGCGCAATCGCCTTCTCGCCCCATTCTATCGGGTTGCCGGAGTCGTGATGCAGGAACTGATAGGGACGTATGGACGAACGCCGACCAGAAGTCGCGTAAAATAAAAAGTATTCATAGTGATGCAGTCGGTGAGCGCGATCCTTGACCGGTATTCACCCAGCCAGGCCAGGCTCGCAGCGCGTCGCGCTGACTATTGGCCAGATCGGGGCATATCTGTTGATGCGCTTGGAACCATTCATACGCCTTGGTACCTCGACCGACGGCAGGCCAGGCTGCATTCCTCACGCTAACTGGTAGCTGCTGGTGCCGATAAGGTAGGGAAACGTACGCTGTAGTTCGGCAACTAAATCAAACTGGACCTAGCACGAGAAGCAGCGCCGGGTGCCGAAATCCATAAGTCTGAAGCGGGACATATCCACATCCGCACTGAGATGGCGAAATAGCGCATCTTCTCGCAGCTGCGCTACCGCGTCAGCTATGGCTTGAAGTGGCGGTGGCACACTACCTTGCTTATCACTGCGAGCAACGGCACTTCCTAATAAAATAGCGTCGCGCGGAAGCCGGTGATTCGAATATCGAGTTTGCCGTTGTGATTGCTTACTTACACCTGGACACCTTGGTTCGGGTTTAAACGGAGCTGACGCAGCCAATTGAGATAGTCGCTTTGGAAAAGCGGCAATCCGTGCAAGTAGGCAAACTCCTCCTGGTCCAATTTCAAATTAAACATCACCTCAATCTAGGCACTGATGTCGGTCTAGGCACTGATGTCGGCAGAGTATTCCCTCAGAAGATCGTCCTTGCGGCAGCGGCACTCTACGCTCCTCACCGTCACATTATAGTAGCGATGAAAAAACGGCTTGCCGCATATGAAATGTATAGGTATCAGTGTCGAGTATCGACGTTAAAATCGGATCGGTAGCAACATTCACGGTGCATTCAAGCATCCTTTTACGATATATTATCTCAGTCGGATAAAGGATAACGACTATAAAAAACCGCGTTATCCTATAAGTGTAGTCACATTAGAGAACAATTATCGTGATAACGTCGGGACCAAACGTGCCGTCCCGCGAGTTAGTAGCCCGGTCATTTGGTAGATTTTCTCACTCGTCCGCGTTGTTTTTTTTTGCGCGAACGCTGCATTTTAGCGCTCTTGCCAGGCTTTATAATGGCAACCTGCCACTAACAGGAATAGACTTAACGACAGAAATCGACACTGATGCCTAAAGGTTAACTATGATGCAACAGCCGCAAGCCAAGTACCGCCATGATTATCGTGTGCCGGAATATACGATCACCGATATTCACCTGGATTTTGATCTCAAGGCAGAGAATACCACCGTTACGGCAGTCAGCACCGTCGTTCGTCAGGGCCGGTCCGGCGTGCCCTTGCTGCTCAATGGCGAGGATTTACATCTACTGAGTTTACGGGTAGACGATCAGGAGTGGACGCATTATCACCTAGACACCCCGGGATTGGTCATTGAGAAGTTGCCCGCCATTTTTACCTTGACTATCAAAACACTGATTCATCCTGCCAACAATGCTGCCCTGGAAGGGCTCTACCTTTCTGGCAGCGCGCTCTGTACCCAATGCGAGGCGGAAGGTTTCCGCTACATTACCTTTTACCTGGACCGTCCGGATGTTCTGGCGCGTTTTACCACGCGCATTTTGGCAGATAAGAAACGCTATCCGTTCCTGCTCTCCAACGGCAACCGTATTGCTTACGGGGAAACAGGTGATGGCCGGCATTGGGTAATCTGGGAAGATCCTTTTCCGAAACCGTGTTACCTCTTTGCGTTGGTGGCGGGGGATTTTGATGTATTATGCGACAGCTTTACCACCCGCTCCGGCAGAGAGGTCGCGCTGGAGCTATTTGTTGATCGCGGCAACCTGGAGCGCGCCGACTGGGCAATGGCGTCCCTCAAGCGCGCCATGCGTTGGGACGAAACTCGCTTCAGCCTAGAGTACGATCTGGATATTTATATGGTGGTGGCGGTCGATTTATTCAACATGGGCGCCATGGAGAATAAAGGGCTCAACGTCTTCAACGCCAAATATGTGCTGGCCCGGGCGAAAACCGCCACCGATGTGGATTATCTCAATATCGAACGGGTCATCGGCCATGAATATTTCCATAATTGGACTGGTAATCGCATCACCTGCCGAGACTGGTTTCAGCTCAGTCTGAAAGAGGGCCTGACCGTATTCCGCGATCAGGAGTTCAGTTCGGATATCGGCTCACGCGCCATCAATCGAATTAATAATGTACGCGTGATGCGCAGCGCACAGTTCGCTGAAGACGCTAGCCCAATGGCACACCCCGTTCGCCCAGATAAAATCATTGAAATAAATAATTTTTACACCTTGACGGTGTATGAAAAGGGCGCTGAAGTCATCCGTATGCTGCATACTCTGCTGGGGGAGGAAAAGTTCCAGGTCGGCATGCGCCGCTATGTTTCCTGCCACGACGGCAGCGCAGCTACCTGCGAAGATTTTGTCGTGGCGATGGAGGAGGCCGGGGATATCGATTTGACGCTGTTCCGCCGCTGGTATAGCCAGTCAGGTACACCACTGGTGACAGTGCGCGACGATTATAATGCCGAGCTGGGGCAATATACCCTGCACGTTGCTCAGATGACGCCGCCGACGCCAGACCAGCAGGAAAAACAGGCGTTGCACATTCCGCTGGATATCCAACTGCACGATAACCATGGACAGGTAATCCCGCTACAGCAATCCGGCGCGCTAGTAAATTCGGTGTTGAACGTGACCGATAGCGTACAGACGTTTATTTTCGATCATGTGCCTTCGCTGCCCATCCCCTCTCTGCTGCGCGAATTTTCCGCGCCGGTGAAGCTGGATTATCCCTATAGCGATCAACAATTGATTACCCTGATGCGCTTCGCCACCAGTGATTTCTCTCGCTGGGATGCAGCGCAAAACTTACTGTCTATCTATATTCGTTTAAACGTAGCTCGCTATCAGG
>NZ_LECR01000026.1:20924-21281 GCF_001602625.1 Sodalis-like endosymbiont of Proechinophthirus fluctus
GCTAAGTCTTTCCGCAGGGTTTTGCTTGACCAGGAGCTGGATCCGGCGCTGGCAGCACAGATACTGACTCTGCCGAACGAGAATGAAATGGCCGGTCTGTTTGATAGCGTGGATCCGGCGGCAATTCACAGCGTTCATGATGCACTGACCAACTGTCTAGCGAACGAGCTTAGCAATGAACTGTTAGAGGTTTATTGCGCCAACCCATATGGTGAGTATCGGGTAGAGCACCGTGATATCGGCCTGCGCGCTCTGCGCAACTGCTGTTTGCACTATCTGGTGTTCGGCGAACGCGATCGTGCGGTACGTCTTACCACAGAGCAATACTATCAGGCCGACAACATGACCGACACGCTG
>NZ_LECR01000026.1:21352-25715 GCF_001602625.1 Sodalis-like endosymbiont of Proechinophthirus fluctus
GATTTCGACCAGCGCTGGCACTATGACGGTTTGGTCATGGACAAATGGTTTAGTCTGCAGGCAACCAGTTCGGCAGAAGACGTGCTGGATCATGTGAAATCGCTGCTTACTCATCGCACCTTTAGCCTCAATAATCCCAATCGCGTTCGGGCGCTTATCGGCGCGTTCACCTCCAATAATCCGGCAGCGTTCCATGCGGCTGACGGCAGCGGTTACGCCTTTTTGGTAGAAATGCTTACCGAATTGAATACTCGCAATCCCCAGGTCGCTTCGCAGATGATCGAGCCGTTGATTCGGCTCAAGCGCTACGATGTGCCGCGACAGCGTCTGATGCGTGCGGCGCTGGAGCAACTGAAGGCACTTAAGAATCTCTCCGGGGATCTGTTTGAGAAAATAAGCAAGGCGCTTGCCGACGCTTAAGCTGCGGAGGTTTTTCGCCCCCTACGGAGGAGAGGCGCCGCACTGTCTCTGGAGGGGTAGGAAACTAAGTTTGGCCGGCGCGGGCGGAGAATTGCTGCTTGTCTCGCGAAGCATAGTCCGTGGGCATAGATGGGCGAACAAACGGGCTATCGCCGCGCGCCAACGCGCTTTCGTCCGTAGGGATAGTTTTTAACAGCTATTATTGATCCCCTTTCCCGCGCCGATGATTGATAATGCCGCCCCAGTTGCAATTGGGAATTGGGATACCTCATGTTATATCTGCTTATCAAGCAGATATTATTTCAGCTCTATCCAGAACGGCACTATGAAGTGACTTTTCGGCAGCTTAAGCAAATTGCTAGCACCACACTGGAATAGCTGTTACGGTAATCGGATACCGACCAATGCAGTCAACTGTATGGATATCGCTTTTGAACCCCATTATAGGCTGGCCACAGGATTAGATAAAGACGGTGATTGCACCGACACTTTAAGTGCCATGGGTTTCGGTTTTATTGAAGTGGGCACTGTCAGGCCTCGCGTGCAGCCCGGCAATGAGAAATCTCGTCTATTCCGTCTGGTGAAGGCCGGCGGCCTTGATAAACCGCATGGGCTTCAATAACCACAGGGTGGATAACCTGGTGGAGAATGTCAAAAAATCCTATTTCGGCGGCGTTCTGGGTATCAATATCAGTAAAAATAAAGATACTCCTCAGGCAGGGCAGGGCAGGGCAGGGCAGGGCAGGGAAGGGAAGGGAAGGGAAGGGAAGGGAAGGGACAATTATTTAATTTGCATGGAGAAGGCGTATCCTTTAATACTCCATGGACAAACATCCTGTAATTTATCGAGGCGATGGATGATATGTTATTGGCGATAAAAATAAGCAGACGGAGCTGTAATCCTACTATAAAAATATGTGCCGGTATAGGTAAAAATATCCCAGAAATGAGCGAGGAAGAATTGATCCAGGTTGCCGATTGTTTCGTGCGCTATAATATAGACGGCGTCATTACAATTAATACCACCACGAGACGAGAGCTGGTACAGAGCCTGGAACATAGTGCCTAAACCGGTAGTTTTAGCAGTAGATCGCTGCAATTGCACGGCACGGAAGTTATCCGAAAATTATCCACTAAGTTAAAATGTAAATTACCGATTATCTAGATTGCTGGTATCGATTCACTTATCACCGCCAGGGAAAAATTGGCGGCTTAGAGCTAGCTTCTATTATTCATATCTATTCTTGCTTTGTTTTCCATGGTCTACTTTTGATAAAGGATATTGTCAGAGACATTTATCCAATATTGACAATATAATGAGGGATGGAGGCATATTTCTTATGCATCTTTTTTTATCTTTTGTTCATTTACTGATAACTTAATATTAATTAAACTACCTACTCTGCAGATGACGTTTACCATATAGCGACCAGGACCTGAATTGGCGACGTGATAAAAGGTAAATGGATGAAGATCATCTCTGGCGATAACTAGCATTGGTTTTTCGATATTGAACAAGATCGAATGATGCTTGATCTGTTGTAAGGCTTAGTATTCCATTCGCACTTTTGCGAGAAAATACTGACCACGATGCTTTCGAGCGCACGCACTTTTGCGTTAACGACGCCGTACTTTAATTACCAATTTGAGGATAAAAGCTAGGCGTTGCCACTCAACGATGCCATGTGCGCTGAATTGGTGCTCAATGCGCTGGTGGCTTTGCGCTTTTTAAAACAGAAAATGCCCAAAATCTAGCATTTCGCACAGGCCGGCGACAACGCCCGCCTGTGCGCTAACCAAATCCTATCTGACGCTGGACGGCCTCCGGATAGCCCTTGGCGACTTGATAAAATCATGCATGGCTGACCGCAGTCTACGCCGTGCCAGGACGATTTGCAGTTTGCAGCGGCGGTATGATACTAAATCAGGCTGGCAAAAGCGTCATCGGTCTCCGGGCCGCTCGCGCGAACACTATTCCTATTCCAGGTATACATCGTCGCGCGGTAGGCAACTGCAAGACAGTATCCACAGCGCTGATGCCGTCGCACTGTCGGTCAGCGGCGCAACGTTTCCCGACAGTAATTTCACCTTGCAGGTGCCGCAAATGCTGGCACGACAGGAGTAAGGGATGCGTATGCCCTGTAGCTCCAACTGCTCCAGTAAAATATCCCGTTGGTTGCCGGTAAATTGACGGTCCTGATACACAATGGTCACTGGCACGTCGGCAGTCTGGGGCGAAGGCGCGGGTGCGATCGCGAGACTACCGGCGAGATAGCGGCGCGGCTTACTGGTGCTCAGGACCTTGATATTGTCGCCAACCTGTACGATACCGGGTGGTGCGAACGATAATATTCTGGCCGAAATAGACGTTGCCGTCGTCCGCGCTGCGATAGCCTTGTAAGGTGCTAAACGGGCTCACCTTTAGGATTTTTATGGCCCTGTTCCACGTTGACCATGATCAGAACACAGCGACTACAGGACTTCACCATTTCAAACTCGACCTCGCTGATACGCAGATGATTCCAACTATCCTCCGCATATGCTTCATTGCCGGTCACCACCAGATTCGGCCGAAATTGGGTCAGAGTGACACCAACTGTGCAGTGGTGTTGTAAATCTAAAAAAGACGCTTCGCTTATTAGTAAATAAGGATAATCGTCGGCGAACGATAGCGGGGGGATGACGGGAAGAGTTTTACCCGACGGTGGCTACGCTCGCCCGTCCAGCAAAGGATAACCGACTGTTCAAGATAGTTGGAAAGCCAGGTATTGATGGTCTTCGGCGCCGGATAAGCGGTAAAATAATTCCCCCAGACCTCAACCGACTGTGGCGGCGCGGAAAAATCAGCAAAAAGCACACGGCGGCTTTGCCCATTGGGGGTGGTGAGGTGCAAACCACTCGGCAGTATCACTGGGGTGAATAATAACGTCCGCGGATACTGACGGGCAGTGATAAAGGCACAGTCGGCGTCGGTGAGCATAAAAACGCGATCAAACGCCAACCCTGCGGCGCCGGACCCGGACAGGACATAGGACATGCGACAACTGCAGCCCATGCATTGATTTCACCGGGCGTACATATAAATAAACGCGATAAAATACTCATTCTGCCTCCGTGCTATTTGTGATGATAGTCAACTTTATGACAATAGGGCAGGATTGGCTATAATGCGTAACGATTTTCTTTTTAATTAATAATAAGAGACCGGATGAATTCTCTATTTGTCACTGCGACATAAGGTCTGGAAGAACTATTGAAAAACGAGCTGGAATCCCTGGGGGTTGCATCGTGTAAAATTGCGCTGAGTGGTGTGCATTTTCAGGCCGACAGCCGGCTGCTTTATTACCGCGCGCTGTTGTAGAGTTGTCTGACGTCGTGCATCGTCCTGCCACTGAATGAGTTCAGTGTCGGTAGCAATATGGCGACTTATATCGCGGTATGCAGGCGTGGCGGTAGACTAGCCGTCACTGTTTACGGTGGATAAACGTTTCTCCATGCATTTCAGCGGTACCAACGCGGTAATCCGCAACAGCCAGTATAGCGCACTTAAAGGTCAAGAATGCCATCGTCGATAGGTTTTTACCAGCACAGTGTGTATCCGGCCCTATGCCGACCGCCAGCTACCCGATATCCGCATCCAGACCTATCTGGACCGCAAACTCGGTAATACTGTCGCTTGACTTGAGCGGCAGCAGACTGCACACCGGTGTGGCTATCGCGACGCCGTGGTTCAAGCCGGCGTTAAAGGAGAATCTCGCCGCCTCCATCTTGCTGTGCTCCCGCTGGAAACTCCACGCCGCTGATTGAAGTAGCTCTGATCCATGGCCGATTACTCGCCTGTGTTAGGGGTTTTCCGCCATGATGAGACGCTATGGCAAGAGAGATGGTGCGCGAAGAGTGCGCTAGCGTACCTGGCGCAAACGGCGTCACGCTTTTACGGCTT
>NZ_LECR01000026.1:25761-26705 GCF_001602625.1 Sodalis-like endosymbiont of Proechinophthirus fluctus
CGCTAGCGTCTCTGCATTGATTACCTTCCAGATAGGCGAGGTGGCGCGCAGCTGATAAATCCGCTGCCGGGATGATCTCACGGGACGATTATGAGCAAACTACTTTACGGTGAACACCTTGAGAGTGAAACGGTGTTATCGCCCTGCACAATCAGTTCGTCTGGGTCATGAAAAGCTGATTAGACGGCTGGCGGCTGTCTGTTGTTCAGCTCCTTGCCAGCACTGCTCGGCGCGTTTTGATGCTGCGCGCAGAATGCAGTTTCAAAGTCAAAAACAACTTGCTGGACTGCGATAAGTAATAATTACTTTATGGCGGGAAACCCACTACCGTCGTGCTTGGCCAATGGAAGGACAAATCGCCGCTGATTTCACTAACCGCCTGCACAAGTTTCACTAACCGCCTGCACAAGAATGTGTGCTCGCTGAAAAACATGGATCGAACGGGAAAAGCTGTATTTTTACCAGCTATAACGCCGATCTGCCGGAATATAATACCGCTGCTATAGATCGTTACAGCAGCTGGGTGGTTATTTAGGAGTATGTGGTGCCGAAAAGAGTGGAACCCGAGCGTGTGTTAGCGGCTGTATTATGTGATTAACGCCACCTAGCGGCTAGCAGCCTGGCGACACCAACCAACCGTCTGGTGGTCAAAGCGCGCGATCGGCAGAAAGGCAAGAATAAATATGAAAAAACTGGCGCAGAAAAGCGAATTCATGCTGGCAGAGGATTACGGTGTTAAATTGTAGGTTAACTTGACCGACTAATTGGATACCAGGCCGTTTCTCGATCACCGCATCGCGCGCAGGATGCTGGGGAAAGGATTAGGGTATTGGGATTATGTACCCTGTTATCCATCGCCTATATTCAGCTGCAACCCAGGGATCTGGCGAAGCGAAGAGACATCGCGGGATTTTAAACTGTTGGACGTGCCACCGTTAGCTTCG
>NZ_LECR01000026.1:26729-29268 GCF_001602625.1 Sodalis-like endosymbiont of Proechinophthirus fluctus
CGTATCCAGTTGGACAGCGATCGTTTGGGTTAGCTGAGCGCCGGCGGATCCAGTACGGGCTGCGCCTCCAACGGGGCAGGGATAGTTCGCCACGTCATTTCGCGCCGACAGCCACGCTGCCCGTCGGCAACTTTGAGTCTCACAGGTATCCGGTCGCAGATTTTCTGGCCGGAAACGAATTGGTCCATCAAACAGTGCCGTGCAGTACATCACGGCCCGCAATAATCTGTCGGCCAGTCCGTTGAACAGCAGTTATAGCAATCGCTGGTGGCGAATTTAAGCGCCGTGCTAACGGGACTTTGGTGTTGCAACCCATCGGCGGCAGTGGTGACAGCGACCAACTAGCAGTGACCATCACCGGTCTCCGCGGCCGTTACAATGGGCCCGCAGTCGTCCAGGGGTGTAGATTCTGACCCACGACGGACGCATCATCCGACAGCCGTTTAACCTGGACTATGCCCCAGGAAAAGGATATCCATGACGCGCTGGCACGTACGCTAACACAGGGCTAGAAAACGGTCGGGCGTAGGCAGCGAAAGAATTTGTAGCTATAAAATAATAGTTATTTATTGTAAATAGTTACATTAGCTGCTAGCTATAGTAGCCGGCGTACGCTGAGGTTGCCGACACAAGAGGAAACCTCAGCAGATTATCCCGACCCGCGTTATTTTTAGGGCTGAGAGAGATTTGTCAATTTTGCTATACCTAGATGACAATTTGATGACGTAGTGTTTTGATATTCGGTGATTTTCTCGTTGAAGATTAGATGTATTCTCATTGCTAGAGGTTACCGTTTTCTTTTAACCAGTCAAGATGATGAGGGATATCCCTATGAAAAGACAAAAAAGAGATCGCCTTGAGAACATGCTCATTCACGCGGCTATAAAGCAGGGTCGGGTCTATCAGGGCGTACCTGTACCTGTGAGCTTTTTTCATATTAATTATTTAACGAATGCTCTCACTAGTTGAGAGGCTGGCGCAAAGCCATGGAAGACCAGTCTGTCATCTGATCTGTCACTAGAGAATAACCTCCATCTGGCGCTGAGGTTTTTTCGGATGCCGCCGGCACGCTCCGGCAGAAGTCGACGCCATACCGGCGGTTAAGCATCAGAAAGACGCGGTATCTTTAAACAGGCCGACTTTCAAATCGCTCGCGGTATAAATGACGGTACCGTCGCACAGCACTTCGCCGTCAGCCATGCCCATCACCAGCTTGCGATTAATCACACGGCGGAAATGAATGCGATAAGTCACTTTTTTCGCGCTCGGCAAAATCTGCCCAGTGAATTTCACTTCGCCTACGCCCAGTGCGCGACCTTTGCCTTCGCCGCCCAGCCATCCCAAATAGAAACCCACTAACTGCCACATGGCGTCCAGACTCAAACAGCCAGGCATCACCGGATCGCCGACAAAATGGCAGCCGAAGAACCACATATCCGGGTGAATATCTAGTTCTGCTTCTACAAAACCTTTATTGTAATTACCGCCATCTTCGGTCATTTTAACCACCCGATCCATCATCAGCATATTCGGCGCCGGCAACTGCGGTCCCTCTTTTCCGAACAATTCGCCGCGGCTGGACGCCAGCAGATCTTCTTTGGTATAGGATTCGCATTTATCTACCATATTTCTCTAAACCTTAATTATTAAGTCCCGCACATTACCTGCAGGCCGCTGACAATTCTCTTAGCTCTGGTTAAGCCAGTTTAGCCAGCGGAAGCCCCAGGGCAAACGTTGCCGTTCGTACAGATTAACATTGGCGATACGCTCGCGTATCGAAGCAAGAAGACTTGGACGCTTGTCATGGTCAAACGGCATCGCGGTCAAGATTTCCAACGTTTCATTGATAGTTTCCACTGCCCAGAGGGAAAATTTCCCTTCGCGTACCGCCTCGATGACATCGTCATTGAGGCAAAGATGACGCACATTAGCGGTAGGAAAAATAACCCCTTGGGCGCCGGTCAGCTTACGCGCCTGACACAGGGAAAAGAAGCCTTCTATTTTCTCATTGATACCACCGATGGGCTGTACGCGGCCGAATTGATCCACTGAGCCGGTGACGGCGATTTGCTGATTGATGGGTTTATTCGCCAGGGCACTAATCAGTGCTATCCCTTCCGCCAGCGAGGCGCTATCCCCGTCTACCTCGCTATAGGATTGCTCGAAGACCATCGAGGCGGAGAAGGGCATCTGTTGGTTGAGTTTCAGCGCCGACATTAAAAACGCCTTCATGATCATAATGCCCTTGGCGTGAATATTACCACCCAGTTCCGCCTTGCGCTCCACGTCATTGATTTCTCCATCGCCAAAATGGACCACGCAGCTAATGCGCGATGGCTCACCGAACGGCAGCGGGTGGCCCGGAAAATCCAGCACAGAAAGGGCATTGACCTGGCCGATAACCTGCCCCTCGGTTTCCACCATGATCTGGCCTTCGGCGATTTCGTCTTGCATACGCTCACTGAGATAACTCTCGCGCCAGACACGGGTGCGTTCACTGTCGGTAAACGCCGCTGCGGTCAGCGCCTGCTGGGAGCCG
>NZ_LECR01000026.1:29293-29526 GCF_001602625.1 Sodalis-like endosymbiont of Proechinophthirus fluctus
ATGAGCCACTGCGGACATAATGGCAGCTGGCACTGATCACCGCTGTAGCGGACCGACTGTCGCACCAGCGTCGGCCAAGCATCGGCACTCAGTAGCGGTAATCCCTGGCGGTGCGCGAGTGTATTTACCCAAGCGCACCATTGGGTCATCTCCTCCACACCTGCAATGCGCAATTCGGACTCGAATTCGCCATACAGCGCTAAACTGGTAAGCTCGGGCTCCAAATCGTTAAG